>JBKPOZ010000207.1:0-19502 GCA_046733355.1 Pseudomonadota bacterium | reverse complement strand
ATACCTTGTAGGATGGGTTGAGCGCCGCGAAACCCATCATCTTCGTGCGTGCATCAAGCGGTGGGTTTCGCTTTCGCTCAACCCACCCTACGGCACTCTCGCTACAGCGAATAGCCGCCATCGACGACCAGAGTTTGTGCGGAAACCATCGTCGTGTCGGCACAGAGAAAGACGATGGCCGCGGCAATATCGGCAGGCGTGCAGGCGCGCTTGAGGAGCGTGCGCTCGATGGAGGCCTGCTTGCGCGCGGTAGGCCATGGACGCGTCCAATCCGTGTCGACAAAGCCCGGCGCGACGGCATTGACGCGCACTTCCGGCGCGAGCGCTCGCGCAAGGTTCTTCGTCAAATTGATCAGCCCGGCCTTGCTCGCCCCGTAGGCCATGCTTGAGCCGGGCATGTTGAGGCCGGCGACCGATGCAGTGTTGCACACGGCGCCATGCGCCTCTTTGAGCGCGGAAGCCGCCGCCCGCGTGCAGCGGAACGGGCCGAGCAGATTGGTGGAAAGAATGCTGGACCAGAATTCGTCAGTCAGGCGTTCGAGCTCGGAAGGCGTGATCGGCTCAACCGTCGCCGGCGTTCCTGCATTGTTGACGAGAAAGTCGAGATGGCCCAGTGCATCGATCGCGTCACGCACCATCTTTTCTGCCTGCCCGGGCGCAGAGACGTCTCCCGGCGCGGGGATGACGGTATGGCCAAGCGCGCGCAAGCGTTCGACAGCCGCCGGTCCGCGGCCGTCTTCGGGCAAATGGTTGAGCGCAACCTTGACCCCGCGGCTCGCAAAAAGCTCAACCGTCGCAAGGCCGATGCCGGAAGCCGCTCCCGTGACCAGCGCAGCCTTGCCGTCGAGACGCTGCATGCGCCGGTCGGGTTAACGGCGCATTTCGCTGAACAGGACTCCGCCTTTAGCCTTTGCGGTCGGCTCGGTCTCGATGATGGCGACCGTGACGACTTCCGGGGCCACGGCGAAATGCTTCACCACGGCATCGGTAATGTCTTTGACGAGAGCGCGCTTCTGCTCGAGCGTGCGTCCCTTGACCGCGTGCACAAAGACCTCCGGCATGTCGTTCTCCCTGTCGCTGGCGTTGCCGCACTATACCGGCAACGGCGCTTCTGGGAACAGATGCGACGGAACGTCGGCCGCTACCAGAGGGATCCCCAGCCCCCACGCCCGGTCGAGGCGCGACGACCCTGCTCGGCATAGTGTGCGGCGACGGCATGGTGCCGCTTGCCCGCTTCGCCATGCGCCTGCTTGCGTTCGGGATGGGCAGATTGAGCGGGAGCTTCCGTCGCGGCGGGCTGCGTCACGATAGAGGCACTGACTGCTTCGTCCGCCGCCTCCGCGGCAGTGCTCCGAGGCGGTGCATCCGTCGCTTGGACGGCCGGTGCGCCTGCGCGCCCGATCAACACGGAAGCGAGCGCGGGAGGTGCGGCGAGCGAACGGACGTGCTGCATCCGGCGCGGAGCACCGAAGGTACACGTGCCGTCCAGGAACGATGGGGTGCCAGCACACAAGCGGCTGCTCCGTCGCTCGGCCAATGCCTCGCTTGTTGCGCGCGGTTCCGGTGCAACGGCTCGCGAGGCATGCGCGGGCGCAAGCGCGAAGGCCTGGCGGGCTTCGGTACCGTCCTGCGCCACATCGAGCCTGTAAGCTATCGTGCCGGCCAGAAGCGCGCAGGCAAAGAAAAATCCAAGTCGCAGCCTGCGCCGAAGGCGGGCAGAGATGCACAGTAGCCCAAAGTCCGGATGCACGTCCCACGCCGCGGGCACGGCCACTTCCCTCGTCAGCGTCCCACGCCATTAAACACAACAAAGAAATGAAACGTTCCTTGCTACGATCTTGCAAATTGAAGCTTTTCATCGTGCAGCGGCGTCATCCGGCTGAAATACAGAGAGAAATCCAAGCCGGCTGCTTTAGGTCAGGGCTACTGCTTTATTACCGTTTGAAATCCGCTAGCATGGGCTCGGGAGAGGGGGAGTACATGGCGGAGGAAACGTCATGGAGCTCCGAATAGAAAGCCCGCGCAGAACAGTCCGCGGTAGAGTGCCCAATCAGTGCGCGCAGTGCGGGGAGCTGATCTTCCTGCCGGAATGGTCCGAGTATCTGGACCGTCATCGCGTGCGGCACCTCTGGGAGTGCGAGGCGTGCGGCTACAAATTCGAGACGCTTGTGTCGTTTCCTGACGCCTGAGCCCCGCGCAAGCCGCACTAACGAGAACCAAAGATGAAGAGCCGCCGGCCCGCCGGGCGGCTCTTTGCTTTTCTCTCCAGGCAGGGAGCAATAGCGAAGCGTATTGCGCCGCGCAGATAATGGAATACGCTGCTCAGCGAGCAAGCGAGGGTTCGCGCGCCTCGCTGCTGGCCACCTGCGTCTTTGCTTCCTGCGGCTGACGGGCTGCGGCGGGTAATTGCAGCACCGTTGCACGCTGGCCCTCGCACAAACGGGTGAGCAGCACCACCTGGCCGTCGGGAAATTCGAGCGCATCGTGATGGGTCACGGCATTCTCCATGTTAATCTGCCGGAAACGCGCGAGTTTCTGGCCGATCTTTTTGTTCGGAAGGATGCCGATCCCGAAAGAGGGCTCGCACTCCACGTTCTGCTCAAATGCGATTTCGGTGCCCGGAAGGAGGCAAACCGCTATGTTCGGCTCTGCGGGGTCGGCAAAGCCACGCGTGATCGAGTTCTGGAATTTGGTCACTACCAGCTTGTCCTCAATCTTGGCGGGTCTGGTCGCGACATGGTGCAGACTGTAGTCACACATTGAGGGAGCTCCTGTTGCTAGGCCGAGCCGGTACTTCCTTGGCCACGCTGCCCAGCGATAAGTCACTGATCAGACATTGTCCCGGCTGTTCGCAATGTCGACACTTCATCGTCGAGGAAACGGCAATCCAGCTTCCAGGCTCGAATCGCATGCCGCTTCCTTCCCAGTGCCAAAGAAGCTGAGGCATGAACGCTGGACGAAAGCACCGGTTCCCGTTTCTCCCTTCCGCTGCAACATGCTTCGACGAGCGGTATTGGAGTGAGAGGTATCGTTCCGCAGATAGGTAGCGCCCATGACCGACCAAGCAATCCTGCCGCTCCCCTGCGCGCTTGAGCGCGAGTTTACGCAAGCGAAAGCCGGCACTCTGGGGCGGCTTGGACGCGCGTTGGAGCTGGCACTCGAGGCGCTCTCCCCGCTCGATGCGAGCGCAAGCAATCGCGAGCACCTCTTAGACGAGGCAAGCCTGGCGCTTTGGCATTTCGTCGTCCAACGGGAAACGTGCGGGCTGCACGACTTTGCTTGCGTCCTGCGCGACTATCGCGTGCCTCGGGAAGTCGCCGCGCGGATGGGCGCGATACCGCTCCGGTCCACCACGCAATTCGCGTAAGCCCTCGCGCCATTGCATGCGTATGCACATTGAAGGTTACGCTATCGTGTCGGAGGACGGCATGATTGCCGATGCGGCAGGGCATATGCCGGCGGTGCTGACGGTCGAAGCCGATCAGAAATTCTTCCACGACAGTCTCGACCAGGCCGCCCTCGTCGTGCACGGGCGTCATTCCTGTGAGGGCGGCCCGCACGCCTCGCAGCGGAAGCGCCTGATCGTGACACGGACAGTTGCCGCGCTCGCGCCGCATGCTGCACACCGCTACGCGCTCTGCTGGAACCCCGCCGGCGCCTCACTCAGCGAGGCGTTGCAGCGGCTGGAGATCAATTCCGGCACGCTTGCCGTGATTGGCGGCACTGACGTGTACGAGCTGTTTTGGCAGCGCGGCTATGACGCGTTTCATCTCACACGGGTTGCCGGAGCGCGGTTGCCGGGGGGCCGTCCGGTGTTTCGGGGGCTTGCATCGGCTCTTGGCACGACTCCCGAGCAGGTGCTGACAAGCCACGGTCTGGTGCCCGACCCTGAGGTGACGCTCGCGCCCGGCGTCAGTCTCGTTACGTGGCGAGGGGTGCCGCGCGTGCAGCCACCAGGCGCTTGACGAATCAGCGCTGCGCGCCCATGAGAAAGTTGACTTGGTTTACACGCATCGAGCCTCCGCGTTCCTCCCCGCGTGGCGTTTCGACTGGGCGGCCTTGCGGCCGCCCAATTTTGTTGGCCCCAGAGCAGGTAGCTTTTCTTCTAATCGCTACCCTGCTCTACATATTTGGGGGAGCATGTTCTCTTCCGAAAACCGGTTCCCACCCCGGGTCAAGCCCGAGGGCATGCTTTTCGGGATCATGCTCTAGCGGCGCACGTTGGCCTTTGCGACTTGCTCGGCGATGAACCGGGGAAGGGCGAAGGCAGCCACGTGCACTTCGGGCGTCCAGTATTTAGTGGCAAAGCTCCCCGCGCGGCGGTAGCGGGCCGAGATGGTCGCAAGCGGCATGCGGCGCAGGCGGCGATTGTCGCTCGCCCAGCCCATTGTCATGTGACCGCCGATATAAGTGGGAATGGCCGCCACATAGCAGCTTCCGTCGGCAAACAGCTTGCGAAACTTGCGGATGCTTGACACGAGCTCGCCGCTCTGAAAGATGGGCACGCCGTTCTGGGTGACCAGCACGCCGCCGGGAGTGAGGCAGCGCTTGCAGGCGCGGTAGAAGCGTTCGCTGAACAGGACCTTGCCGGGCCCCTGTGGATCGGTCGAGTCAACGACGATGGCGTCGAACCGGCGCTTCGTGGTGGCCACGTAATTCATGCCGTCGTCGATGATCAGGTCGAAGCGGCTGCTGTTGAGCACGGGCCGTGTGAACTGCGGGAAATGCTGTTTGGAGAACTCGACAACCGATGCGTCGATCTCCACCTGGGTGAGCCGCCGCACTGACTCGTGCTTGAGCACCTCCTCGGCGATGCCACAGTCGCCCCCGCCCACGATAAGCACCTCGCGCGCATTCCCATGCGCCAGAATGGGAACATGCGTCATCATCTCATGGTAAACGAACTCGTCCTTGCTCGTGACCTGGATGGCGCCATCGAGCATCAGAACCTTGCCGAAGAACTTCTGCTCGAAGAGCACCAGATGCTGGTGCTCGGTCTGCGTCTCGTAAAGAACGCGTTCAGCCTCGAAGCTCAGCCGGAAGCCAAGATCGTCGAACAGCGTCTCCGGGATGCAGCGCTTGGGCGCCATTACTCCCTCTCCCCGTGGGACGAGAGGCAGGGGGCGAGAGGGATACAACTCATAGAGAGACCATAACCCCTCACCCCAACTCTCCCCCTGTTGGAGAAGGAGCTCGCCGGCTCAGGCGTCCTGCCCGCGCAGGATTTCGTTCACCTCGACGCGCGCGGCACCGAAGGCCTCGCGCAGCACGGGCACGCAGGCGTCCGGGTTGGCACTGCCGCACATGAAGATGTCGACGGCGGCATAGCCGACCTCGGGCCAGGTATGGATGGAGATGTGGCTTTCCGCCAGCACCGCCACCCCGGATATGCCGTTCGGCTGGAAATGATGCACGTGGATGTGCAGCAACGTCGCCCCCGCGGCATCGACGCAGCATCGCAGCGTCGCTTCCACGAGATCGATATCGTCGAGCCCCTTCGCTCCGTGCAGATCCACAATCAGATGCACGCCGGCGCAACGTACGCCATTACGCAGGGCGAAGTGATCCTGACGCTCTTCAACCTGGTCGGCGGACTTAACGACACTGAGCGCTTTCTTTCGGGCAGTGCCTGAAGGAGCCAGGCCCTTTTCCGATCGCAAGAGGGCGTTCTGGCGCATCGCCGTCCTCCCCAACCGAGTGATCCAAACCCGAGTGCCGACCAAGCGGCGCCACGGCATGCGAATGCCGCCCGATCAGCCCCACGCGGACAGATCAACGGCGGCTTTTTCCACATAAGCTCCACGTCCCCGGAGTCAAGAAGATTCTGCGCTTCTTGCCCGTTTACTTGTTGTTAGAGTCGCGCGCCGCGAACGCTTATTCCTTTTGCTCAGGCAGATTGAGGCGGATGTGCAGCTCACGCAGCTGGCGCGCCGAGACTGCCGACGGCGCCCCCATCAGCAGATCCTGCGCGCGCTGGTTCATCGGGAAGAGCACGACCTCGCGCAGGTTTTCCTCGCCGCACAGGAGCATCACGATGCGATCGATGCCGGGCGCAATGCCGCCGTGCGGCGGGGCGCCGAAGGAAAGCGCGCGCAGCATGCCCCCGAACTTCTGCTCCAGAACGTCCTCGCCATAGCCGGCAATCGCAAAAGCCTTGCGCATGACGTCCGGCCGGTGATTGCGGATGGCGCCCGAGGACAGCTCAGTGCCGTTGCAGACGATGTCGTACTGAATCGCCCGGATCGAGAGGATTGTCTCGCGGTCCGCGGGATCAAGCGCGAGAAATGCCTCGGCCGCCATGTTCGGCATGGAGAACGGGTTGTGCGAAAAGTCGATCCTTTTCTCCTCCTCGTTCCATTCATACATCGGAAAGTCGACGATCCAGCAGAACTCGAATCGGTTTTTGTCGACGAGCCCCAGCTCTTCGCCGATTTTCGCGCGCGCTGCGCCCGCAAGCCTGGCGGCGCCGGCCGGGCGGTCGGCCGCGAAAAACACGGCGTCCCCTGCTTGCAGGCCAGCGTCCGCCATGATCCGCGCCTGCACATCTGCGGGAATGAACTTGGCGATCGGCCCCTTGCCGAGCACGCTCTCGTTTTCCTTCTCGAAGACGATGTAACCAAGCCCCGGTGCCCCCATGTCCTGGCGCGCCCAATAATTGAGCTTGTCGAAAAACGAGCGCGGCTGCGCCGCAGCTCCGGGCGCCGGCACCGCGCGCACGACCCCTCCCGCGGCAATCAGCCGCTTGAACGCATTAAAGGCGACGGTCGGGTCCTCGAAGTGCTTGCTCAGGTCGGCGATGACGAGCGGATTGCGCAGGTCGGGTTTGTCGGAGCCGTATTTGACCATGGCCTCGGCGTAGGGAATGCGCGGAAATCGGGGCGTCACAGGCCTGCCGCCGGAAAATTCCTCGAATACCCCGCGCATCACCGGCTCGACCGCGGCGAACACATCGTCCTGGGTGACGAAGCTCATTTCGAGATCGAGCTGATAGAACTCACCGGGCGAGCGGTCGGCGCGCGCATCCTCGTCCCGAAAGCAGGGCGCGATCTGGAAATAACGGTCGAAGCCGGAAATCATGATCAGCTGCTTGAATTGCTGCGGCGCCTGCGGGAGCGCGTAGAATTTGCCCGGATGCAGCCGCGAGGGCACGAGATAGTCCCGCGCACCCTCAGGCGAGGACGCGGTGAGGATCGGCGTCTGGAATTCGAAGAAGCCCCGCTCCTTCATGCGGCGCCTGATCGAATCGATAACAGCGCCGCGCAGCATGATGTTGCGATGCAGCCGCTCGCGGCGCAGATCGAGAAACCGGTATTTCAGCCGCAGCTCCTCCGGGTATTCCTGCTCGCCGAAAACCTGGAAGGGCAGCTCGGCTGCAGGGCCAAGCACCTCGATCTCGTTGACATAGAGCTCGACCATGCCGGTCGGCAGCTCGGGATTTTCCGTTCCGGTCGGGCGCCGTCGCACCCTGCCGTCGGCGCGAATGACCCATTCGGAGCGCAGCTGCTCCGCCGGCTTGAATGCGGGGGAAGCGGGGTCGACGACGAGCTGGGTTATCCCGTAATGGTCGCGCAGATCGATAAACAGGAGCCCGCCGTGATCGCGAATGCGATGACACCAGCCCGCAAGGCGCGCATCGCTGCCGATGTGGATTTCCCGCAATTCGCCGCAGGTATGGGAGCGATAACGATGCATAAGGCTTTCCAGATCGCGCCGGACAGGCACATGTGGGCCGCGCGTTGTCAAGCTTCCACCCTGCAGGCCTGAGGCGGCTCATGGCGGCAACGGATGCGCGCCTGACTACTGCCGAGGCGGCGGTGGCCGCGCTGCTCGCGCATGGCATGGACGCGATTTACGCTCTGCCGGGGGTGCACAACGATCCATTGTTCGACGCTCTCTTTGCAGCACGCGATCGCATTCGCACGGTGCATACGCGCCACGAGGCTGGTGCTGCATACATGGCGCTGGGTGCTGCGCTCGCGACAGGCAAGCCGCAGGTCTACAGCGTCGTCCCCGGTCCGGGATTTCTCAATTCTGCAGCGGCCCTCCTCACGGCATACGGCATGAATGCGCCGGTGCTCGCGCTCATCGGGCAGATCGCGCAAGCGGCGATCGGACGCGGCTTTGGCCACCTGCACGAGATGCGCGACCAGGGCGGGATCATCTCGCGCCTCGTCGATTTCTCGGCGCGCATCCGCGCGCCTCAGGAAGCGCCGCGACTCATCGCACAGGCGCTTCGCGCGATGCGCACGGGCCGGCCGGGACCGGCGGCTTTGGAATGCGCCATGGACGTGTGGGGACGCGCAGGCCCTGTCGGCCCAATTGCCGTGCCGCCGCCAGAGCCCGCTCCGGCCGTTGATGAAGATGCCGTCGAGCGTGCAGCAACGCTGCTGTCCAATGCAAAAAACCCGCTGATCGTCGCCGGCGGCGGCGCTCAGGATGCAAGCGCGGAAGTGAGGGAGCTCTCCCGACGCCTCCAGGCTCCGGTTCTTGCCTATCGGCGTGGGCGCGGCGTTCTCGACAGCCGCGATCCGCTGAGCGTCACACTGCCACTCGGGCACGAACTGTGGGGTGAGGCCGACGTGGTGCTCGGCGTTGGCACGCGATTGCTCTATCCACTGACGCACTGGGGCATCGACCGGGATCTGGCGATCATTCGCGTTGACGCCGATCCTGAGGAACCGGAGCGCTTCGCTCCTCCCGCAGTGACCCTCCTCGGCGACGCCAAGCCCATTCTGCATGGGCTCATTGCGCTTCTCTCTGGGGCAGAGCGTCCCTCGCGTCGCGCGGATTTCGAGGAGAGACAGGCAAAAATAAGCGGCAAGCTCAAAGTGTTGGGCCCGCAGGGCGCGTTCCTGGAGGCAATCCGCGCCGCGCTCCCGGAGGACGGCATTTTCGTCGACGAGGTCACGCAGATCGGCTTTGCCTCTCGCCTGCTCTTCCCGGTTTACAAGCCACGAACCTTCCTTTCACCTGGCTATCAGGACAACCTGGGTTGGGGCTTTGCCACGGCGCTCGGCGCGCAGCACGCGCGCCCCGAACTGCCGGTCGTCTCGATTTCGGGTGACGGCGGTTTTCTTTTCACCTCGAACGAGCTGGCGACTGCGATGCGGCACGGGATTCCGCTCACTGCAGTCGTGTTCAACGATAATGCATTCGGCAACGTGCGGCGCATCCAGGAGGAGCAATTCGGCAACCGGCTCATTGCAAGCGACCTCACCAACCCGGACTTCGTGCACTACGCAGAAAGCTTCGACGCACGCGGAGAGCGCGCGCGTAATGCGCGGGAGCTGCGTACGGCTCTCGAGCGGGCCTTCAAGGCTCGCGAGCCGACCCTTATCGAGGTGCCGGTCGGGCCCATGCCGTCGCCTTGGCAATTCATCTTCATGCCGCGCGTGCGAGGCGCAGGATGAGCGCGCCGGAGCGCTGCGAATCAAATAAGGCTTGGGTGGCGTTGCGCCCCGCCCTTTGCTCGCTGAGGGCTACGGGACTAGAACCGAATGATGCAGCCCATCACAACGAGTGAGGAGCTCGCGCAGGCCTGCATGCGGCTGGCGCAGCACCCATTCATTACGGTCGATACCGAGTTCCTGAGGGAGACCACGTACTATCCGAAGCTGTGCGTCGCGCAACTGGCAAGCCCTAACGAAGCCGTGGTTATCGACGCGTTGGCGGCGGATATGGACCTGGCGCCGTTTTTCAGATTGATGGGCGAGGCGAAGGTGCTGAAGGTGTTTCACGCCGCGCGCCAGGACATTGAAATCTGCTGGCATGAGGCGGGACTCATTCCGCAGCCGATCGTGGATACCCAGGTCGCCGCAATGGTGCTCGGCTATGGCGATGCGATCTCGTATGACCAGCTGGTGCAACGCATCACCGGCGACAGCCTCGACAAATCCCACCGCTTCACCGACTGGACCCGCCGACCGCTGACCGAAGCACAGCTTGCTTACGCGGTCTCCGACGTGACGCACCTGCGCGACATTTACCTCCGCCTCTCGGCCGAGCTCGAGGCGCGCGCCCGCGTCGAGTGGGTGCGCGAGGAAATGAAGGTGCTCACATCACCCGAGACATACCGTTCCGAGCCCGAGCATGCCTGGGAGCGGCTGAAGACGCGGGTGCGCAAGCCGAAGGAGCTCGCCGTTCTGATCGAAGTGGCGGCGTGGCGCGAACGGGAGGCACAGGAGCGGGACGTGCCGCGCGGGCGCGTGCTCAAGGACGACGTGATCGGAGAGATCGCGATTCAGGCTCCCACGACGCTGGAACGCCTCAAGCAGCTGCGCTCGTTGCCGCGCGGGTTTGAGCGGTCCAGGTGGGGCGAGGCCATCATCGCCGCCGTGCGGCGCGGGCTTGCTCGTGATCCCAAGACCCTGCCCCGGTTCGAGCGCGGCAAGCCGACAGTGAATGGCCAAGCGACGGTCGAGCTTCTGAAGGTCCTGCTGCGCATGACCGCAGAGCAGCATGGCGTAGCCGCCAAGGTGATCGCCACGACCGACGACCTCGAGCGTATTGCCGCCGATGATCAGGCGGACGTGCCCGCAATGCACGGGTGGCGGCGCGAGCTATTTGGCGAGAAGGCGCTCGCGCTCAAGCAGGGGCGGCTGCTGCTTGCGATGGAACGCGGCCGCGTCGTCACGCTGCAGCGCTAGTGCTGCGGACAACAGGTTCCGCTTATCTCCGCCGCCAGCCGCGCAGGAATTCCCAGACGAGGACCGCGCTGATGCCCCCGATCGCGCCGCTCAGATAGCCGGGAATGTCCGAGTGCACGGCCCAGAACCAGACGCGGCTGGCAATGGAGCTCGAGAGCAGCATGGCGGCCACCGTAATGAGCACGCGAACCCAGAACGCCATGGCTGCCTCCGCTCTAATGCGTTTGCATGACCGGCTCGCGCCCGATCAGCCGCGCGAGCTGCCGCAGACGGACAAAGACCCGCTCGCCGGCCAGGCTGTCGAGGCCGTTATCGAGGTGCAGCACCAGTCGGCCGCTTTGCACCAGCATCGGGGTACTCGGCAGCACGCCGGTGGCGGAAGCCGATACGAGATAGGCCACCCGCAGAGCGGCGCCGAGCACGCGCGCACGGTCGAGCACGCGGGTTGAGGCGAGCTCGCGCAAGCGGGGCGAGATTTCGTCGTCGATCAGGCCGACATGGCGGAAGAACGCTGCAAGCGCGATGAAAGCGCGGCCGGGATGATCTATGGAGACGAAAGCCGCATTGGCGATGATGTTGAGCGACTGCTGCCCGCGATAGTCCGGATGTGCGCGCCAGCCGATATCGGCAAGGAGGCACGCGGCGTGCCGCAAGCGGCGCTCTTCCTGCGTCTCCTCGATCCCCGAGGACCGCATGAAGCGGTCCGTCCATGCGATCAGCTCGTGCGCATGCGCCGGCGAGCGCGAGCGCAGCACGTTGAGCTCGCTCGCCGCGGCAAGCAACGCATCCTGCTCGCGCGTCTTCTCGTCGAGCATCGAATAGAGCAGCCCTTCGCGCACGCCGAGCGCGGAGACTACTACCTCTTTCGGGCGTGCAATGCGCACGATGTTTTCCAGAACCAGCGCGGCGTAGGAGAGGAGCGGTCTGCGCGCGTCGGTGACCACCTCGATGCGCGAGAGCGTCTCCGCATTGACGCGATGCACGAGGCTCGCGAAGTCGAACGCTTCTCGTGCCGGCATTACATACCCGTGCATGACGTGCAGCGGATAGCCGGTCTGCCACATATGCAGGCGCGCGAGGGCCCGCCACGTGCCGCCGATCGCGTAAAACGTCCGGCCGCGGCCGCGCTCGAGCAAGCGCGCCCGCTCCAGCGCGTTTTTGACAATCTTCTCGGCCTTCTTGATCGACTTCGAGGAAAGGTCCTGCAGTGCCAGCCCGCCGAGGGGAAGCGTCACGCCGGGTTTGACACGGTGACGGTGCACTTCGGTGAGCTCGAGCGAGCCGCCACCAAGATCGCCGACAATCCCGTCAGGCTTGTGGAATCCCGATACCACTCCAAGCGCGGCAAGCTGTGCCTCCCGCTTGCCGGACAGCACGGCGATCTCCGTGCCGCAGATGCGCTGCGCCTCGGCAATGAAGGACTTGCCGTTTTTTGCCTCGCGACAGGCGGCGGTCGCGATTGCGTAGCGCTGGGCTACTTCGAGCCGATCACACAGCGCGCGGAAGCGTCGCAGCGCGGAGAGCGCCTTCTCTACGGCATCGGCCGCGAGCAGCCCGGTCGACTGCACCTCGCGTCCGAGTCCGGCAAGCACCTTCTCGTTGAAAATAGGCGTGGGGCTGCGGGTCATGCCTTCATAGACGACGAGCCGCACCGAGTTCGACCCGATATCCATGACACCGATGGGAGGGCCGTAGTCGAGCCGACCCTGCGCCGCCGTCATCGCCCTGCGCTTCGCCCGCTTACGCGCGATCGAGGCGACGTATAAGGCTGCGCGGGGAGGATTTTTTGAGCGATTTGCCACGACCCGACAGGCTGGGATTCGTCATGAAGTATTTGTGAGCATTGAACGGCTCCTCGCCCGCGGCCGGTCTTATCCGATTCGACGTGCCGTCGGGCAGGAGTTTCCAGCTCTGCTCGTTGTCCTTCAGGTTTGCCACCATGATCTGATCGAGCACCTGCTGGTGCACCGTGGGGTTGAGGATCGGGCACAACGCCTCCACCCGACGGTCGAGATTGCGCGGCATCATATCTGCAGAGGATATGTACACCGCGGCCTTGTCGTGCGGCAGCCCGTAACCCATGCCGAAACAGTAGATGCGGCTGTGCTCGAGAAACCTGCCGATAATGGATTTCACGCGGATGTTTTCCGACAGGCCCGGCAAGGCCGGACGCAGGCAGCAGATGCCGCGCACGACTAGATCGACGGATACGCCCGCGCGCGAGGCGGTGTAGAGCATGTCGATGATCTGCGGATCGACCAGCGCGTTGTCCTTCATCCAGATCGCGCCCGGCCGGCCGGCCTTGGCATGCGCGATCTCCTGCTCGATGTGCTCGATGATGCGCTTGCGCAAGGTCAGCGGCGAGACCGCCATTTTCTCGAGCCCGGCTGGCTCCGCATAGCCGGTCATGTAATTGAATATGCGCGCGACGTCGCGCGCCATTACGGGGTCGGAGGTGAAGAAGGAAAGATCGGTGTAAATGCGCGCGGTGACCGGATGATAGTTGCCGGTCCCGACATGCACGTAGGAGGCGAGCGCGCCCGCCTCGCGGCGCACCACCATGGACAGCTTGGCGTGTGTCTTGAGCTCGATGAAGCCATAGACGACCTGCGCGCCGGCCCGCTCGAGGGCACGTGACCAGCGGATGTTCGCCTCCTCGTCGAAACGGGCTTTGAGCTCGATGAGCGCGGTGACCGACTTGCCCGCCTCCGCCGCCTCGATCAATGCCCGCACGATCGGCGATTCGGCCGAGGTGCGGTAGAGCGTCTGCTTGATGGCAACCACGTCCGGATCGCGTGCTGCCTGCTGGAGAAACTGCACCACCACGTCGAACGATTCGTATGGGTGATGGATGATCAGATCTTTTTCGCGAATGGCGGCAAAGCAGTCGCCGGCGTGCTCGCGGATGCGCTCGGGATGACGCGGGTTGTAGGGCACGAATTCGAGGTCGGGGCGATCGAGGCTGGTGAGCTGCGACAGCTCGTTGAGCGCGAGCACGCCGTCGACCAGGAACAGCTCGTCGTCGGCACAAGCGAGCGCGCGCTGCACGAAGATGCGCAGCTCCGTCGGCATCGCCGCCTCGAGCTCGAGGCGGATGACCGATCCGCGGCGGCGGCGCTTGAGCACCGTCTCGAACTCGCGCACCAGATCCTCGGCCTCTTCCTCGATCTCGATTTCGGAGTCGCGGATGACGCGGAAGGCGCCCTGCCCGCGCACCGTGTAGCCGGGGAACAGCCGCCCGATAAACAGGCTCATGGCCTGCTCGAGAGTGATCACGCGCGCCACCGAAGCATCCTCCCCCGGCGGCAAGCGGATGAAGCGATCGGTCTTGCTTGGGATGCGGATGAGCGCATCCATCGCCTTGCGGTCGCTCACGCGCGTGAGCTGCAGCGCGACGGTGAAGCCGAGGTTGGGAATGAACGGGAAAGGGTGCGCAGGATCGATGGCAAGGGGCGTGAGCAAGGGAAAGATCTGGCGCAGGAAATGATCTTCGAGCCAGACCTTTTCCTTCTTAATCACCTCCGGCCCATCGACCAGCACGATACCGTTCTCGGCCAGGAGCTTGCGAAGCTCGCGCCAGCGCTTCTGCTGCTCGCTGGCCAGCACCGCGACGTTTTCGCCAATGCGGGCGAGCTGCTCTGCGGGAGTAAGCCCATCGGGGCTTTTCACCGGAACACCGGCGCGCAACTGCCCTTTGAGGCCGGCAACGCGGACCATAAAGAACTCGTCGAGATTGTTGGCCGAGATCGACAAAAAGCGCACGCGCTCGAGCAAGGGATGCGCGTCGTTGCTCGCCTCTTCCAACACGCGGCGGTTGAAGTGGAGCCACGACAGTTCCCGGTTGATAAAGCGATCCGGGCTTGCCGCGAGCTCCACTTCACGCACCGGCAGGGGAGGCGTTGCCGGGACTGGCTCGCGCGTACTTTCCTCTTTTCGGACAATGACTTGGCTGCGCTCAGCCATAGCTGTTCTTGCTCTCGGGCTGGTGAGATTACGTTCTAGAAGATAACGCCTCGGCAACCGCAGCCGTCAAGCCGAGCGCAAAATTTCCGCCGCCAGGGTTCTGGTTAACGGGCGCTTGCGTCGCAGGGCCTCGGCATCGAGTTCGGCCACGAGGTGACGCGCCGCCGCGAACGAACGCTCCATCCGTGTCATCAGATATGCGATGAGCGCCTCGTCGACGCCGATCTGACGGTCCGAGAAGAGTTTCACCAGCACGGCGCGGAGGAGGTAATCGTCCGGTGCTGCAACACCGACGCTGGGTAGAGCGCGCAGCCGCGAAACGAGGTCTATGATCCCGACATCCCGACCGGAAGGCGCCGAGCGGGCGGTGAACAGCGCGAATGAGCCGGTTTCCCGTGCAAGGTTCAGCAAGTGGAACAGCGCCCGCTCGTCACAAAGGCCCGAGCCGATGTCCTCGACGACGACCGCGCCGGTGGCGAGCGCAGCAGGCACCCTGCCCTCCTGCAGCGCGTGCGCAGCAACGAGGCGTGCTCCCGACGCCTGCGCCCAGATTGCCGCAAGATGGCTTTTGCCCGACCCTTCCGGGCCAAGCAGCAGCAGCATGCGATCGGGCCAGTCCGGCCAGGCCTCGATCAGGCGCAACGCATCCGCATTGGATGGACCGCTGAGAAAATCGTCGCGGGCGAGGCTTTCCGGATGCGCGAGCGCAAGCGCAAGCTGGCGCGGCTGCGCTTTCATGCAATCGGCTTCTCACCCGAATAGATCGGGCTTGCCAGATAGCGCCGCAGGCCGAAGCGGACCAGCACCGCAATGGCGGCGGCAAGCGGCACTGCGACGAGGAGACCGACAAAGCCGAACAGATAGCCGAAGGCGAACATCGCAAAGATCACCCACACCGGATGCAGTCCTACGCGCTCGCCCACGAATTTCGGAGAAATGATGTTACCTTCGACGAACTGGCCGACCAGAAATATTGTGACCACCGTAACCACCCATTTCCAGTCCGGCCAGAACTGCGCGATGGCCACACTGGTAGCGACCAGAAGACCGGTGAGCGAGCCGATATAGGGCACGAAAGTCAAAAATCCGGCGGCAAAAGCGATGAGCAGGCTGAAATTGAGCCCGACCAGCGTCAGCGCAATTGCGTAATAAACGCCAAGGAAGAAGCAGACCCCAAGCTGGCCTCGAAGAAATCCGGATACGGCTCTGTCAATCTCACTCGCAAGCGCGTGCACGGTGTCGCGATGGCGCGGCGGGACCCAGCTGTCCAGGACAGCAATCATCTGGTGCCAGTCGCTGATCAGATAGAAGGTGACGACCGGCATCACGATCAGGATGGAAGCAAAGGAGGCCAGCGCTTTTCCACCCGCCCAAAGCGAGGCGGCAAAGGTGGCGAGCCAGGTTGCGGCACTACCAGCCAATTCGGTGAGCGTCTTGTTGGAATCGCCGCCAATGAAAGCGTGGAGCCAAGGCAGCTCGGATTGCGCAATCAGCTCGCGAATGCGCGTGACATAGCCCGGAATATTTGACAGCAATCCAAATCCCTGCTGCGCCAACATCGGGATGACGAGCAGTGCGATCGCGAGAAGAATGAGCACCACCATCGTAACGATGAGCAGAGCGGCAACGCTGCGGTTGAGCCCAAGCCGCTCAAGCCGATCGGCCAGCGGCGCCTGTACATAGGCGAGCGCGAGTCCGGCCACGAAAGGCAGCAGTATGGCGCGGAGCAGCCAGATCAGCGCGAACAGCGCGAGAAAGGTGATGATCCAGAAGACGAGATGGCGTCCATACCGCATCAGACCGGACTCCAATCGTTCATGTCGCGCCCATCGCCTGCTATTGGCTTGTAATGTTCATGTGACGCACCCATTCCCCGACATAGAACATCACGGAAAGCAAGGTGAGCGCCGCGACCACCGCAATAAGCCCCAGCACCGGAATCTCGGCGTTCAGCCCGAAGCCGAGCGCGCCGAGCACCAGACACGCGAGCAAAATCTGCGCAACCGTGTTGAGCTTGGAGACGAGCAGAGGCTTGAGCCGCACTGGTTTGTCCATCACCCACGACAGGATCACCGCACCAACAATCATGATGTCGCGGGAGACGACGAGAATCACGAGCCAATGCGGGATGGCCTCGCTGACCCCCAGCGCCACATAGACCGATACCATCATTGCCTTGTCTGCGAGCGGATCGAGGTAGGCACCCAGTTCGGTGCTCATGCCGAAGCGCTTTGCCAAAAAACCGTCCACGGCATCGCTCAGCCCGGCGGCCACAAACAGCGCGAAGGCGATGCGCATTTCTCCGGCCGTGATCGCCCACACGACGACCGGAACCAGCAGAATTCGGCCAAGAGTGATAAGATTGGGAATACTCACTGCGACCCGCTTCGGCGCCAGCCGCGGCATTCAGCTGCCCCGCCACATGCCTCCGTGTAAGTATAGCGGCGATCGATGCATTGCACAGGCGGCATGTTGCGCACTTGTGAGTCCAACAAGCAGGTGAATGCATGCGCAAGCGCCGTGTTGCCGTTCTAATCTCTGGCCGCGGCTCCAATCTCATGGCGCTCGCGCAGGCGGCGCTGCAGCCTTCCTACCCTGCCGAACTCGCCCTTGTGCTTTCAAACCGTCCGCAGGCTGCGGGGCTCGTCGTTGCGCAGCAAAGCGGGCTGGCCACAGCGGTGGTCGATCATGCGCGCTTTGGCGCGGACCGTCGCGGGTTCGAAACCGCAATGCAAGCGGTGCTTGAACAGGCTCGCGTTGAGATCGTATGCCTTGCCGGATTCATGCGCCTGCTCACGCCGTCCTTTGTCATGCAGTGGAGCGGACGCATGCTCAATATACATCCCTCTCTGCTTCCGGCGTTCAAAGGGCTCGACACGCACGCGCGCGCGCTCGCCGCGGGCGTGAAAATCCACGGCGCGACCGTGCACTTCGTCGCTGAGGAAATGGACAGCGGTCCCATCATCGCACAGGGAGCGCTGACGGTGCGTGCGGGTGAGACTGCGGAGGCGCTGGCGGCGCGTGTGCTCACGCTGGAGCATCGCATCTATCCGGTCGCCCTGGCCCTTGTTGCGTCGGAACGCGCCAGGCTCTCGCACGGCCGTTGCATCATTGCCGGCGCGGAGTGCGACGAAAGCGTTCTGCTCGCCCCGAACGTGCAATCGCAAAATTAAAACCCCCGGCGCAAGGCCGGGGGCTACGGGAAGAACTCGCTGGCCGAGTAGTGGCCTTCCCGACGCGTCAGGACACTTTCAGATTCTCTGCCGATGTCTTGCCGCGGTTGGTCACGAGCTCGTACTCGACAGTCTGCCCTTCATTGAGCGTGCTGAGCCCAGCGCGCTCGACGGCGGAGATGTGGACGAACACGTCCTTGTCTCCAGTTGAAGGCCGAATGAACCCGTAGCCTTTGGTTGGATTAAACCACTTGACGGTGCCTTTTTGCATCGTCTGTCTCCTAGTCAGTGAAGCCTATTTTCGAGTGAAACGCGACCCACATCGCTGCGAGGCGCGCCACAACCCGGGTTTTGGGAGGATCCGAAGCGACTGCGCCCTTGAGGCACGCAACGGCCGGAGCGGCCAAAATCCGAATTGACCCTAAGAAATACGAAAAATGCGGCATTAGCAAGTCTCGAGGCGCGCCCCGCGCGCGAACGCATTGGTAAACAACTGGAAAATTCGCTGCGCGCAAAATCAGCTGGCTTCTGCCAAGAGCGAGAGCTGGCGCGGCGCCGGGCTCTCCCCGCTTTGGTCGGTGAGCGAAGTCGGGTAGTCCCCCGTGAAGCAGTGGTCGGTGAACTGCGGGCGTGCGGCATCGCGCGTATCGTAACCCATGGCGCGATAGAGGCCCTTCACCGACAGAAAAGCCAGCGAGTCCGCGCCGATGAAACGGCGCATGCCTTCGAGATCGTGCGTGGCCGCGAGCAGTTTTTCGCGCTCCGGCGTGTCGATGCCGTAGTAGTCGGAATGGGTGATCGGCGGGCAAGCAATGCGGAAATGCACCTCCCGCGCGCCGGCTTCGCGCATCATCTGCACGATCTTCACCGAGGTGGTGCCGCGCACGATGGAATCGTCAATCAGCACGATGCGCTTGCCGCCAACGACAGCGCGGTTGGCACTGTGCTTGAGCCGCACGCCGAGCTGGCGGATGCTCTGCGTCGGCTCAATGAACGTGCGGCCAACATAGTGATTGCGGATGATGCCAAGCTCGTAGGGCAGGGCGGATTCCTGGGCGTAGCCGATCGCCGCCGGAACTCCGGAGTCAGGAACGGGCACGACCACGTCGGCAGCGGCCGGCGCCTCGCGCGCAAGCTCCGCCCCCAGGGTCTTGCGCACGTCGTACACGTTGCGCCCGCCCACGATCGAATCCGGCCGCGCGAAATAGATGTATTCAAAAATGCACGGCCGCGCCGGCATTGGCGGAAACGGCTTGTGCGACTGCATGCCGCTCTCGTCAAAGACGACGACCTCGCCGTTTTCCACGTCGCGCACGAATTTGGCGCCGATGATATCGAGCGCACAGCTTTCGGAGGCGAGGATCGGGCACCCGTTCAGGTTTCCGATCACCAGCGGACGGATGCCGAGCGGGTCGCGCGCCCCGATCAGCTTCTTGTTGGTGAGGCCGACAAATGCATAGGCGCCTTCGAGCTGACGCAAGCCTTCGATGAATCGATGAATGAACTTGTTGCGCCGCGCCCGCGCGACGAGATGCAGGATCACCTCGGTATCGGTGGTCGACTGCATCAGCGCGCCCTGGTGCACCAGCTCGCGGCGCAGGCTCAGTCCGTTGGTGAGGTTGCCGTTCAGTCCGACCGCAAAGCCGCCGCCCTCGAGCTCGGCAAAGAGTGGCTGCACGTTGCGCAAAATGGTCTCGCCCGTCGTTGAATAGCGCACGTG
>JBKPOZ010000206.1:0-4335 GCA_046733355.1 Pseudomonadota bacterium | reverse complement strand
GCGCAGGCCGAGATAGACGTTGCTCTCCATGTTGAACTGTCCGGGCGCCAAGGTGAGCGCGTCGAGCGCGGTGAGTACGCTCGCCTGGGCATCGCCGTCGAGCGCCAGTATGCGTCGTTGCTCGACCAGCGCGCGCGCCATCGGCTTGGAGAACGGCCGCTCCGGCAGGCGGAATTCGAACGCCGCGCTCTGGCCTTCGTTGCCGGCCTCATCGCGCGCGGTGAGGATCATCGCCACGTCGGTGCCCGCCCAGGGATGCTCGGTCAAATCCTTAGTGCTCTGTCCGACCCCGTTCTTGGTGCGCGCCTGCGGCAATACCAGCGGGAAGTCGGGCGCGCTGTAGAGCGGACGCGCCGGGTGGCCGTTGGTCCCCTCGCTGTTCTGCAGCTTGAAAATCGCCTGCGCGCCGATGACGCCATAATCGTCTTCAAGCTTGTAGGAGAGCTGCAACGCACCGCGCGCCTGACCTTCCGGCTCCTTGGCGAGCGCGATGGTCGGCGGCTTGTCCAGGATGGCGGTGAACTGCCAGGTGACGTCGCTCGCGGCAGCGCCGCGAACCGTGGCAGCCCCGGCGTCGTTGATGACGAAGCGACGCTCCTCGGTGCCCTTGGCGTTGCTGCTTTGCGCGCCGGAGGAAGGCTCGGCAAGCCCGCCGCTTGCGACCACGTCGAGGTGAATTCCGGTCGCGCGGATGCCATTTCGTGGTCGGTGATTGGGCCGGTCAAGAAGATCGAAGCGCGGCTTGACCGGCTTTCGGCCGGTGACTTCATTCAGCGCGTTCACGTCGCCAATCGCGACGAGCTGGGCGCATTGGTCGCAAATGTGAACAAGATGTGCGAAGAGCTGGGACGGCTGTATGGGCAGATCGAAACGGCAAGCCAGCACAAATCGCAGTTCCTCGCTAGCATGAGCCACGAGCTGCGCACGCCGCTCAACGCCATCATTGGCTTGACTGAGATGATGGTCACCAACGCGGCGCGCTTCGGCACGGGAAAAGGCACTGGAGCCGCTGCGCCGCGTGAACGCAGCTGGGACGCATCTCCTTGGCCTCATCAACGAGGTGCTGGACCTCTCGAAGATCGAAGCCGGCAAGCTCGAACTCAACCTTGAGTCTGTGAAATTGGCCCGGCTTATCGACGAGGTCATCGGCACCGCCGGACAGCTCGCTGAGAAGAACCAGAACCGCCTCGTCGTCGAAGCCCAAGGAAACCTAAGTGCGCTCACCGCCGACTCCATGCGGCTCAAGCAGATTCTGCTCAATCTCTTAAGCAATGCCTGCAAGTTCACGAAAGAAGGCGAGGTCGCGTTGCGGGTGCGCAAGGTCGCGGACGGACGCGACTGGGTCGAGCTGGCCGTCGCGGATACCGGCATTGGGCTGACCGCCGAACAGCAGGCGAAACTGTTCCAGGAGTTCACCCAGGCGGATTCGCTCACCGCGCGCCGCTATGGCGGGACGGGACTCGGCCTTGCCCTCTCGCGCAAACTCGCGCGCATGATGGGTGGTGACGTCACCGTGACCAGCGAGCCGGGCAAGGGTTCGGTGTTCACCGTGCGCCTGCCGGCCGGCGCGGACACCTAGAATTGTCGGGCCAAGCCACCAGGCAGCGACGAAGGTACAACAACTCTGTTACCGCGATTTCGCGTGGCGGGGATGCTTGCGTCATTGAACGCAGTCCACAGACCTGGCGCCGGCTAGAGCTCGTCGACCGCTCGTCGAGCAGGCGCTCGCGGCGGGCGAATCGGTCGAGCGCCCGAGCGAGGCGCCCGCGTGGGCGATGTTGGGCGTCAAGATCGCGCAGACGCAGCCGGCGCCTGCGCCGGTCGAGAAGCAAACGAAAGTGCGCGCCGTTGCATGAATCTCCTTAGAGGCGGCGCGTACCTGCTCCGGGGCTGAACCGAGCCCGGAGTAATGGGCGGCCCCCGGTCGCAACGATCCGCTTCGGCGGGAAGGTATGAAACGCGACCGGGTGCTGCTTTTTCACAGGAGGGCGAGATGCCCGACCAGGAAAGCAAAATAAGACTTACCGCTGAACACATGACCGCTCGCGCCCTCAAAAGCGCTGCTTTCGGCGCGAAATATCAGGGTCGAATCTGGGGGTCGGGGGTTCGAATCCCTCCGAGCGCGCCACGAAATCAATGACTTACGGGAGCGAGGCTATTTTGAGATCGTCACGGGCTAACGCCGGGCTAACGAGCGGCTAACGAGACGGGGACCTGAGTGAGCGATATAGAGACCTATTTGGATCAACGCCTGCCCTCGCTCGCGGAGGAAGGATTGAAGGCCGCGAAAAATGCCGTCAATCGAGTCATGTCAATCGCGTCCGGTCATGGCAGGCTCGGGAGTTCTGCCATTTGGTTCCAATACGACCAAGTGATCGAGCGGGAGTTCGTGAACGCGCTCAACAGGGCTGCCCAACTCATTGGAGCAATCGCCGGCCCGGCAGCTCCGCAATATGCAGGACACCTTGAAAAACTCGCGTCTGGTCTGATCGAGCAAATAATCCAATGGCGAGAGGAAGGGCGAGGAAAGGGGCGTTATAGCGACGACAGTCTCAACGCGCACATTGATCGTGTTCGAGGCGCCCTGACGAGAGCCCGGGACAACATCATTGGAGATTTGGGCTTTGGCGTAGTCGAAGGAAAACAAATGGCATCCAACCCCGTGCAGAACGTCGTCACGATTCAAAATGTCAGGGACAGCATTATCAACATCGTGCAGACAGGCCACTTGAGCGGCAAGTACCAGGAGTTTGCGCGGCAACTCGCCGATGTCCTCAAGTCGGCCGAAGTTGAGCAGCTCCCTACCGACAAAAAGGAGGAGGTAGCTGTCCTGGCTGAGACGGTGAAAGACGAACTCGGCAAAGTTCCGTCACCCGACGGAGGCAAAGTGCTGCGCCGTGCTACCCTGCTCGGCAAAGCTTTAGGGCGCTTTGGCGCGAACACGGCGTCATCGACAATCGGCAAGCTGATCGCCGATTATTTGACGTCAGGTTGAAACCGAAGGGCTCATCGCCGACGGGCTAACCCCTGTCTCGCTCCATGGCCCAACTGATCCTCAAGCGCGCGTCGACCTCGCGCCCCTCCGGCAAATGGAGCGACGACGACTTCGACGTGCTCGCCGATGGCACCGTCGTCGCAAACGTCGACCTCAGCAATGTCATTGGCTTGGACACATGTAAGCACTACGGCCCGAGCAGCATCGACCATAGAACTCTCGAAAAAAGTCCCAATCTGCCGCTTGCCTTCCTGCGCGGGGTCGGCGTGCCAGACAAGTTGATTGACTATCTCCCCTCGCTGCTCAACCAACCGATCCAGTTTTATTCATGCTTCATCAGCTACTCGGTGAAGGATGAGGATGTTGCCGCGCGCCTCCACGCCGACCTTCAAAACAAAGGGGTGCGCTGCTGGTTCGCTCCGCATGATCTGCCGATCGGCGCGAAAATACTTGACGGGATCGACGAAGCTATCCGGCTGCGGGACAAGGTGCTGCTGATCCTGTCCGAGCATTCGATCGAGAGCGATTGGGTCGAGGACGAGGTGTCGACAGCTTTTGAAGAAGAGTGCAAGCGCGGGCAACCCATACTATTTCCGATCCGCCTCGACGATACCGTCATGGACACGCATGAGGCTTGGGCTGCGAAGCTTCGCGCGCGCAATATTGGCGATTTCCGGAACTGGAAGGATCACGACAAGTATATGAAGCCTTGAGCGTGTGCTGCGCGATCTCTCGGTTCCATAATTGCCAATTATGCGACTCCAGGGGAGGCCCAAGTGGCGAAGCAAAAGCAGCAATTGCCGGCGACGATGTTCCAAGCCGTGGCACTGCGTTTTGCGCGTGAATGGATCGCGGGACAACGCGAGCCCGGCGGGATTTTCCATCCAGACGCGGAGCGCCAGTACGGCCGGGAGTTGATTAAGCGGTTTGCGCTCGTGGCGCGTCTCGGCAAAGCCGTGTGTCGGCGTGCGATCCTCATGGTGCCCGAAGACTAGCGTCCACGTCCAGGGCTCGCCTACCGGCGCGGCATTGGCTTTGAAGATGCGGCCGACGACGACGCCATCTGCGAGCACGTCATAGTCGTCATCGTCCCACTCGCCGGAGGGGCGAGAACACGCGTTTGAGGACGAGCGAAGAATACACGATAGGGGATCACTCGAACTTTGCTGGATCGAAGTCAGTTCGAGTGCTCAAGGTATCGGTGCGCTTGAGCAGCTCAGTGAGCCGCCTCATGCGACCGTCGATCCAGTTCCGAATTGTGTTCATTGGGAGCGGCATGCTGTAAAAGACATATCCTGAGTCATCCAAGAACAGGGCGGCCTCCCCCTCACCGTAGGCAG
>JBKPOZ010000205.1:0-4765 GCA_046733355.1 Pseudomonadota bacterium | reverse complement strand
GGACGGTAGAGCGAGAACGTCGCGATGGTATAGGCGAACGGCTGACAACCCTTGAGGGCGAGACCGGCGCAGATGCCGATCATGCTTTGCTCAGCCACGCCGACATTGATGAAGCGCTCGGGATATTGCTCGCTGAACTTCGCCATGCTGCCGGCCGGCGAGATGTCGGCAACGACGATGTAGACATCGGGATTGGCTGTCGCTGCCTTATAGAGGGCCTCGGAGAAGGTATTTCTCATGACGCCGCTTTCTCAAGTTCTATGACACCCTGCTCGTACTCCTTCGCACTGGGCGACCGGTAGTGCCAGATCGGCACGTTTTCCATGTAGCTGATGCCCTTTCCTTTGGTCGTCTTCGCCACGACCATGAACGGTTTTTGGCGCTGGCGCGCGGAGACGGCATCAAAGATGGCGCCCGAATCATGTCCATCGATGCCGACCGTTTCCCACCCGAACGCCGCGAACTTCTCCGGCAGCGGATAAAAAGAAGGGTGGGTTTCCGAGGTACGTCCAAGGCTCTGAAAATCGTTGTTATCGACGAAGGCCACGATGTTGGCGAGCCCCAGCGAAGATGCCATCAGCACC
The DNA here is from genome assembly GCA_046733355.1 of Pseudomonadota bacterium. GTDB lineage: Bacteria > Pseudomonadota > Alphaproteobacteria > Rhizobiales > Xanthobacteraceae > VAZQ01. The sequence continues at coordinate 4,181 of JBKPOZ010000205.1, read as the reverse complement.
GCCTCCCAGGTCGAGCCCTCCTGCACTTCGCCGTCGCTCAGCACCGTGTAGATGATTCCGTCGGTCTTTCGACCGCGCTCGGCAAGCGCCATGCCGACGACCATCGATAGACCGTGGCCAAGTGCGCCGGTCGAAGCCTCGATCCCCGGGTTGCCGTAATCGGGGTGACAGCCGAGGCGGCCATTTGGTTTGCAATAACGATCGAGCTCTTCGCGCGAGAGAACACCCATCGCCTCAAGAATCACGTATTGAATCATGCAGCCGTGCCCCTTTGACATCACGAAGGTATCGGGCGAGGTGCCGTCCAGATTGCGCCGCATGAGGCCGTGATAGATCGCGTCGACGAGCTCGGTGCAGGAGTAGGCAGAACCGATATGGAGTGCCTGGACCTGCTGGGATATGTCCAGGATCCGGCGCCGATAGGTGCGGCAGCGTTCACGGGCTGCGCGAACATCAAAGACGTTGCGTCGGGCCATCTCGTTCATCGTTCTGCCTTCCCTTTCGCCCGTTCAATCTGCCCAAAGAACATAGCAAGAACCCCACGGCGGCCGCGGCAGCGCAGCCTGTTTACGGGCTCACTCTATGATGGTCCAGTAATAATCGCCGGTATATTGGGCTTCGCGAAACAACGCGATCCAGCCCTCCGGGTAATCGTGAAACTTGGCCGTTAGCACCCATTCCTCGAACAGCGCCTTCTGTTCGGGGGTGCGATAGGAGTCCACCTGCACAAACCCGCGTCCCGGCGCGAGCCGTTCGATCTCGCGCAATGCGGTCGCGCACTCGTCGCGATCGAGATTGTGTACCGTGTTCAGCGATATCACTGCCTTGAAGCTGTTGTCGGGGAACGGAAGTTTGATCGCGTTGCCGAGATGCAGCCGGCCGATGACCTCCGGCTCGCAGTGCATGAGCGCATATTCGGAAATGTCCAGCCCAAACGCTTCCAGGCCGGGGCAAGCTTTGAGCAAATCCTTGACCAGAAATCCCTTGCCGCAGCCAACATCGAGCACGCGGTCGCCGGGCTTGAGATCAAAGTGTTTCACCATGTCCGCAGCCACCGGAACCCATCGGCCGTCGTAGCGATATCCGCCATAGCCGTACTTGCGGGGCCCATCGAAATAAAGCTCGCCATACTGCCGCGAGATCTGGATGATCTCGTCGGTCTTGGCCTCGGCGCGGGCGTTGACGTTACGCTTGCCGCGCGGAAGCTTCGAGAGCAGATTGATTTCCTGCTGCATTGTTACGCACCTTTCTCGGCACGGACAGCGAGCCCGTCCCGCAGCGAAATATAGTGAAAGTCGGGAAACGCCTTGAGGCAGTCGACGATATCGAAATGGCGGTGCGTTATCGGATTTTGCCGCGGGGTTGCGCGAATCTCGACTGAGCCACCCGAAAGCTGGGCGATCATCTGCGCAACTTCGCGGAACGAGGTGGATTTTCCGGTTGCGATATTGAGCGTGCCGGTGCTTCGGTGGTGCAGCACCGCGCTGGTGAGCGCAGCCACATCGGCGATATGCACGTGGTCGCGCTTTTCCTCCCCTTCCCCGAACAGCGTAATCGCTTCGCCCTTGGCGGCAAGCCGGCGGAAACGATTCGGGCCGTATCCATTGTGCGGATCTTTCGCCCCGTAGATCAGGCTCGGCCGCAGAATTGCGAGCGGCAAATTGAGCGACGTGCGTAGCATGATCTCGCGCGCGAGATGCATTGCCCCGTGCAGCGTTGAGGGCTGCTGGCACGACTGCTCCGTCACCGGATTGGCGTCGTCGGAATAGACCGCGTCGGAGCTTATGTAAACAAGATGCGCGACCGGCTGGGCGGCGAGCGCGGCGCATACCGCCTCCGCCATGCGCAGGTTGTCGAGAAGCATCGCATTGTTGCGGGTGGGGGCAACTGCAGAGACGAAGACCACGCTGTCGTCCGTCCGCAGCGCACGCTGTAGCGTGGCTGATGCGTCTGGTTTGAGCAGGTCGAGCTCGTTGCGCGTGAGCGCCAGGATAGGAACCTTCTCCGCCGTCAAGCGGTCGCTGACTGCGCCACCGACGAATCCGCCGGCGCCGAGAATGACGACGCGGCGGGGCGGTTTACCGACGGGACTCGAATGCTCAAGCACAGCGATATTCCTTGGCCCGTTGGGGAGGCATGCCGAGGGTAAAGTAGTCAAGACCGGCTGCGATCGCGGCACGGCCATCGAGCACCCTATAGGGATCAAGCACCGTCTTGCCCGCCATGACACGGGCGAGTGCGGCCGGGTCGAGCGCCCGAAAGGCCGGCCAGGGCGTCATGATCGCGAGCGCATCGACCCCCTCGGCAGCGGCCAGCGCGCTCGGCGCAGCTTGTGCCCGCGGATGGTTCGCGGCCGAGGCGGGAACCACCGGGTCGTAGACCTTGAGCCGCGCCGAGCGCAGTGTCGAGATCAGTGCAAGCGAGGGGGAATTCTTGGTCGAATGGGTATTTTCCTTGTAGGCAAGACCAAGAATGCCGATCAGCGCGTCTGCGTTGCGCGCGAGCACCTCATCATGCAGCAACCGGGTCCCCCAGTCTCGCCGATGACGGCTATTGGCGATGAACGCGTGGATGACGCTCGCCTCAGTGCCCGTTTGCTTCGACAACCTTGCAATCGTCGCAAGATCGCGTTCCAGGTTGCCGCCGGCAATGCCCAGGCCGGGCGCGAGATAGGCGCCTGGCCCAATCCGGCCGTCGAGCTTGAGCGCGGGTATGATCTCGCTCCAGTCCGCGCCGATGCGCTCCGACAGTTCCGCCAGCGTATTGGCGACCGTGACCGAGGCGACCAAGCAGCAATTGATCGCGATCTTGGCCAGCTCCGCACTTTCGTACCGCATGGGCAGGATCGGACAGCCGAAGGCGCCGAGCAACGTCGCGAAGGCCTCGGGCAGCCCGTCGGCCGGATCCGCACAGCCCACGATATACCGCTCAGGCCGAGTCGCGCGCTCGACCGCACGTCCGAACACCAGTGTCTCGACCTGATAGAACAGGCGTCCGGCGGGCAACGGCAGACCGCGGGTGAACCCAGGCGGAACCTGACAAAGCACGACGAGTAGCGCACGCGCCGACAAGCTCGCGATGACCTGCGCGATTGACGCCGAAATCCCGGAGAGATCGCTCTGCCCACGATCGTCCGTCGGTACGTCCGAAGAAATGTAGACGAGGTCACAGGCGGCAAGATCGCCGATGCGGCTGGAAAACGAGGTGCGCTGCGCGCAAGCACGCGCGAGATCGTCGAGCCCCGGCTCGACGACAGGCAACTTGCCGGCGGCGATCTCGTGCACCCGCTGCGCGTCGGCATCGTAGCCCACGACACGAAAGCCTTTCGAGGCGACTGCCAATGCCGACACGAGACCCAGATGGGTCAGCCCGGCAAAACCGATCACCGGTGCGGTCATTGCTGCGCCTGCGCGATTGCAGCTTGGGAGAGCCCCCGGAGCAATCGGTTCAATCGAATGTCGTTCGACAAATCGGTCTCACGCTTGCCCGCGCAAAGTTCCTTGAAATGCGCATATTCGAGCTCCCAGGTCGGATCGTCCTGGGTCAGCGTCACCGAGTGCTCCGGGGGGCGCCCACTCGGCAACAACCGATGCCGCAGCGTGAACGATGACGGGCCCCATTTGCAAAGCGAGCGGATATGCGCCGAGCCTTTTTCGGCAAACAGGTCGCAGGTGAAGTGATTGCGCCAGCTGAGCAGCGTCATTTCCAGTTCGAGCTGCGGCTTGCTTGTATTCGAGGCAAGCACGACATGGTCCGGCGCGCGGTTTTCGAACCGGCGGCTCGAGACGATGCGAACGTCCTCACCGACATCGCCGAACCAGAATTGCGCCGTATCGAGGAGGTGCGAGCCGAGATCCGGCAAAACGCCCGCACCCTTGTCCCGCCACTCGGATTCCCGCACCAGCCTCGCCGTCCCGTTTCCGTAGAACATGCGGCAGTGATAGAGCGCACCCAGCGTTCCAGCCACGATGATCTCGCGCATCCGCACGAAGTGCGGTTCGAAGCGGTGATTGTAGGCGACATAGCATATGGCGCCGTTCTTTCTTGCCGTGACCTCGAGCTGCCTGATCGAATCTTCATCGGGAGCCCACAACGGCTTCTCCACCAGGACATGCTTGCCATTGCCCAGCAAGTACTGAAGCACCGAGATCTTCGGCTCGTCGGGAATGCAGGCGAGGACC
>JBKPOZ010000204.1:0-12558 GCA_046733355.1 Pseudomonadota bacterium | reverse complement strand
ACCTGAAGCTCAGCGGCCTGCACGGCGCTCACCATGGCAATAGAAACAGCGATCCGGCCAGAAAACCGGCTGAAAATTTGCGCATGATGGCCTCTCATCAGGGCACCTGCTCGGCCAAGCTCAGGCACGGCGTTGTCACATCGATCTGCCCAGCGCAATGGCATCATCCTTGCAGTTTCGTGTTCTCGCAAGCGAGTAGCTCGGTGAGTTCAAACCGCCCGCCTGCAGGATCGCTCCGCTGTCGGTCAGCCAGACGCGGCCATCGTCTGCAGCGTGCCAAAGCCGCATGGAGCCGGCGGTCACGCCGCGCGCATGACAAAGCTGTGGCGGGCATGCGCGGGAAATGACAATACCGGCGGATCGTAATCTCCTCAGCGCGAGGGGCTTCCGAAAGGATGGATATGGCGGCCGTTAAACGCATTGCGCTCGTGATCTCGGACGTCGACGGCACCCTGGTCACGCCTGACAAGCAGCTGACCGATGCGAGCGTGCGCGCGGTGGAACTGCTGCACGAGCACGGTATTGGCTTCAGCATCGTCAGCAGCCGGCCGCCCATGGGCATGCGCATGCTGGTCACGCCGCTGCGGCTTTCACTCCCGATCGGCGCCTTCAGCGGCGGAGCTCTCGTTACACCGGCGCTCGAAGTGATCGAACAACACCGCGTTCCGCAGCTGGCAGCCGCACAGAGCATCGAGCTGATCCAGCGATTCGGCGCGGACATATGGGTGTATCGGGCTGATGCATGGCTCGTGCGCAATCCTGATGGCGATTACATTTCGCGGGAAAAGCGGACAATTCAGGCCAACCCGACCGTGGTCGCCGATTTTGCTCCGTATCTCGATCGCGTCTGCAAGATTGTCGGTTCCAGCACGGATTTCGATGGGCTCGCCGAATGCGAGAGGGTTACCCGAAAGGCACTCGGAGACAGCGCCTCGGTCGCCCGCTCACAGAGCTACTATCTTGATGTCACCCCGCCGAACGTGAACAAGGGCACGTTCCTGGAGGCGCTCGCCCGGCGCTTGCAGATCGAGCCGGAGACCATCGCTGTCCTGGGCGACATGCAGAACGATCTGGCGATGTTCTGCAAGGCCGGCCTGGCGATTGCGATGGGAAATGCCACCGACGAGGTGAAGCAAAGGGCACATCACGTCACCGCGTCAAACGCCGAGGACGGGTTCGCGCGCGCGATCGAGCAATATATTTTGAAACGTGATGCGGTTTGATCCGCGCATTAGACAAGGCGCGCTTGTCCTCCCCTGCGGCGCCCAAAGCGCGAAGCGGAGGAGGAGGGGACCACCCGAGCCAGCGCAGCGAACGAGTGGTGCTGGGGGGGCCTACCTAGGCTCTGACCTCAACGCGCGACTGCGTTTCGCACAAGGGCGGTCCAAAGATGGGGACGCTGACGAACATTGTCGGCACCCTCCCAAGAAACGCCAGCTGCGGTTGCAACCTGTGCGCCCGCGATAGATTGAATGGGCTGAGCATGCTCAGGCTCCTGCTTTACTCTTTTGATTGCAAATGCGCCGAGAACGGCAATTCCTGAGCTAAGCCCGCCGGCCGCCGATCACCATTAAATTGGCTGTGCAAAAATTAAATTCGATTTCAGTCTCGGATAATCACTCATTATCCAGTCGTCCCGGCAAAAGCGGGTACCCGCTCTTTCTCGCTTGCTGTTTGCGGTCGGGTGAGCTGCGAGGCGCTCACCCGCCGTCCCGCAATTTCGGCGATGCAGCCCGGGCGGCCCGATATGCTGAAGCGGAAGCCGTGCAGCTTGACGATCGCATTGACAAGGCTCAGCCCGAGGCCGACGCCGGGCGCGCAACGGCTCTTGTCGGCACGATAAAACCGACGTCCCACAAGATCGCGCTCGCCCTCGCCAATTCCAGGGCCGGTATCCGACACCCGGATTACGGCGTCTTCCCCTCGCCGATGAACGCCGATTTCGACGCGGCCGCCCTGCGGGGTGAATTTGACCGCATTATCAACGATGTTCGCGATCGCCTCGAACAGGAGATCGCGGTCACCATGGACGGCAAGCTCTTCGCTTGCTTCAAACGCGAAGCGAACGCGCTTGTCTTCGGCAATCGGTTCGTAGAGGTCGCCCACCTCGCGCACGAGCTCGGCGAGGTCGATGTCGCGAAACCCGTCGCGTCGGCGGCTATGCTCGATTTCGGCAATGCGCAATAGCGCGGTGATGATGGTCAGCGACTGATCGAGGCCGGCAATCGCCTGATCGATCGCGCCGCGCAGCTCGTCCGGCGTTCGCGCATTCTGACGCGCGCGCTCGAGACCGACCCGCACGCGCGTGAGCGGGGTACGCAAGTCATGCGCCATATCGTCGCCAACCCCGGAGAGCCTGCGAATGAGCGCCTCGATCTCGTCGAGCATTCCATTGACGAGAACCGCAAGCTTGTCGAAAGGATCGTGCGCGCCCTGCGTCGGCAGCCGTTCGCGCAGCTCGCCCGCGACGATGCGCTGGATCTTGCTGTTCACCTGCTCCACCCGCCTCTGTGCACGCAGGGCAAGAAAGACGCCGGTTGCCAGCCCCAGGCAGAGCGTCGGGATCAATCCGAGCGCGATGGCGCGCTCGACGCTGCGCACGATCCAGGTGATCTCGTAATCGTTGCGACCGACCACCACGGTACCGCCGCCCGGAATGCGGCGGGCTATAGCGCGGACGCTTCGGCTTTCTCTCGAGCCATTGATCGTCACCAGTGACACGAGCTGCGGGCCGGCATCCACCTTCAGCTCCGGCGGCAGTACCTCGATATTGCCGGCCAGGCGCGCGCCGTCGCCGGCAAACAATCCGCCAAATTTCACGTTGTGCGGATCGACGCGCATATATTCGTCAAGCCTCTGAATGCGCTGCTCCATGCTTTCCTTGGCAATGATGCTGTCCGCGATGCCTGTATTCAACCCGTCCACGTCGACCGCCATGTAGGCGTAGGCCTGTGCCAGCACGAACGCGAACATCAGGAGAATGCAGGCGGTGAACGCGCCGGAGACGACCAGCGTCCAGCGAAACGTGGTGGTGCGGAGGAATTCAGGCAGGCGCACGCAGGATGAACCCTTCGCCGCGAACATTGTGGATCATCGGCTGCTCGTCCGGCGTGTCGACCTTGCGGCGCAAGCGGCCCATATGCACGTCGACCAGATTGCTCTGCGGCACGAATTTGTAATTCCAGACTTCCTCGAACAGCATCGCCCGGGTGAGCAGCTGGTCCTTGCGGCGCATCATGTATTCGAGGAGGCGAAACTCTCGGGGCAGCAGTTCAATCGGCCGCTCACCGCGCTTTGCCGTGCGCGACAGCAAGTCGAGCTCGAGCGGCCCGACGCGCAATACGGTATCGCGGCTTTCCGCTGGCCGGCGCAGCAGCGCCTCGATACGCGCTATCAGCTCGGCAATGGCGAATGGTTTGGTGAGATAGTCGTCGCCGCCCGCGCGCAGGCCGCGCACGCGATCGTCCACTGCACCGAGCGCGCTCAGCACCAGCACCGGGATGCTGATGCGGTCCTGTCTGACCGCTTCGATGATGGTGAGCCCGTCGACGCCGGGCAGAAGCCGATCGACGATCATCACGTCGGCATTTGCGGCGCGGGCCTTGTCGAGTCCCTCTATTCCGGTTGCGGCCCAGTCAACCTGAAAACCTCGGTCAACGAGCTCGGCCATGACCTCGTTAGCCGTTTCGCGGTCGTCTTCGATCAGCAGCACCGTTGGCACGGCAGCCTTTCCCGCACGCCCCAGGGCAGTATCTGGAATATCGGCCAGTATAGAGCTTTCAGGAGTGAAGTGCTTCGACGCCAACGCGGCCATGCGCGATCTCCTGCTGCGAACGGGCTGCGCTCAGACCGCCGCCGCCTGACTGAAAACTAGGTCGACGAGGGACAAACCGCCATTAAATTGCGTTTTAGTGAAACCCGAACTGCGGGGCGATGCATATGGACGGCATGGAACCGAGCAGATCGATTGTAGTCCCCTTGCCCATTCCTGCGCTGCTGAGCTTTGTCGCAGGTTACGTGGATAGCTGCACGTATCTTGCCCTTTTTGGCGCCTACGTGGCGCAGCTCACCGGAAGCTTCGTGCTCGCTGGCGTGCAACTTGTCAGTGTCGAGCCGGGCGTTTTGGTCAAACAACTCGCCATCCCGTGCTTCTTCGTTGCCGGAGCGCTGGTAACGGTGCTCGTGCATTGTCTGCGAGAGCGGCCACGCCTCGCCCTGGCTTGCAGCCTGGGTGCCGAATGTCTCCTGCTGACCGCTTTTCTGGCATTTCTCGCGGGCGTGCCGTTCCGCGGGCCGGACGAGTCGCGAGCGGTCGTTGCGCTGCTCTTTGGAATAGCCGCCATGGGCGCACAAAGCGCGCTCGTTCGCCTGCTGATGCGCGGCGTTGCTTCCACCAATGTCATGACCACCAACACGACCATGCTCGCGATCAGCGCAACCCAGACGCTGCTGGGATGGATCGCTTCGCGCAAAGCCCGGTCAAATGAAAGCCGCCCCTATCGGGGAGCGCGACAGGACCTGATCGGGCTGCTGCCGATCATCGGGGGTTTTGTGACGGGTACCGTAAGCGGTGCCCTTGCGTACGCGAATGTCGGGCTGGTCTGTCTGTTGTTCGCGATTCTCCCGGTGGGAGCTTTGACGCTGTCCTCGCTGCGGCCGCTATCTTCTGCTCACTAAAACCGAATTTAATTTCCTCAATCCGTATTTAATGGCGCGGGACGCCTCGCAAACTATTTTTACGACAACACGACAAGGAGCTGGCCGATGTTTTTCTTCCCGATGTTTTGGACGGTATATATCCCGATATTTGCGATGATCTTGTCGATTATCGGCGACCGGTTCATCCGCTCCTTGCGTCAGATTCGAGGACAGCCCTGGGTGCCTGCGCCAGTTCGCCTCGCCGAGCTAACGCGCCTATCCACTTCCGCCTAGTAGGGTGGGCAAAGGCGCGGGCCACGGCCTTGATGCGTGCGCACATCGCGCGTCGGCGCCGTGCCCACGCGGATAGTCAGAGGGCGCGCGATTTTGCGCACCCTACATCTACATTGACTCGCGTAGTCCCCCTCCCCTGCTGCATGCTGGAGGATTAAAACGCGGCGCAGGAGAGCGCCATGGGACTTCTCGTCGACGGCAAGTGGACGGACCGCTGGTACGACACGTCCGCAACGGGCGGCCGCTTCGTGCGCCAGGAAAGCGCCTTTCGGAACTGGATCACGCCCAACGGCGCGCCCGGACCGACGGGCAAAGCCGGCTTCAAGGCGGAACGCGGACGCTACCACCTTTATGTATCGCTTGCCTGTCCATGGGCGCACAGGACGCTGATTTTTCGCGCACTGAAAGGTCTCGAGAGCGCGATCTCTCTGTCCGTCGTGAATTGGCTCATGGGCGATGAGGGCTGGACCTTCGAGCCGGGTCCAGGCGTGATTGCCGATCCAGTTGCCGGAGCGCGGCGTCTCTACGAGGTCTATTTGCGCGCGAACCCCACCTATACGGGTCGCGTCACCGTGCCGGTGCTCTGGGACAAGCAGCAAAACGAGATTGTCTCCAACGAGTCGTCGGAAATCATTCGCATGTTCAACTCGGCCTTCGACCGCGTGGGCGCGACGGCCGGTGATTTCTATCCGGCCGAGCTGCGCGGCAGAATCGACGAGCTCAACCGGCAGATCTACGACAATGTGAACAACGGCGTCTACAAGACGGGCTTCGCGACCACGCAGGAGGCCTATGAGGAAGCGGTGCGGCCGCTGTTCGCGACGCTCGACGCGCTGGAGGCGCGGCTTGCAACGCACCGCTACCTGTGCGGCGAGCGCGTGACGGAAGCCGATTGGCGGCTATTCACCACTCTGGTGCGCTTCGATGCCGTTTATGTCGGACACTTCAAGTGCAATCTGCGCAGGATTGTCGATTATTCCAATTTGTGGGGCTACACGCGCGAGCTCTATCAATATCCGCACGTGAAAGAGACGGTGAATTTCACGCACATCAAGCACCATTATTACCAGAGCCATCGCAGCATAAATCCGGCGGGGATCGTGCCGATCGGGCCTGATCTTGATTTCATGTCGCCGCACAGCCGCGAGGATGTGCCGGGAAGGGAAGCCGAGCGGCGCAGATTGGGTTAGCATAGGCCCAATGAGCGGGAGCGAGCATGATGCGATGCGTGCGCCTTTGGACCGGAGATGATCACAACTCCCATTTTGAAGAGGGCGTGATCGAATTCCATGGAGGACCACATGGGGATCTCGCCACCGGCAAACTCGCGGCAACGAGCGTCTCTTTCGAGGAAACCGCCCCGGGCGGAAAGCTCGCCTGGCATAACGCGCCGGTCCGCCAACTCGTCGTCACACTGCGCGGCACCCTGGATTTCGAGACCCGGAGCGGGCAGCATTTCATGTTGCGGTCGGGCGATATCCTCCTGGCCGAGGACACCGCCGGCGGAGGTCACAGCTGGAAACTGACGGACGATCAGCCGTGGCGACGCGTCTATGTCGTACTGGCGCCGGGCGCTGTCGTGCCGTTTCGCGCAACAAAATGACCCTGGCTGCGCAGCGAGGCGTTTGAATGGATGAAGATCGCGCCGGCGAATCGGGGCACTTCCGTGTTGAGACCGACAGTCTCGGCGAGGTCCGTGTCCCTGCCGAGAAGCTTTGGGGCGCGCAGACCCAGCGCTCGCTCGCCTATTTCAGCATCGGCTCCGATCTGATGCCGCGGGAAATGATCATCGCCTACGCCATTCTGAAGAAAGCCGCCGCCAACGCCAACCACTCCGCCAAACGTCTGGATGCGGAAAGATACAAGCTGATCGGCAAGGCTTGCGATGAGATTCTGGCGGGAGAGCATCAGGACATGTTTCCGCTGCACGTCTGGATGACCGGCAGCGGCACGCAATTCAACATGAACGTGAACGAGGTGATCGCGAACCGCTGCTGCCAGCTCGCGGGCACGCCGCTCGGCAGCAAGACGCCGGTTCATCCCAACGATCACGTCAACATGTCGCAATCCTCAAACGACAATTTTCCTTCGGCGATGTACATCGCGGCCGCGGTCAACACCAGGCAGCGGCTCATTCCGGCGGTAAAGGCCCTGCACGACGCGATTGCGAAGAAAGCGGCTGAATGGCATCACATCGTCAAGATCGGCCGCACCCATATGCAGGATGCGACGCCAATCACGCTCGGCCAGGAATGGTCCGGCTATGCCGGCATGCTCGCCGACGATCTCGATCGCATCGACGATTCGCTTAAGGGCGTCTATGCGCTGGCGCTCGGCGGCACCGCCGTCGGCACCGGCATCAACGCCGCGCCCGGTTTTGCCGAGGCGGCCGCGGCCGAGATTGCCACGTTGACGCGCCTGCCGTTCGTGAGCGCCCCCAACAAATTCACCGTGCAGGGCGCGCACGATGCGCTGGTGCAGCTTTCCGGCACCCTGCGCACGCTGGCGGTATCTCTGTACAAGATCGCGAACGACATCAGGCTCTTGGGATGTGGGCCGCGCGCAGGTTTCGACGAATTGAAGCTGCCGGAAAACGAGCCCGGCTCGTCGATCATGCCCGGCAAGATCAATCCCACCCAGGCGGAAGCGCTCACCATGGTCGCGGTCCAGGTCATGGGGAACGACGTCGCGGTCGGGTTCGCCGGCGCCGGCGGCTATCTGGAGATGAACGTCTATAAGCCGCTGATGATTCACAATGTCATGCACTCCATCACCATTCTGGCTGACGGCTGCACCAACTTCCGCAAACATCTGATCGAGGGCACGCAGCCCAATCTCAAGCGCATCAAGGAATATGTGGAGCGCTCGCTGATGCTGGTTACCGCCCTCGTGCCGGTGATCGGCTACGACAAGGCGTCGAAGATCGCGCATTACGCCATGCGCCACGATCTCACGCTGAAAGAGGCTGCGCTCAAGCTCGGCTTCATCAGCGAAGCCGAGTTCGATCGCATCGTCGATCCGGCCAAGATGGTCCGGCCCTATGTCGCGGAACGATAGAACTATAGGTATTCTAATAAAAGCACTCACATTGCTCCGTCATCCTGAGGCGCGAGCGAACGCAGTGAGCGAGCCTCGAAGGATGCACGGCCCAGCTCGGGCCGCATCCTTCGAGGCTCGGCGCGTTGCGCCGAGCACCTCAGGATGACGGACTGAGTTGAGCGCTTCCTGCAAGAGAAGATCTGACACCGTTGAGCACCAGATATGGGACTCACTTTGCAACCCGGGACGCTGGTCGTCGCGTCAGCCTATCCGGACCCGCCTTTCGATCTGATGCAGGACGGATCCGCGACCGGCTTTGACATCGAGCTGATGCGTGCCATGTGTGCGCAACTCGGGCTGCGCCTTCAGCCGGTGCCGTATTCAGGCGATGACTTCAACGGTATTTTTGAGCTCTTGGCAAAACGCACCTGCGATGCCGTGATTTCCGGAACGACGATTACGCCGGAGCGCGCCGCCATCGTGAAGTTTTCCGAGCCCTATCTTGAGTTCAACCAGGGCATTGCGGTGAATCGACAGCAAACGCCGAACGTCTCTTCCACGGCGGACCTGCACGGGCTCACTGCCGGCATGCAATCGGGAAACACTTCCGATATTGTCGCCAGGCGGCTACTGGCGGAAGGCGCGATCGCGAATATCAAATACTACCCCTATCACGGCATTGCCTCTGCGCTCGACGATCTCGAGGCGGGAAAAATTGGCCTCGTCATCAAGCTGTTTCCGGTGATCTCCTGGCTGGTGAAGGACCGGCCGAAATTGCGCGTTTCTATGCAGGTCCCCACGCACGAGAAACTCGGCATTGCGGTCGCCAAGGATAACGATGCGCTGTGCGCTGCAGTCAATGACGCGCTGAAAGCGCTGCGTGCAAATGGAGAGTTTGCCCGCCTGCAGGCACACTGGTTTCCGCCGTCTGCGTGAATCGCTAGAGGACATGAAAGTCGGACTCACGGGAGCCGCAATGCCGAACCCGCCGCCCGAGCACATGCGCTAATGTCCGACGACCTTGTCAGCTGCGGAGCCGCAGCGCTCGTGCATCTGTTCGCCACGCGGCAGGCTTCGCCGGTGGAAGCGACCAAGGCGGCGCTCGAGCGGATCAGCCAGCACAATCCTCGCTACAATGCGTTCTGTCTAATCGATGAAACGGCCGCGCTTGCATCGGCGCGCCAGTCGGAAGCGCGCTGGCTCAAGGGAGAGCCCCTGAGCCATATCGATGGCGTCACTGCCACGATCAAGGACATCGTCCTCACCAGGGGGTGGCCGACATTGCGCGGCTCCCGCAGCACCGACCCGAATCAAAAGTGGGATGAAGATGCTCCCGCGGTCGCACGGCTGCGCGAAGCGGGCGCGGTGCTCCTCGGCAAGACCACCACGCCCGAGTTCGGCTGGAAAGCCGTGTGCGATTCGCCGCTCACCGGCATCACGCGCAATCCCTGGAATCCGGAGCGCACGCCGGGTGGATCGAGCGGCGGAGCGGCGGTGGCGGCGGCGCTCGGCATGGGATGCCTGCACCTGGGCACCGATGGCGGCGGCTCGATCCGCATCCCCTCAGCCTTTTCCGGGGTGTTCGGGATCAAGCCGAGCTTCGGACGCGTGCCTGCTTATCCGCTGAGTCCTTTCGGCACCGTCGCGCACCTGGGACCGATAACTGCAGGGGTTGACGATGCGGCGCGCATGCTAACCGTCATCTCCCGGCCCGATGTGCGGGACTGGTACGCGTTACCGTACCTGGCGCGCGACTATTCGGTGGGAATCGATGCCGGCGTGCATGGCTTGCGCATGGCATTGAGCACCACGCTCGGCTACGCGACCAGGGTGAATGCGGAGATCGTCGGTCTTGTCGAGCAGGCAGCGGCAAAGCTTGGCGAGCTCGGCGCGCGCATCGAGCGGCGCGATCCAGGCTTTGCCCAGCCATCGAAAATCTTCGAAGCGCACTGGCTCACTGGCGCTGCGAATGTGCGCCGCGCGGTTCCGGCCGAGAAGCGCGCACTGCTCGAGCCCGGCTTCAATCATTTCGCCGATCTCGGCGAGCGCATTCCCCACATGGACTATGTCGAGGCGATGAACGAGCGCGCCGCGCTGGGCGCGCACATGGCGCAGTTTCACACCGAGTTCGACGTGCTGCTCACTCCTTCTGTAGCGGTCGAGGCGTTCGAGTGCGGGCGCGTAGCGCCTGCCGGCCTCGATGAAACGACCTGGTTCGAATGGACGCCGTTCAGCTTCCCGTTCAATCTCACGCAGCAGCCCGCCGCCTCAATTCCGTGCGGCTTTACGTCATCGGGCTTGCCGGTCGGCCTGCAGATCGTCGCCGCAAAGTATCGGGAGGATCTGGTGCTGCGCGTCGCGCGCGCCTGCGAGAGCGTGCATCCCATGGCGCGCCCGCCGCTTCATGAATGACAGGCCCGAGAAGATTCCCAAGGCGTACGGGTTGCGCGGCATAAGCCGGCGTTTCGTTCCCGAATTAGCCTTACTGCATCAGAACACTTGCTTCAGCCCGTCATCCTGAGGTGCGAGCGAGCACGCATGTCGGGCCTGCCCGACATGCAAACCTAAGTATACGATCTCGGTAAACCGAGATCGTGTGAGCGAGCCTCGAAGGATGGCGGCCCGGTCTGTGGCCGCTCATCCTTCGAGGCTCGGCGCGTTGCGCCGAGCGCCTCAGGATGACGGGGCGAAGTTTGTGACACCACGTCAGGCGCGGCTGAACTTTTCCGAAAGGCTCGCAATCAGCACGGCGACGATGCCGATAAGAAAAATCCCGTCGAAGGTGCCGGCGCCGCCGATCGAGGCCACCGGAGCGCCGAGCCCGGAAATGCTGCCGAGATTGAGCAGGTCTGCGCCGATCAGCGTGCCCAGGCTGCCGCCGATATAGGCAATCTGCGCGGCGCGCTCGCGCGAGAGCAGCAGGGCGACGATCGCGGTGGTCACCGCCGGCACGAATACCGGCTCAGCAATGCCCAGCCCGTGCACCGGCTGCGAGAGTGAATAGCAAACCGCCGCGACGATCGCGGTGGCGAGCGCTGCCTTCGCCCACAGCTGGTATTTCGCAAGCAGGTAGATGGACATGAATGTGGGGATCACCGCTCCGCCAACGTTCACCGCGATCAAAGTGCCCGGCCATTGCGCGACGTAAGGGATCACGTAGCGCATTCCGAAGAAGTCGATCTCCTGTCCCGTCAGAACATGCTGCTCCGGCAGGTAGGCGACCGGAATGTTGAAATAGCTGCCGATCAGCGAGCCGCACAGCAGCAACAGCGCACCGCCCGAGCCGACGCCGAGGCGCATATACGCATAACGCAGCAGCCCGAGCTGCAGCAGCACCAGCAAGCCGAGAAAGAGCGCGACCAGAAAGATAAAGAATGGCGGGGCGAGCGGAAGATAGTGCAGCTGGCTGTAGCTCATATGCGCCTCATCGCCCCCCAACCGCGGACGATTTTAGCGGAATTTACAACTTCATTCCCGCGTTTCGCTTGCGCTCAATCCGGGCTACGCTTTCTGCGTGGGTATCGATCCAGAGACGTTCGATGATGCTTTTCGCGCCAAATTCCGCGAGCTCCTCATCTGGCGTCGCGACGTGCGCCGCTTTCGCCCGGACGCGCTCCCCGCAGGTACACTCGAGCGCCTCATCGAGGCGGCGTGCCTCGCGCCGTCCGTAGGCCTGAGCCAGCCATGGCGCTTCGTCATCGTGGACGACCACAACCGCCGGCGCGCCGTGCTCGACGACTTCACATCCTGCAACGCCGATGCATTGCAGGCCTATGCAGAGGGCCTGGCCAGTCGATATGCCAAATTGAAGCTCGCCGGTCTTGCGGAAGCGCCTTGCCATCTCGCCGTTTTCGCCGATAGTATGACCGAGACCGGACATGGACTCGGGCGCCGGACCATGCCGGAAATGCTCGAATACTCCGTCGTTGCGGCGATCCACACCCTATGGCTTGCAGCCCGCGCCGAGGGCATCGGCATGGGATGGGTTTCGATTCTCAATTCCGAGAAAATAAAGAAGTTGCTCGACGTCCCCGAAAGCTGGCGGCTTCTCGGCTACCTGTGTCTCGGCTATCCGCAGACCGACAGTGACACCCCGGAGCTGCAGCGGGCCGGCTGGGAGACGCGCCAGCCGGCCGACGTTTTTATTCTGCGCCGCTGACGCATTAAGCCCACCATGTCATGCCCGCGAAGGCGGGCATCCGGTATTCTATGACGCCCGGAACACTCGCAGGTGCTGCTTACTGGATCGCCCGCTTGCGCGGGCGATGATATGTCTGTTGCGCTTACCTGTCGCTCTTAATAAGTTGTGGGGTTTGTGCGGGCTTCCCCCACCACCCACCTTCATCGAGCGACTTGCGTCCCGCAGTTCGCATGTGCTTCAAGAATTTGAAACGCTGAACGTCAGCTTTGCCCGGCTGCGGCCATCGGGACTCAACCGCGTGCGCCGCAATGTGCCGATTTTGTTGCAAAAGTCGTTGATGGCTTCCGCGAACGGTGATTCGCTTGCTCTGAAGCGATTCGCTGTGGAGACGGACGATGATGGGGCGGCTCAATCATGACCAAGCTCAACTGTTCTATTCGTTCTCT
>JBKPOZ010000203.1:0-19211 GCA_046733355.1 Pseudomonadota bacterium | reverse complement strand
AATAAAATTCTACGCCGTGCTGCAATGCGAAGATCATGCTGCACATGCTAACATGTACTCAGGCGTAGTTGCGTGATACAGATGACTACGTAGTAGGGGCAAGCTATTGAAAGCATTGGAAAATTACGCGGGCGGGGGGGGTACCGAAGAAATTCACAAAAAAGCCACAACCCCCCGGGGCGCCGAGTTGGTTTTGCTATATTTGTGAGAAATTTCCATCTCTCTAATGATTTCAAATGCTTAGACGGGCGAACTATGCCCGCGCGCAACGAATGAAAGAAAGCGCGAGCGCTCTCGACCCCCGTGGGGACCGGTACTGGCAGCGTACATCGAGCCAGGCCAACTTTAATAGGCGCGGCGCGTCGACGGCGGCCACGTCGCGCGACTGGTTGATTGGATCAAGGCCTATCAAACCCGTATCCAAAAACGACGGCGCTGCGATGCGGACGGCGTTGGGAGAGGCGATCAACGACTTCGTCATCCATTTCCGCCCGAGCGCGAGCGCTCGACACCGTTTTGAGGACGAGGTCCGCGCCCTTGGAAAGTCCTGCGCAGGTGCCCTTCGGTCACTTCGGCGCCCCTCGTTTTCAGCCACTCGCAGGATGGCGCGCGCGCGCATCGGTGATACGAACGCCTTCGCCACGCAGTCGGCGGTCACTTCGGGTGCTTCAGCCCATGAGCGCGTGTCGGATCGCGCATTCTCTTCGTGAGTTCACCCCCTAATCGTACGCCGGTGAGGCACCAGCTCGAACTATTCCAGCTCAAGAATATCAGGCATTCGGTCGTGATGGATACTTGCCCTCCGAGAAGTGCAAGGTTATTTCACTTGCGTTGATGTTAGGTGGTTTCGATGCTTACCCGCAGGCGCGTCTTGGTTGGTGGTGTCGTCTCGGTGATGTGCGCTCCAGCCATCGTTCGGGCGGAGAGCCTGATGCCAATCCGGGCGCCCATTGCTCCGATCCAGCCTGTCCACGCGGGATTTGTCGAACGGCTGCGGTTCCACTGTATGGAACAGCTTTTGAAGAACGGATGGAGTATCGAACGCGCACGGACGACGTTCGGCGGCATTTCAGAAAACGAAGCGCGACGCCACGTCACCTATGCCCGAATGCACGGGTTGCTGGCATAGTCACCGAACCCGCCTGAAGACGTCGCGAAACATTGGCCTCTCTGCAAACCGACTCGGCGCGCGGCGAAAGGCCCAGGTAGTCTATGCATCGGGCATCCAGCTTGGACGGGTTAGCACGTCCCAGTGCGCGTCGATGATGCGATGTGCCTCAGTTATCATTTCGCGCATCATCGCAGCGGCATCGGCGCGCGTCTCGGTGATCGCATCGAGCACCGATAAGCCATTGCTTGCGATCGTTACTGCACCTGATGCGGTGATACTCTTCCGAACGATCCCAACCTGCACGCCGCTGCGCGACCTCGCCGCACAACGTTATGACCAATGGCCTGAAGAAGATTCGGCGAGCGGCGGCGCTGGGCTTTAGACCGTCGGTCCTGCAGCGAGCCAACTTTGCGGCGGCGATGTGATCGGATTCCGACAGTACTGATTGTATCTGAGGCCGACACGGTCGCAAGCGTGGCACCTGTCATCGGCATCCTCTCTCTTTCGAAAGGCCCGTCGCCGACTATCGAATGCCAATGTTTCATCGACGGGCGCCCTTTGCAACCACCGCGGGACTGCCGGTGTCCCCCCACCCGGGTGGCAAGCGGCCTTGGTTGTACGCTCTGATGGAAAGCTATGGAGCCGCGCGATTTCGTGAATAGGCCGCAAGATGCTTACGAGTGGAGTTCGTGAGGTCAGACGGCAGGGGGCAAAGAACTACGATCAGATTTCGGTAAAGATCTGATTCGCATATTGAGGCGTTATGGAACTACGCGAGGCCATCGAGCAGTCCGTCGTAACACTGCTCGGGCTCACCAGCAGAAGCCGGCGCGCACGCGCAGGAGGAAGCGGAAGTGCATTCCAACGTTCTTCCCGTAGCTCGAGGCTGTCTGCAGTGGCGATAGGGACGATATTCGAACTTGTCATCCCCCTGAAGACCGCTTAGACGCGTGAATAGCGCATGCGAGCTTCAGAGGAGAAATCCCGTGCTTGTGAGGCGACTCGGTGTGTCTGTCGCCACCGTTTGGCTCAAATCGCCTTTCATCTGCGGCGCCGGTGAGCACCTGATGTTCCAGCAGGGCGTACGCTGCGCGCTGGCAGCTGGAGCGGCCGCCGTGATTCCGAAATCCGCGAACGAAACAGAAGCGGGGCGGCGCCAACTCGACCGTACCGATTATGTACTGCTGAGCAGCGACTGGCGGAAGCTTCCATGGAACTTTTCGCCGCCGCCGGATGCCAGCCTGTTCTGCCGGTCCGGCTTGGCGCAACAAACGTTCGACGAGTGGGTGGTGCAGCTGGCAGAGCTCGATGCCGAAGCACGGCGCGATGAGGCCTATGTGGTCGCCAGTCTCATCCTCGCGGATCTCGACCGCTGCGTCGAGATGGCCCGTGCCATCGAGCAGAACGGATTGCGTATTCTTGAGTTGAACATCGGCGCGCCGCACGGGCGTGAGGCCGCGCCCGGCGCAATCGTGCTGGAGCGAGATACCGATCGTGTGCGCACAATCGTCTCGCGGGTGCGCGCCGCAGTACGCCTGCCGCTCTGGGTCAAACTGACCGGGCAAAGCGAGGACGTTGTCGGCCTGGCGCGCGCGGCCAAAGAGGCAGGGGCCGACGCGGTGACCGTCATGGGCCGATTTCTAGCGTTCGTTCCGGACATCGATACGCTCGCGCCCATGCTCGGCACCAATGCCGCATTCGGCGGGCCCTGGGCGCTTCCGCTGACCTGCCAATGGCTGGCCCAATGCCGCAAAACCCTCGGTGCAAATTTTCCGCTGATCGGCACCAACGGCGCGAGAACCGGACTGGACCTCGCCCGTTTCCTGCTGGCCGGCGCCACAGCGGTGCAGGTCAGCTCGGCCGTGTTTACGGGCGGCTTCGGCGTGATCACGCAGATGCTGGACGAATTCTCCGACTATCTCGACCGCAAAGGAGTCGATGCTGCCGACCTCATCGGCCGCGCGGCCGACCAGCTCGGCACCTACGCACAACAGGCAACGCGCCCGGACCACTGGAAATCGTTTGTCGCGGCAGAAGCTTTGCCTCGAACTTGAATGACCAATTCCGAGGCGCCACTTCGAGCGTGAATTCTGCCATGCCGAATTTTAAAACGAGATATTGGCCGCCTTGATCACCGGCCCCCACTTCTCCATTTCCGCGGCGATGAAGCGTTTGGCGTCGTCGGGCGTGCCGCCTCCGAATTCAAGTCCGAGGCCTTCGAAGAATTTTTTGGCCCGCTCCGATTTGAGATAATCGGTGACCGCGCCATTGAGCTTGCCCACGATCTCCGGCGGAGTGCCTGTGCGCGCGAGCAGCACATACCAGACACTCGCTTCGAAACCGGGCAAGCCCGACTCGGATGCGGTCGGCACATTAGGAAGCTCGGACCACCGTTTGCTTCCGGCCACCGCGAGCGCCTTGATCTTGCCTTCCTGAACGTTGCTCACGTAGGCCGCCATCGAATCCATGCCGATGTCGATGTGACCACCGATCAGATCGGTCATGATCTGCGGGCTACCGCGATACTGGGTGTGGCTGAACTTTATTCCTGTGTGCGCCTGCAGTAGTTCGCCCGTAATGTGCCCCAAGGTTCCGTTGCCGGGGAAGCCCGCGGTCAGTTTGTTCGGGTTGGCCTTGGCGTAATCGATCAGCTCCTTGAGCGAGCCGAACGGTCCCTCCGGCCGCGCGACGATGATGACCGGCGATTTGCCCACCAAGATGACCGGCGTGAAATCGCGTTGCGGATCGAATGTCAGGTCCTTGTACATCAGCTTGTTGGTCGCCGCGGGCCCAGTGGTGGCGAAGAGCAGCGTGTATCCGTCCGGCCGCGCCTTTGCGGCCATGGCTCCGGCAATGTTGCCGCCCGCCCCGCCCCGATTGTCGATGGGAAACGGCGCCCCCAAAGCGCTTGCGAGATGCTCCGTGACGCCGCGGGCGAGGACGTCCGACGTCGTTCCCGCCGTAAACGGGACGATCACGCTTACCGGGCGCGTCGGCCAAGTTTGCGCCGAAGCTGGCGCAATGGACAGCGGGAGGAAAAGCGCGGCCAGCAGCAGCGAAAAACCGAACATGGCAAGCATCCTCAGACGGATGGTTGCATTGCCCTCGACCGTGTGAATGTTCATTGATCCTCTACCTACCTTTGCGCTGCCCAGGCGCTTTTCTCGACGGGCCATCGATTTTGCGCGGTCGTGCCCGCGAGCGCATGCAAGGGCGCCTGCCATTCCCGATCGCCGGCCGTCGCGAGCAGGCATTGTTCCTTGCGGAGGTACTGATTTCGCCGCGCTGCGTCCACGCGTGGCGCCGCGTAGGCCACGACCGCTATCCTTGAAGGCTCCCATGCCGGCTCCGGGTGCGCATGCACGATTAGCGCCTGCACGATCGTTCACCGCGCCGCGGCGGCAACCAGCGCTTCCATGCCGAGCACGCGGGCCGTATTGGTCGAGACCATTTTGTGAATGTCCGCGTCGCCATAACCGAACTCCAAGCAAAGCGCGACCCCGCGGCGAAACCCTTCAAGCGGGCTGAACACGCCGACCTGGCCCAGGTCGGAACAGAGGATCGTGCGATCCACGCCGGCCGCGTCGATGTGGCGACGCAGGTCCTCGGGGGAGCAGGTCTGAAATTTCGATCCGTCAAGGAACATGCACAGCGAGTGCTCGACGAGCGCGCCCATGGCGGCGATGCCCTGCACGTCATTCATGCTGGCATCCACGATGTCCTCGGGGTGGGTGAAGATCAGGCGCTTGACGCCGCGCCGCTGTGCCTCCTCGAACACCAGCCAGGTCTCGCTCACATGCAAATGCCCGCTCGCCAGGACCATGTCGTTCTTGGCGATCACATCGAGCACCTCCTTGACGGAGTCCAGCACCTTCTTGTTGGCGTCGAGCACCGGCACCGCGGACGCCGGACGCATCTTCTGCGTGGTGGCCGGATGCGACCATTTGGCCGTCTTTTCCCAGCGCAAATGGTTTTCTGCGGCGAGCGTGGGCATCCAAACGATCTTGCCTCCCATGGCCGCGGTATGTTCGACCGCATAGGGATTGATGCCGCCGACCACGTTGTTGAGAACGATCCCCGAGAAGACTTTGGTGCGCAGCTCGGGGTGATGTTTGCTGATCAAGGCAGCAGTCGCGACGCCGGCGTAGTCGTGGTCTTTGGTGACCACAGCGGCAAATCCCGCTTCCGACATTTCGCGGACGAGATCCAGATGATCGAGCGCACGAGGTGCGATCGAGGGACCGCTGTGGACGTGCGGATCGATGGCGCCGCGCAGGATCGCGTCGATCCGCTGTCTTTTTTTCGTTTCAGCCGCAGACCCGCTGTCCGGGGCCGCGTCAGCAGGCCGCGGCACGCCTGCCGTCGTGCCAGCGTCGGTGTGGGGGTCGGCGACCTCCATTCTAGTGTTGCTCACGCTCTTCTCCTTGATACCGGTGCACGCGTCGAGGTCCGGGGGACTGCATCAAGCCGTCTTGCGTCGCGACTGACGTGCTTCTCCGATCGATTCCACGCGGCCGTGCCCGAGCTTGCGCGAAATCCGTTGCGCCGCCGCCTTCAGCGCCGAGATCGCTGCGGCATCCGGTTTGGCGGGCAGGAATTGGATCGAGCCAACCACCGCGAGAGCGGCGATGCACGCATCCTTGTCATCAAAAATCGGGGCCGCCACGGCATTAATGCCGAGCATCGCCTCCTCAGGCGCAGCCGCATAGCCGAGCCGCATGGCGCATGTGATCTCCTCGTCGATGCGCTTGGGATCGACGAGCGTGTGCCTGGTGAAACTCTCCAGCGCTCGCGCGAGCACGCGCTCTTGCTGTGGACGGGGGGAAAACGCGAGCAGGATCTTGCCTTGCGCCGATGCATGAAACGATAATTCACTGCCCGGCCGGACGCCGATTTCGATGGCGGACGTGCCCTGGATCGTGTTGAGGACGAGCGCTCCGCGCGGCGTCATGGCCGAGAGCACGACGCTATGCCCCAGCGCGTCGCGCAATTCGCGCATCGCCCCGTCGGCGATCTGAATAAGGTCCGTGTCGGGAGCAAGCCGCGCCAGCAGCTTGCTCTTGGCGCCGATGGCGTAGCGGGTCGTCACGGGGTTTTGCACCAAATAGCCGCGCTCGACCAATGTGAGCAGATGACGGTGCACGGATCCTTTGGTCACCTTCAGCCGTTCCGCCAACTGCGTGACGCCGAGCTCCTCGCCGGAAAAGGCAACGGCCTCCAGCACGTCAAGGGCGAGCTGAACCGAACGCACGCCGGTCTCGGAGCGGTCATCAAGCATGGGGGGAAGCGGTCTCGCTTATGTTCGCGATAACGAAACTACGTATCAAACTTGGGGAGAAAAGCAAGCGCTAAATCGATGACTAGCGTAAGGGGGTGCACTTGACAAGCAAATCGACTTGCTTAATAGGGAGAACAGCGTATCGCAATCGCGAACAAAGCAAGCGAACCACTAGGCTAGGGAAGGAAACCCAATGAAGCTGCTCAGGACCGCCCCCCTCGCCGGGTGCCTCGTTGCCCTAGGGCTAGGGCAAGCCAACGCCGCCGAGGTTTACAAGATCGGCGTGTCCGCCGGGCTCACCGGCTATGCCGCCGCCGTCGACCGCGCCTGGCGCGACGGTCTGGAAGTCGCAGCCGAACACGTGAATTCGCAAGGCGGGATCATGGGCCGCAAGGTCCAGGTGATCGCTGAGGACAACAAGTCCGAGCCGCAGGAAGCGGTCACCGTCTACCGCAAGATGATCAGCTCGGACAAAGTCAACATTTTCATCTCCGGCTGCGTTTCCGCCGGCAACTTTGCGGCCGCGCAGTTCGTGGTACGCGGGCAAATCCCGATGGTGTTGTGCTCGATCCTGCCGCCGCAGCCGGAACAGGTGAAATGGGCCTACAGCCTCTTGCCACCCCCTCGCTTCGAGGTGGAGAAGCGGTACGAGTATCTCAAGAACAGCACGCAAATCCGCAAGGCGGGCGTGCTGCACGACCCGAGTCCTTATGCGAACCTGCAGAAGGATATCGCCGTCAAGGAAGCGCCCGATTACGGCCTCGAGGTTCCCGTCGTCGAGCAGTACAAGCAGGATGACGCCGACCTGAGCCCACAAATCAGCAAAATGAACGCGGCCGGCGCGAAAGCGCTGATCAAGATCGGGCTCGGCGGCTCGACATTGACCGCCGCCAAAAACATCAAGCAGCTCGGGCTCGACATGCTCCTGCTCGGCAGCGTCGACGACCTCGCCGTGTTCAAGCCGGCGGCCGAGGTGCTCGGCGAGCAGTTCATGTTCGTCGCCGCCCCCTCGCAGGTTTACGAAGCTTTGCCCGACGGCGCGCTCAAACACGAGATCGGGCGATTTTTGCCGCTATGGCGTGCCAAGTACGCCGACCGCGATCCCGGCTGGGCCGGCAAGGCATGGGACGCGCTGATGATCACCGCCGCCGCCGTTGAAAAAGCGAAAAGCTTCGAGGGACCCAAGGTACGCGACGCATTGGAGACGATCTCCGGCTTCCAAGGAACGGGAGGCGTCTACAACTTCTCGCCGACGGTCCACCAGGGCATCACGCAAAACCCGTTCCTGCTTGCCACCATCATCGGCGGCAAAGTGCAGGTCAAACAGTGACGCCTGCCAGCGGCACAATCCTCGAGACCAAGGGGCTCTCCGCCCGCTACGGCGAGGTCGAAGCGCTTCATTCCGTCGATCTCGTCGTGCGCGAAGGCGAGCTGGTCGCGGTGCTCGGACCAAACGGGGCCGGAAAATCGACCTTGCTTCGTTCGATCATGGGCCTCACCGACGCGAGCGGCACGGTCCGCTTTCGCGGCCGGAGGCTGCCGGCGCACGATCCGGCGGCGGTCGCCCGCCACGGCATCGTTCTCGTGCCGGAGGGCCGCGGCATCTTCGGCCCGATGACGGTTGCGGAGAACCTGCAGCTCGGCGCCTATGTCATTGGCGGCCGGGGGGCGGAGTTCGAACGCCGGCGCGAGGGCGTGCTCGCGCTGTTTCCCCGGCTCAAGGAGCGTCTGGCGCAGGCCGCCGGATCGATGTCCGGCGGCGAGCAGCAGATGTTGGCGGTCGGTCGCGCGCTCATGGCCGATCCGCAACTGTTGCTGCTCGACGAGCCCTCGCTCGGGCTCGCGCCCAAAGTCACCATCGAAATCCTGGAGACGCTGGGGCGGCTCAACCAGGCGGGGCTGTCGGTGGTCTTGGTCGAGCAAAAAGCGCCGCTCGCGCTCAAACTGGCACGCCGCGCCTACGTGATGGCGGATGGCCGGATGACGGCCGCGGTCGATCCCCGGGAGATCAAATCCCATGACGAGCTCGCGCGATTTTACCTGGCTTAGCGCGTCGCTGGGCGCAGCGCTGGGCTACCTTCCGGCGCTGCTGGCCGTCGCGCTCATCGTCTACGCCATCGTCGCCGGCGGCTATTTCGTCGCGCTCGCGGGATTCGCGCTGATCTACGCGATCTTCGTCACCGGCTTGAACATTTTCATGGGCTACGCCGGGCAGGCCTCGTTCGGGCAGAACGCGTTCGCCGCGATCGGCGGGTACACGTCGGCGGTGCTGACCACGGCTTACGGCGTGCCGCCGATGGCGGCGCTCGTCATCGGCGTGATCGGCGCGGTCGTGT
Source organism: Pseudomonadota bacterium (assembly GCA_046733355.1). Taxonomy (GTDB): domain Bacteria; phylum Pseudomonadota; class Alphaproteobacteria; order Rhizobiales; family Xanthobacteraceae; genus VAZQ01. The sequence continues at coordinate 10,486 of JBKPOZ010000203.1, read as the reverse complement.
GCGCGCTGCTCATCGGCTATCCGACCCTGCGCCTGAAGGGGCACTACCTCGCCATGGCCACGCTCGCCATCGGCCTCATCGTTTACGAGATCACCGTGCAGTGGCAGTCCGTCACCAAGGGCTATATGGGCATCTCCGGGATCCCGCCGCTCGGCATCGGCAGCTTCGAAGCGGCGAGCGATCGCGAGCAGTTGGTGCTGCTCTCGGTGCTGGTGGCGCTGTGCATGGCGAGCGCATGGCTCATCCGTCATTCGCGTTTCGGCCGCGCGCTGGTGGCGCTGTCAGGCAGCGAAGAGGCGGCGCGGGCGCTCGGGATCGACGTCGCCCGCTACAAGCTCGCCGCGTTCGTCGTCTCGGCCGTGTATGCGGCCATCGCCGGCTCGCTGTTTGTCCACATCGTCGGTTTCGTCAGCCCTGAAGTATTCGGCCTGAGCATGGTCGTTCTCGGCTTTACCATGCTGTATGTCGGCGGGATCAGCACGATCACCGGACCGCTGGTCGGCGCCGTCGTGATCAATCTCCTGCCGGAGACGGTGCGCGGACTGAAAGAGTACCAGGACCTGGTCTACGGCGCAGCGCTGATCCTACTTCTCATCTATGCGCCGGGCGGGTTGGCGGCGCTCGGCTGGCATCAGCGAAAGCCCGCAGCCAAATCCGCCGCGGCCGCGAAACTCGAGCCGGTGAAGGCGCAGCCATGACCCGATTGCGCGTGGAAACATTGACGCGCCGGTTCGATGGCCTCCTCGCCATCGACGACGTGAGCTTCGTGGTACCAGCCGAGGGCGTCACCGCCATTATCGGCCCGAATGGCGCCGGCAAGACCACTCTGTTCAACATGATCTCCGGCTTTCTGTCCCCGACGCAGGGGCGCATTTTCTTCGAGGACAACGAAGTGACCGGCATCGCACCCGAGCAAATCGCCGGCCGCGGACTGGTGCGCACATTCCAACTGGTGCAGTTGTTCCAGGACCTCACCGTGCTGGAGAACGTCAAGGTAGGGCGGCATGTGCGCACGCGCTCAGGGCTAATCGCCGCACTGACGCGGCCGGGTTGGTCGCGCAAGGAAGAGGCGGAAACGGAGCGCCGCGCGCATGAGCTGATCGACTTCGTCGGTCTCGGATACCAGGCGCAGACGCGGGCGGCGGTCCTGCCGTACGGCCAACAGCGGCTGCTCGAGGTGGCGCGAGCCTTGGCCGCCGAGCCCAAGCTGCTTTTGCTCGACGAGCCCGCGGCGGGACTCAACCGCGATGAAACAGAACGGCTGTCGCGGATCATTCGCCGCGTCGCCGAGGCCGGCACGACCGTCCTTCTGATCGAACATGACATGAAGCTCGTCATGAACACGGCCGATCGTCTGGTGGTGCTCAATTTCGGACGCAAGATCGCCGAAGGGACCCCGGCGCAAGTGCAGACCAATCCGGACGTGATCGAAGCCTATTTGGGCGGCGCGGAGATGCTGCATGCCTGACGCTGCTTACCTGGCGCAGACCCTGGTCAACGGCCTGAGCGTTGGATGCATCTATGGCCTGATCGGGATCGGATTTTGCGTCATCTACAACGCGAGCGGAATCGTCAACTTCGCGCAGGGCGCTTTCGTGATGCTCGGCGGAATGGTGACGTTCGTCTTGCTGACGTCGCTCGGGATACCGATGATCCTGGCGGGCGCGCTCGCAACCGTGGCAGTGGCGCTCCTTGGCGTGGTCATCGAACGGCTGGTGGTGCGACCCCTGTGGGACCGTCATGCCAGCATGTTCGTGATAATCCTGGCCACCCTAGCTGCGCAGATCGTGATCGAGCGCGCCACCCTGATCGCCGTCGGCGACCAGCCGAAGAGCATTCCGGTATTCACCGACCTTGCGCCGCTGCGCATCGGCGGAGTAGCGATCGGGTATCAGATTATCTGGATCATCGCGAGCTCTTTGCTGCTGATCGGCGCGCTGGCGCTGTTCTTCCAAAGGACGCTGGTCGGCCGCGCCATGCGGGCCTGCTCGATCAACCGGGAAGCGGCAGCACTTCAGGGAATCCCGGTCTCGCGCATGCTGGCATTATCGTTCGGGGTCAGTGCGGCGCTCGGCGCTATCGCCGGCATCCTGGTGACTCCCACCCAGTTCACCGCGTTCAACGTCGGAACTCCGTTCGCGATCTCTGGATTCATCGCGGCGATCGTCGGCGGGTTCGGGCGGCCGTTTGGCGCGTTTCTCGGCGGGATCGCGCTCGGACTGGCTCAGGCGCTCGCGGTGTTTGCGCTCGGATCCGGACTTAAGAATGTTGCCGCGTTAGCGGTATTGCTCGTGTTCCTGTTCTTCAGACCATCCGGCATTCTCGGTGCGACGAAGTGAACGGTACAATGAGGGGTATGGGACGTTGCAAGGATTCGACATTGAATGATGGGGTGGATGGCCCCCTTGCGGCTGCCTCAACAGACGGAGGGATCATGAGCGAAGCACTGCGTCCGGCGACTCACGCGCGACATTACGCCGAGCCGCCGCAAAAAACGGAAGCGGATGGAACGCGGCATTGGATTACCCGCGCCGCCAACTTCGTCACGGTGGTCAGTCAAGCACCGGAAGGTGCCGTGCTCGACCGTGACAATCCCGATGAATACATGGTGCTGCTTCCGCCGGAAACGCAAGCCACGATCGAAGCCGACGGGCAGCAGGTCGAATCGAACGGCAACAGTCTCATCATCGTGCCTCCGGGCGAGAGCCGCATCAAGGTCCGAAAGCCGGGCACGGTCGTGCGGGTATTCTCCAATAATTCTTCCGACCTTGCTGCCGCCGCGAAGAACGCCGCAGTCTACGCCGATGGTGCGCCTGAGGTGACCCCGTTCACGCCCTGGCCGGACCCCGTCGGCGGCTTTCGGCTGCGCCACTACGACTTGAATCAAATCGCGAGCCCCGATCCGAGCCCTCTCAAGATGCGGGTATTTCGGTCGACGAACCTCATGATCAATATCTTCATGCCGTGGAATACGCGGCGCGATGAGCACAAGCTCAGCCCGCATTCGCACGAGAATTTCGAGCAGATGTCGCTTGGCCTGAAAGGATCGTTCGTTCATCACCTGCGCTATCCCTGGGCACCGGATAAGACCCGCTGGCGCGATGACGAACATGAGTGCTACGACAGTCCCTCGGTCCTCGTCATTCCGGCACGCGTAATTCACACCACCCAGGACGTGGGCGAGGGCTCGACATGGCTCGTCGACATCTTCGCCCCCCCGAGAATGGACTTTTCGTCGAAGCAGGGTTTTGTGCTCAATGCGGCGGAGTACCCTTTACCGGCAGGTCACTAACCGATGTTGACCTCTCGCCATCCGTTTTTGGTTTTGCCCGCAAGCCGAGAGGTCTGAAGATTCGGAACAACAAACACCTAAGATCAAATCTGACTCGCGGAATGAGGGGGTTATGGAACGGGGGAGGGGCAGATAAGGTTAGTTTGCTGAACGCAAAGCCCGCACGTGAAGTTCGCTGACCTGGAGCGCTGACGGGAAGAGCGCTATTCGCCGTTGTGTTGTTGGGCGATGAGGGCCGTGCGCACCTCCCGCGGAAAGCGCCTCCGAAGAGGTCAAATCCCATGCGACAGGGAGCATCCGACAGGGGAAAAGCCGACGTCCTAGATGGGCAAGAGTTGTCTCGTGTCCACGCGTACTGGCGAGCTGCAAACTATCTGTCGGTAGGCCAGATTTATCTGCTCGACAATCCTCTGCTCAAGGAGCCGTTGAAACCCGAGCATATCAAGCCGCGGCTGCTGGGCCATTGGGGCACGACACCAGGCCTCAATTTCATCTATGCCCACCTCAACCGAGTCATCAAAGCTCATGATCTAGACGTCATCTATATCTGCGGTCCCGGCCACGGCGGTCCTGCCGTAGTAGCCAATACGTATCTCGAAGGTACCTACAGCGAGATCTATCCATCGATCGAGCAAGACGCCGAGGGAATGCGCCGTCTCTTTCGGCAGTTTTCGTTTCCAGGTGGAATTCCGAGCCACGCGGCGCCAGAGACGCCGGGCTCCATTCATGAAGGCGGCGAACTCGGCTACGCTCTTGCACATGCGTATGGTGCGGCATTTGACAATCAGGACCTGATTGTCGCGTGCGTCGTGGGGGATGGCGAGGCGGAGACCGGCCCACTCGCGGCATCGTGGCACTGCAATGCTTTCCTCAATCCGGCTTCGGATGGCGCCGTGCTGCCGATCCTCCATCTCAACGGTTACAAGATCGCCAATCCCACCATCCTGGGCAGGATGCCCGATGACGAAATCGTCGGCCTATTTCGGGGTTACGGCTATGAACCGATCATGGTCGCGGGATCAGATCCGATGCCGATGCACCAACGCATGGCTGCGGTCCTCGATAAGGTGATCGAGGAAATCCACTCGATTCAGGAATTGGCGCGGAAAAATGGCGGCAAAAGCGATAACGCACAGCCGCCGCGCTGGCCACTCCTCATCCTGCGGAGCCCGAAAGGCTGGACCGGCCCCAAGGAGGTCGACGGCAAGAAGGTCGAAGGATTCTGGCGCGCCCACCAAGTTCCACTCGATAAGGTGCGCGAGAATACCGAACACCTGCGGCTGCTCGAGAAATGGATGCGCAGCTACCGGCCGGAAGAACTGTTCGACGAGAGAGGGCGCCTTGCTGCCGACATCTCCGCGTTGGCGCCCGTCGGCAGTCGGCGCATGGGCGCTAATCCGCATGCCAACGGCGGTCTGCTCAAGCGCGAACTCCGCCTGCCAGACTTCGAGACCTACGCCGTGGACGTCGAAAGGCCGGGCGCTTCCCAGGCCGAAGCAACACGCGTGATGGGCACTTTTTTGCGTGACGTCGTGCGGCTGAACGCCGAAAGTCGCAATTTCCGCTTGATGGGTCCAGATGAGACTTCATCCAATCGCCTCGACAATGTCTTTGAAGCAACCGATCGCGTCTGGATGGAGCCGATCGAACCGTACGACGTTCATCTGGCACGACAGGGTCGTGTCATGGAGGTGCTCAGCGAGCACCTTTGCCAAGGCTGGCTCGAAGGCTATTTGCTCACCGGCCGCCATGGATTGTTCGCCTGCTACGAGGCCTTCGTCCACATCGTGGATTCGATGTTCAACCAGCATGCCAAGTGGTTGAAGGTTTCGCGCACGCTCCCGTGGCGCCGGCCCATCGCTTCTTTGAACTACCTTCTCAGCTCACACGTCTGGCGGCAGGACCACAACGGCTTTAGTCACCAAGACCCTGGTTTCGTTGATCTCGTGACCAATAAGAAGGCGGATATCGTGCGCGTGTATCTGCCGCCCGATGCGAACTGCTTACTCTGGGTCGCCGATCACTGCCTGCGCACTTACAATCGCATCAATGTGATCGTGGCGGGAAAACAGCCGGCTCCGCAATGGCTGACTATGGACCAGGCTGTAAAGCATTGTGACGTGGGAATTGGCATCTGGGATTGGGCCTCCAACAACACAGAGGGGAGTGAGCCGGACGTGGTGATGGCCTGCGCCGGTGATGTTCCAACGCTTGAGGTCATCGCGGCGGTCGATCTGCTGCGCAAACATTTGCCCGAGTTAAAGATACGTGTCGTGAACGTCGTCGACTTGATGACGCTTGAGCCCAAGGATCAGCATCCGCATGGGATCAGCGACGCTGAATTCGACGGGCTGTTCACGACCGACCGGCCGGTGATCTTTGCCTATCATGGTTATCCGTATCTGATCCATCGTCTAACCTATAAGCGCAAAAATCACGAAAACATGCATGTCCGAGGGTACAACGAGGAAGGCACGACGACGACTCCGTTCGACATGGTCGTGCTCAATAGACTCGATCGTTTCCATCTAGCTATGGACGTGATTGAACGTGTGCCGGGACTGGCCTCTAAAGCCGCGCACGTGACGCAGCATTTCCGCGAAAAGCTGATCGACCATCGCAATTACGTTAATCGGCATGGCGAAGACATGCCGGAGATTCAAAGATGGAGCTGGCCTTACAAGCCGGCGGCCCGCAGCGGCGACTGACGCAAGGCGAAGCAAAGCGAGTCAGTCGAGAGGCCATGGCCAGCGACATTCTCACCCTTAATGCCGGATCCTCGAGCCTTAAGTTCTCCCTGTGGCAGTCAGGGATCGGCATAGGGTTGCGAGAGCTTTTCCGAGGTGAAATCGAGAAGATCAGAATCGCCCCACATTTGTTTGCGCGAGAGTCGGGTGGCCGCACGGTTATCGACAGCAGATTTGAAGAAGGCGGCGCCAAGCTTAGCCACGAGGACCTTCTGCGCGAGCTCTTCGCCCTGCTTTCGCGACAGCGGCAAGCCGGGTACAAGGCGATCGGCCATCGGGTCGTGCACGGTGGCACTAGGTTCACCGCGCCGGTCGGCATTGACGACGACGTGATGGAGCAACTATCGAAACTGGAGTCGCTCGCGCCGCTGCACCAGCCGCATAATTTGGCGGGGATTCGCATCTGCGCGGCGCTGCAGCCGCGCGTTCCACAAGTCGCATGCTTTGATACCGCGTTTCACAGGACCATGGATTCCGTTGCCCGCCGCCTGGGGCTGCCACGCGTCTATGAAGAGGAGGGCGTGCAACGTTACGGCTTCCACGGACTATCCTACGAGTTCATCGCGCATCGGCTGCGCACAATCGATCCCGACCTCGCGAAGAGTCGCGTGATCGTCGCTCATCTCGGGAACGGCGCGAGCCTCTGCGCGAACAGCGTCGATACCACGATGGGCTTTACCGCGCTCGATGGGCTGCTCATGGGAACGCGACCGGGCACTCTTGATCCGGGTGCCGTGACCTACCTTATGCGCGAACATGCCATGAGTGCCTCCGAAATCGAGGACTTGCTCTACCACCGCAGCGGTCTCTTGGGCGTATCTGGAATTTCAAGCGACATGCGTACCCTGCTTGCCAGCGACGATTTGCGCGCTCGCGAAGTCGTAGAACTGTTCGTATTCCGCGTGGTGCGCGGGATCGGTGCGTTGACAACTTCCATGGGAGGAATTGACGGCCTCGTCTTCACGGCGGGTATCGGCGAGCACGCCTCGGAAATACGGTCACGCGTCTGCGCTCGTTGTGCCTGGCTGGGCATTGTCCTCGACGAGAACGCCAATCGAGCCGGGCTCATGCGGATCACTGCAGAGGCGAGCCGGATCTGCGTCTATGTGATCCCGACGGACGAGGAGAACATGATTGCAGAACACACCGTCAAGCACATCGATTAGATGATTGTCGTTCCTGAAACGTCGATCCATAGGTGTGGGCGCGAGGGACGAAGTAAAAGCTCCTCTCAACGTTAGCCTATATCAATACATCTGCAAAATAGTCGACGGTGCACGTCTTCCTCTCATTGGGCGCATATCAAAATAATTGAAGTTAGTGTGGCTTTCGCCCAACCAAGGGCGCAATTTGGAACGATTTCCGCCAACGCTACACGGCTGAACTTCGACAGTATGCCGAGCAATTGGGCGAAATCCGTAAGCATGCCCGAGAAGGCCCGATTACACTCGTGTACGCCGCCCACGATGAACTTCACAATGAGGCGGTCGTCCTTCGCAACGTATTGATGCGTTAGAATTTTGTCTTGTTTAACTGCTCGAACATTGGCGATTACACCTGGCGGAACCCAGCGTGATTTCTGAGCCATGCGCTCGGCGATATCGATGAAGCGCGGCTGCTTGTTGTCAGGGGGGAGCGCACCGAGTGTGCGGACGCTGTTCTGCATTAACAAAAGCAAAAGAGCTATCATAACCTCGCGCTGGTGTGGCTCATCAAAGTGAGTGGATCAAGCAGAACCACTGACGCCGCATCTGGCGACCAGCGGCCATGCGCGCTTTCGCCGCTGTCTCGGTTACGCCCGTTGCTTGACACTATGTAATGCAAGGCCTATCTCTGGTGCGTCATGATTTATGACTTCGACATCATCGAGCCGCGCATTGCGCGGCTCTGTTTGCACGCCGGACGCCTGCACTCAGGTGTTTAGCCGGACGGCGGATCGCCGTCCGGGCTCTTGTCATCGATAGATTGACCTTGTGGCTTCCCGAGTTGGGAGGCCCGCTTTGCTTCGATCCAAGGAGCGCGCCATGGCGAGCAAGTTCCTGCCGAAGATTACCCTGTCCGTTTCCGATGGCCTGCGCTTGCAGCGGCTCGCGTCTAGCGCCGCTGCGGAGCGCCCATCCGACGACGGATTTTCCGCTGGCGTATCCCGAAGAATACGGGTCCGATCGAAGCCACGTCTCAGTGCTGTCGCCATTGGGCGCGGCGTTGGCCTCTGACGCGGAAGCCGAATGCCCTATTTTACATCCAAGAGTGGATGCACGTTGTGGAATTCGAAAGCGTGAGCCGATCCGCGCCCGATGTCATTCCACTGTTCCCCTCCATGCGCGACGTCTCGGGGAGCGATGAATCCGGCGATGATCCCGGTCCGTCCGCCGCGTAGCCGAAAGGAGCCTGCAATGAGCCATCGACAATCCCAATTGCCGCCGATCATGATCAGCAGCGACGACGTGCGCCGTTTGAGCCTGCTGGCCAATTCCAGCATGAGGCGCTTTCCGCGCGTGGCCCACTTTCTCGCGCGCGAGATCGATCGCGCGAGCGTGATTCCCGGGCAAGTCGCCTTGCCGGGTGTGGTCCGCATGGGCTCGCGACTGACGTACCGCGATGAAACGACCGGCCGCGTTCGCGAGGTGACGCTGGTTTATCCGCACCAAGCCGACATAGACCTGCAGCGGATTTCGGTTCTCACCCCGGTTGGCGCGGCGTTGATCGGCTTGTCGGTCGGTCAGAGCATCGAATTCCAGACGCCAACGCGCGAAAAGCGCGTGCTGACGGTCGTGGATGTTTCGATCGAATCGAGCGCCGGCGACGGGAGCTTTCAATGAGCTGCCTTGATGTCAAATTGCCTCCGAATTTTTGCGGACGGAACCTCGCGCGTACCGGAACTACGCTCCGCCAAATCGCGTTCCTCCTAACCGTCCATCGATGGGAGGACGACATGAGCGCGACCGGTCTGGATGGCAAACAAAGCCGGAAACCGTCATTGACAAGAGCCCGGCCCATCGGGCCATGACGCCGCTTCTGCCAACCGGGCCGACCGTTATCTACAAGCCCGCGCGATCGGCGATGACGTCCGGCGGGAGAGGCACGAAACGGTGGGTTCTTCGGTTTGAGCGGCGCCGGCCCCTGCGCATCGAGCCACTCATGGGCTGGACTGCCGGTGACGATCCGATGGCCCATGTCGAACTGAAGTTCGGCTCGCTCAGGTCAGCGATCAGATACGCCGAACGTCTAGGAGATTGAGCTATAGCGTGCAAAGCCAGAAATCGCTCCGCCACGGCATATTATGTGGCCCAGAGAAGCCAATGAGGGAATTGAAGATGCGCCGTTCAAGCGAACCGCACAGTCCTGCGCAGGGGAGTAGTTGGGACGAGGTGACTCGCACATCGCGTCACGACCAGAATTCGAAATCGGAATTGGACCGTCGACTGGATCAGGCCCTCGTAGAGACTTTTCCAGCGAGCGACTCGATTGCCGTAATGATTTGCTAGGAGATCACAATGCACGCATCTGATGTGATGACGCGACACGTAGTCTCGATAGATCCTGACGCTTCGATATCTGAAGCTTCCCAAATCATGCTGTCGAATGGGATCAGCGGGCTTCCCGTTATTCGCGGACCGAGGCAATCTGGTCGGTATCGTTACCGAAGGTGAAGCGTTCAGCCTCGCCATTACTCGACCCGCGGCAGCGTTTCGAATTGGTGGAAAGGCGGGGGGGACGGCAGCGTCCATTCCAGCGTCGTTGCGCCTATGCCCCAAGGGTTGGCAGGCGCCTCGCTCTCTCGGGCAAAGGCATAAGCAATGCCCACGAGAAACACGACCAAGCCAACCCCCGATATGTACGACCCGATCGATGAGAGGTAGTTCCAAACGGCAAAAGCGTCCGGATAATCGGCAACTCGACGCGGCATGCCGGCAAGGCCGAGGAAATGTTGCGGGAAAAAGGCAAGATTGACGCCGACAAAGGTCAGCGAGAAATGGAGCTTTCCGAGAAACTCGGAATACATGTAGCCCGTCATCTTCGGGAACCAGTAGTACCAACCCGCGAAGATGGCGAAGGTCGAGCCGAGCGACAGCACATAGTGGAAGTGCGCGACGACATAGTAGGTATCCTGAAGCGAGCGATCGGCGCCCGGGTTAGCTAGCACCACGCCGGTTACACCGCCGACCGTAAACAGGAATATGAAACCAATGGCCCACAGCAGTGGCGTGCGGAATTCAATCGAGCCGCCCCACATGGTGGCGATCCAGGAGAAAACTTTGATGCCGGTCGGCACCGCTATCACCATGCTGGATAGGGCGAAGAAGATCTGGGCGTGCAACGACAAACCAACGGTGTACATGTGGTGGGCCCAGACAATCATGCCGATGCACATGATGGCCAGCAACGCGAAGACCATGCCGAGATAGCCGAACACCGGCTTGCGGCTGAAAGTCGCGACGACCTG
>JBKPOZ010000202.1:0-4920 GCA_046733355.1 Pseudomonadota bacterium | reverse complement strand
ATGTCCGATGAGACTCCTCCGGATAACGGCTCACAGCTGAATTGCTCCGCATTCGACAGCAGACCCATGCGCCTGATTGTCTCGCAAATCGATTCCCGTGTGAGCGGATCGGCGACGGAACCAGACGGCCTCATTGACAAGCACTTTGAACTCGGGAACGGACAACAGCTCAAGGTATGGCAACTTAGAATATACCAGGAACTTCCGGGCCAATAAGCGCGATTTGATCAGGCCGCGGAGTTGCGCGAAAGAGCCTCACCATACCGCCGGGTGTGCTGGCAAGCGCTGACGAGGTTCGAGCAAGCAAGTTATGACCGTTCCTGGCAGATTTTGTTCTCTAATTCCGAGTTTTCGGTGTCAAGCTCTCCGCGATCATCCTTGCCGGGGCCCACTGTTCTCTCCGCGGTAGGGGCCTGCCCTCCGCATGATGGCGTAACACGACGCTGGTGGATCAATGTTGCAAGCGCAGTCTGTCTGATTGAGAGATGATTCCATCGCTCTGATACGATTCGCGGCGGAGTCAGGCGATGATGGGGCGCTCAATCACGACCAAGGTCGGCTGTTTTTAACTCGTTTTGTCTTGAGGAGGCCGTTCCCGAGGATCACTTGGTTCGCTACCTGCACGCCAGCACGCCTGCGCGCTGTTGCGCTTGGCGGCAGGCTTGATCTGGCCGCTGCCCAGCGGTCACCGGGTGGCAAGCCTTCGGCTCATTCTCCACCTAGGTCGGCTCATTCTCCACCTAAGAGCGAACGCGGGGTTTCTTTTAGCAATCCCCCGGGGGCTCAACACGCGTCGGAATAGCATTGAGGCGGGTCGGTTTTTAGGAATTGGACCCGTCATCGCCACGGCGCGGCGTGTCCGGCTCTCGCGGCGGCGCTGCGGGCTCGCTCGGGGCCTTGTCATCGCCGCGGCCCTGCGTGTCCAGTTCTCGCGGCGGCGCTGCGGTTCGCTCCGGGCCTTGTCATCGCCACGGCCCTGCGTGTCGGGTTCTCGCGGCGGCGCTGCCGGTTCGCTCGGGGCCTTGTCATCGCCACGGCCTTGGGTATCCAGTTCTCGCGGCGGCGCTGCGGGTTCGCTCGGGGTCTTGTCATCGCCACGACCCTGCGTATCCAGTTCTCGCGGTGGCGCTGCGGGCTCGCTCGGGGCCTTAGCCGCTCCCGACGCCGCGCGGGGCTCGTTCGCTCTAGACGGGCGGCGCAGTATCGTGTCCAGCCGACCGGAGGACGGCGCGGCCGTAAATGGTTCGGGCGTAATCCGGGCGGCCGGGCTGGCGTCCGTTGCTGCTCTTCGCGGGGCGGCGTAATGCGGCCTCGAGCCGCTGTGCCATCTCGCCGAGGTTCTGGTCGGCCGCGGGCTTGAGGGCCGCATTGGCCGTGCTCCTGGCCGGCGGCGCCGGTTGCAGCGGCGGCGTGCGACGTCGCTCGGTAGACTCGCCAACCCGCGGCACGCGCGACAATTCATCCGCTAACTGAGCCGGGGGGTCGGTCGTGCGCGCCTTTGCCTTGCCCGGCGCCGGAGCACCCGGAGGCGCCAGTTCGGGCTGCAGCGGCCACATGCTGTCTTCGCCGACGGGGGCCCGTGGCATGGAGTGCGGACGTGCGGGACCTGTTTCGCGCAGCGCGGTTGCCACGCGCACGATATTCTGCTCGACCACCACGTCGTTCGGACCGCCGATGATGAGCAGATGCTCCACCTTGTCGCGGCGAATGAGGACGAGTCGCCGTCGGCTGTCGACCATTGCCTGGCCGATGACGGCCAATCGGGGCTGGCGTCCGCGGGTTGCGCCGCTGACGAGCCGCCCACCGCCGAACCGGCGCAACCCCCAGAACGCCAGCGCGAGCAAGCCGAGCACCACGATCACGATCAAAACGACTTTGATGCCGCTCTGTCCTTCGCCGAATAACGTGTCCATCATTCCTCCCCCCTATCTCACGGGTGGGGCGGCTCAATGGGGATCGCCCGAGTGGTTAACGCGCTGCTACTGCGAAGCGGAGCAACATACATATGCTCGTCTTGCAATTCGCTCACGAGGAATTCGCGATAGATGTGTCACGACGGTTGGCGCGTGGCGTGTCGTCCGACATCCGGAGTTCCACCCTAGCCCGTCTGTTTGTTGGCAGCCGTTTTTGAAGGTGCCTTACTGCGCCTAATCACGCCGTCGAGATGACGAACCGATCCCCGGATTTCCTCGCCGTGATCTGGTGTGCGCGGATAATTCTCGTCGCTGCTCATGGAGAGTCTTCGGATGTTCGGCCCCTACCGAGTTCCAACCATGCCTCCGCCATCTTCCATGAACCCATAAACTAAGCACGGCATCTCCACTTTGTCTCGCTCGGGCAGAGTTCTTTTTATATCTGTTGCTTAACATCATCGACTTTTGCCGTGTCGCAAGGTTCCATTCTGAGCTGGTGGGCTGGTCCCTGAAACGCAGCCTTTGGATCAAAACGCGTGTTGAGAGGGGAGGTTTCTTGCGTGGTGCCCTGGGTGTTCCCGCGAGTTCTCGCATACTACTGTGTGGCGCGTTACTGAGAGCCGAGGCACGAGAGCCGCGAAGATGGCGTAACATGCATCCGGTCCTCCCGCGGGTGCTTGCTTTTCCATGCAGGCCGAGCAGTCAGTCCTTGTTGATCCAAAAAGTCCCGGTGGCATCACTCGCCGCACGGCCTGATGCTGTTCGACGGTGTATGCGTCCTATGCTCGCGCGGATGTCTCTTCGTGAGCAAACGTGATCGCCGCGGCTATTTTCGGTTCGTTGCCATCCAGTTGGCCGAGGGACGCCCGCTGGCTGAGCAGCTCGGCATCAATCCTGATCACCCAGATTCTTTTGCGTTCGTGGCGGCCGGCCAAGGCTATGTAAAGTCCGAAGCCGTACTGCGCATTGCGCGCGAGCTTCCGCGCTGGCAGTGGACATGGGTCTTCCACTTCATCCCACGGGTGATCCGTGACGCGATCTATGACTTGGTCGCGCGCAATCGCTATCGCTGGTTCGGTCGTCGTGACGCTTGCATTCTGCCGAAGCAGATCGTTCGTGGCCATCGTGACCGTCCCGAAACTGCGGGACGATGGCACCTGGCACTCAATGCGAACGCGCTGAGCCTTGAAGTCAACCCAAAGCTGCTATCGCAACAGCATTCAGCCGATGGCGAGGCGGCTTGGACTTGCCGAGTACGATCAATCGCACCACTTCATTGGGGCCGGGTTCTCGCCATCGTGGAGCACGCGATCGCATCGGACGAAACCGCGTATTGGCGGGACGAAACCAGCGCGACGCCCGCTACTGAGGTTTACACGGCCGTGTTGCCGGGGCTGGCGCGCACCAACGGAGTGTTGGTTGCGATCAGCACGCCTTATCGCAAGATGGGTTTGCTCTATCAGAAATTCCGCGACTGCTACGGCAGCAACAATGACAACATCTTGGTCGTGCAGGGCGCGTCGAAGACATTCAACCCAACATTGTCCGACGCCATCATCTCGGCCCAGCGTGCGGCTGACCCGACCGGCTCCGGCGCGGAATGGGACGCCGTCTTCCGCGACGATCTGGCATCCTTCCTCGACGATCAGTCGATCGACGCCGCGGTTCAGCACGGTCGGCCGCTTGAATTGCCGGCGCGTGATGGCGTGGCCTATTTTACTTTCGTCGACATGAGCGGCGGTCGCCACGATCTCTCGACAATTGCGATCGCCCATTTCGAGGGCGAGGGCGACGATCGGCGTTACGTCGTCGATGTGATGCGTGGTCGAAGGCGATCCGCGCGCAGCTGTGAAGGAATTCCTCGAGCTTGCCAAGACGTATCGTTGTTCGACGATCCGCGGCGACAATTACAGTGCTGAATGGTGCGCGGGCGCTTTTCGTGAGGCTGGCGCGGAATATCTACAATCGAAGTTGGTGCGCAGCGAGCTCTATTTGGCGGGCTTGCCGTTGTTCACGACGGGCGTCGTCGGCATTCCCAACATTGCGCCGTTGCTGCGCGAGTTGCGTTTGCTTGAGCGGCGCACGGCGCGCAGTGGCCTTGACGTTGTCGATCATGGCGTCGGCGGAAGTGACGACCTCGCCAACGCGCTGTTCGGGGCTTTGCACTTGGCGGCGAGTGTGCCGGTTTATCGAGAGGTGCCGATCGTCGACATCTTCATCGGCGCGGTTCACAACCCCATAGCTGACGCGTTCCGGTCGGGATATTGAGGCCATGAGCAAAGCCAAACATACTGCGACGGAAGCCGTGCCGGAACGCGAGTACACCTGGCACGAGAGCATTTCCGGTGGGAGGCGGCGAGGATCGGTTACGCGCGCCAGCAGGCTGCGGCGGCAAAGGCGGCGAATAAGCTGCCCCCACCGAAGACCAGGGAGCACGCCGCCTTGGTGCGCTCTGAGATCATGCTACTTGCGTTGAGGACCTGGAGTTGCAGCCCCGCGAGCAGCCAGTTCCGTGCCTCTCAACGTGGTCTCGGTAGCGGGATTGGTCGGATTGACGAGCACGGCCACACGAGCCGCTCCGGGCACCAGCTCACGCAGCAGTTCCAGCGCTTTGCCGTCACCTCGACGTTGAAAAACTTGTTTCCTGTCAGGTTGCGGCGGTGCAAGGCGGGCAACAAGTCCGAGCCTGACCGGGTCTTCGGCGACGGCGAACAAGATGGGTATCGCCGTGGTGACAGCCTTAGCCGCTAACTCAGACGCCAAATTTCCGTCGGCGGTCACCGCGACCTGTTGACGAGAGGTGCCGTGCAGCTCAGCGCATGCCGGGTCTCTTGCCTGTCACATGATCCAAGGTAGATTTCGCCCCGGCGCGAGGTTCACACAGCTCGAAGGAAGGCAACATGAGCGTGAGAGCGGAATTGGCCCCAATGCGGGGCGCTGGTGCCGCCACACGCCTCATTATTGCGGCCTCGCTGGGCAATGCGCTCGAGTTCTATGAGATCCTGGT
>JBKPOZ010000201.1:0-11617 GCA_046733355.1 Pseudomonadota bacterium | reverse complement strand
GAGTTCCAGCTGCCCTCGCTAAGTGGTGGCGTGGCTTAAAAGTCACCCTCCAAACGGGAGGAAATACTCAATAAGCGCGTCGATACCCACGCGAGCTGGCGCGCACCGCACGGCCGAGTTTTGCAACAAAATCTGCCAGTTGCCGACATTAGCCGACCCGTCATTCGATCAGCTCGTCGGCGCGGAGGAGAATTGAGGTAGGAACTTCCAGCCGAAGTGCCTTAGCAGTTTTTATGTTCACCACGAATTCAAATTTGCTAGGTTGCGTGACCGGTAAATCACCCGGTTTTTCCCCTTTAAGAATTCGCCCGACATAGACGCCGGCCTGGCGATAAAGATCCGTGATACTGGCACCGTAGCTCATCAGACCGCCGTCGGTCGCGTATTCACGCAGCGCATAGATCGCCGGAATTGCATGGCGTGCTGCGAGCCCAACGAGCTTGCCACGCATGCTTTCGAAGAACGGATCGGTGGCAACGAGAATCGCGTCGGCGCGTTGTTGCGTGATGCTCGCGAATGCCCGCTCGAAATCGCGTTCGCCGTCAGCTTGCTCGACGTGGATTTGCAAACCAAGCACTCGCCCGGTGCTTGTTGCCTCATCAACCTCGAACCGTGCGGACGGATTGCGGGCATTCGCTAAAACGGCATGAATTTTGCCACTCGGAATCAGTTCATGCAGAAGCTCCATTCGTTTTGTCACTAGCGACGTGGACATGAGGCCGGCGCCGGTCACGTTGCCGCCGGGGTGGTTCAAACTGGTCACCAAGCCAGCTTCGACGGGATCGGAGCCGGAGGTAAAGACAATCGGAATATCCGTGGTGACCGATCTTGCCGCGCGTACCGAGGCGATCCCGCCGGTTGCGGCGATCGCCGCGACCCGACGGTGAACTAGATCGCTTGCAAGGACCGGAAGCTCCTCGTACCGCCCTTGCGCCCAGCGGTACTCGATCATCACAGTGCGGCCTTCGACGAACCCGAGCTCAGCGAGACCATTGCGGAATGCGGCCACGCGCTCCGCTAGCTCGACGGGTGACGCTGGGTTGATGAATCCAATTACTGGCAGCGCTACCTGCTGCGCGCGCGATGCGGGCGGCCACATCGCGGCCGCACCACTAAAGAGCGTGATGAATTCCCGCCGCCTCATGAGCTGTCCCAAGCAGAGACTTCTCACCCTAGCACATCAGCGAGCGGATGCGACGCTGTGCAGTACAGCAAATTTGAGTGGTCGACTTCCGAGTTGGGTCAAAGCGAGCCGAGGGCTTCTACCGCATCGCGTCAGCTCTCCCCCGGTCCGGACATGCGTCGCCCCAAGTCCTGTCTGGCCGCAAAGGTGGCATTCCCCTCCGGCTACCCTCATCGAGCAGCTTCACAGCGATGTCAGGTGTGTGCCTCTCAGATACATGGCGCCGAGTGCCAATGCTGGCGCAATACGCTTCGCTATTGCGCCCTACGCGCGCGCTAGGTCGCGAGGTCGAGTCCGGACCGCTTGCACATGTCCAGCGTCTCCGCGGTGTCCTTCTCGCCGCCGCCCGTTCCGGTCACGATAAAGCCCGAGGCGTTGTCCAGGCCAAGGAACACGCCATGGAAGGGCCGGTCGCGCACATCCTGGCCCGATGGCTGCTTGCCGTTCAGGTATCCGCACACGATTACACCACTCGAAGTCTTTCCCGCGAGCGCACGCCCCACGGTCACGCCCTCGATGCCGTCATCCTTCAGCCTCCGCGCGAGGCCTGAGCGCACGCTCGCTATCTGTTGGGAGGTGAGCTTGATCGGCTTTGCCACTTCAAGTCGTTCGACCGGGTCATTCGTCTTCTGCGCCGATTCGCACCCGGTCAATACAAGAATGAGGAGGACGAACCGGAACACTCCCATGGCGAATACGGGTCGCTATTGCGCCCTGCCGGCGCTGATCGATGCGAGGCGGCGCACGCTGGTGATCTCGCCGGCTTTTGCGCGAATTCGTTCCAGGCCCTCCCTGGCGGGCTCAATGACCACCGCCATGTGCGAGGCGCTCGCATGCAGGAGCGTTGTATCGTCGCGCGCGATGGCGACATGTCCCTTCCAGAACAGAAGATCGCCGCGCGTCAATGGACTCTGAACCGCCGCGCCCAATGCCTGCTCCTGCATGTCGCTGTCGCGCGGACAGGAGACTCCACACGCGCCCACCGCAAGCTGCACCAATCCGGAGCAGTCGATGCCCAGGCTGGTTTTCCCTCCCCACAAATAGGGCGTTCCCAGGAAGCGCTCCGCGACTGCGACGAAATCCTGTTCCCTATTCTCGATCGGCGCGAGATGCACGGCAGGCACATGCGCGCCTGCCGCAGTAATCGCGAACGGCTCCTCGATACGCGCGATCGCAAGCTGCGAGCCGAATGAAAGCGCCTCGAGTGGCGGAAGCTTGATGGAGGGGCCGGGGAAGATGAGCGTGCGTAGCGCGGTCACCTTGTGGGTCGCAGGCGGCCCGGAAGGAGCGAGCGCACTTGCCGGCATGAAACCCACATAGCCGTCGGCCGCGAGCTGTCCCCAGGCCCAGCCCTCCTCGTTGATCTCATAAATCGTGACGCGTTCGCCCTTGAGCGCTTCTGTGTTCAGCGCCGCCTCGTGCGAGGCCGCCTCACGCAGCGGCGCCTGCGCGGCAGCGATCTCGTACATCTTTCCTTCGACGAATTTTTCCGCCTGCACGATGCCGGCAAGGTGCTTGGCCGCGAGATCGAGGCGCGCCGGAGTGATGCGCGGATCGAGTGCCGTGCGGCCGGCCTCAGCCACTGCAGCGGGCGCTTGCTGCGCGCGCGCGGCAAGCGGCCAGGCGACCGCGCCGCCCAGCAGCGTTACGAACTGACGGCGTCTGATCCGGTCGGAATTCGCCCGCGCCATGCACGGCCCGCTAACCGCGCGGCGGGCGGCGCCGCTCGTGAAACCACGCGCGGTACTCCGTCATCTTCGCGCGCTGCCCCGATGGCGCCCGGCGCCTGCAGGTCGCCGCCTCATCGCTCTTCTCCAGCGCCCCCCAGCGCAGCTCGACGCAATCGTTCGGATTGTATGCCATCTCCAGAGCCGCCGCGCGGTCCATCATGTCCTTGAGCGCAAGCGTCCAGGCAGAGCCGTCCGTGCGCGTGTAGGAGAATTTGCGCGTCGCGAGCTCGCTGGCGAGCACGCCTTCGAGCTCGGCCTTCACGTCGGCGACGCTCTTGTCCTTCGGCATCGCGTATCGGTCGGGCCGGCGTGCTGCGCGATCCGGGAAGCTGCGCACCACATCGAGGGCGATGAGCAGGCGCAGATCGCGTGCCGGCGTGGAGAAGTCTTCCCATGCGCCGGTGGTCTCGAAAATCGCGGGCCCATCCGGCATCTCCGCGTCACCGCGTCCACTGGCCTGGAACTTGCGTCCGTTCTCGACCGAGGTGACCCGCACCTTCACCTGCTCCTCGAGCGAGGTGATTGCCTCCTTGAGCGCGCGCAGCGGATCGAGCGGCGCCGGCGACATGACGTCGTCCATACGATCGTAGAAGTCCTCGATGCCGAGCTTTCCCTGCTCGAGTGAGAAATCGCCGTATTCCGGATTACCGGCAATCTCCGCATTCGTCAGGCGGCGCAGGTTGCCGTTCTTGTCACGCACGATCGGCCGGAAGCGTTTGAAGCCGGGCCCTCCCAATGCCGGATCCTGCGCGAACAGGAAATTGCCGCGCCAGAAACGCTTGCGCGCAACGGTGCCGTCGGGCTGCCCATCGACGGCGAGGAATACGCCTGCCGCGCCGTCCGTCTGCGGCACGCGTTTGGCAAGAACTAACAAGTGCCCATAAGGATCGGCGTAGACGGTGCCGGGCCGCAGCGCATCCTGGCTCAGGGGCACCGGGTATGAGTCGGTGTGATCGTCGTTGAGCGCCGTTCGCCCCGAACCGGAATGTACGCCGTCCGCGACCGCCCCGCTCAAGTAGCGGCCGAACGCTGCCGCAAGGCCCATCTGCCGTGCCGAAGCCAACACGGTGGCCGGCGTTGCGGCCGGCCGCATGATCTCCGGCAGCGGCATGCCTGGTCCGAGCGGAAGGCCGGAGGCGGTTCTTTGCTCGACCGGAGCAGCACGCGGCGGCTCGGGGTTTTGAATGCTCCACCACTCATGACATCTCGGCGCATGCCCGCCACCGCCGCGCGTGCATTTCGAATATCCGAACGGCAGCCCCATCTTGAATGCGAAATAGGCGCGGAGGAAGTACGGAAGATCGGCGCAATCCGGGCGAATGACCTGGCCCAACTGGTCTTCGCGCAGGCCGAGATGGTTGAACAGGATATTGCGTGACTTGTCGCGCAGCACTTCGTGCAGCGCCGGCCATGACGGCGCTGCCTCGAGCGGCGCATCGAAGAGCTTCTCGATCCAGGCGGAATACAGATTCTCCGTCGCGCGATTCCAGCTATTGCGCAGGGGCCACAGGCTGCCATCGACCGCGCGCGGCCGCGGCGGCTCGTCGGTCCGCACGGCGATTTCGCGAGTGATGGCGTTGCAGCCGTTCGGCGCGCCTTGCGGCGCGAGCTTCGCCTGCCAGTTGCCGGCGACCGGGGAGGCAATTTCGGCAAACCAGAAATAGGGCGGCCCGCCCTGGCGCTCGCGCGAGCTGGCGGCGACGCTTCCATCGGGCGCGATCAGCGAAAACTCGGCGTCGAGCGGTTTCTCAGTCGCGAAGAGAACGCGCAGCGGCGCTCCTTTCCAGGGTGCAATCGGCGAGGCGAGAACGGCAAGCTCGACAGTGCCTTCGCAGCTCGCGGCCGCGGCTTGGGCCTGCGCGTCCGCGACTGGTAAAAGCGCGGCCAATGACGCCGCCGCCACGGCCAGACAAGCTGGTCGAGCGGCAGCAGAAAACCGGTGAATTGGCAACAAGCGAGCCCCCTTCCGTCCCCTGGTTTGGGACTGACAATACTGCGAAACCCTTGGCTGAATCATGGCATGGCGACGCCTGCTGTGTGGCATTGCGGTCCACCCAGATGCCCGCTCTCCTCCGGCTGCCCACCTACAGGGGAAGAGGCACGAAACTGCGTCGCGTCGAGCCGCACAACAACTGTTGTGACCCGGTAAGGTAAACCCCAGTTCGAACGGGCCAACGGCCCCCATTACGGGCGGAAGAGGGGACGGCGCCCCGGCATGCGCGTGCTCCCGAGTCGAAGTTTCGCAATGGAACTTTGCGGGAACGCCAGGCATCATCACCTTTGGCGTGATGCAGCCAAGGACGCGTCTTCTGCAGAAGCCCTCGCCGCAGCGTTCTGTCTTCCTGACACTATTTCCGTCGGTCATGTTGCCGATGTTTGCTGCCGTCGCCGATCAAACGATCGTCGCAACGGCATTGCCCGTGATGGCGGCAAAGCTCGGCGGCATCGAGAGAGCGCCATGGATCGTGCTCTCCTATTTGATCGCCGGCACCATCGCGGCACCCGTGTATGGCCGACTGGGCGACATGTTCGGCCGGCGCAACATGATGCTCATTGCGCTTGCGGTATTCATGGCAGGGTCGGTGCTGTGCGCGATTTCCGTCAACATCGAGATGCTTGCGGCCATGCGGGTTGTGCAAGGCTTCGGTGGAGGCGGCCTGATGGCGCTCTCGCAGGCCTTGATCGGGGAAGCGGTGCCGCCGCGGGAGCGCGGCCGATATCAGGGCTACCTCGCTGCAGTAGTGGTGACCTCGAACTCGTTCGGTCCATTCGCCGGCGGCTATTTGACAGAATACTTCGGCTGGGAGTCGATCTTTCTCGTCAATGTACCGCTTGGGATCGCCGGCATGATACTCGTTCTGCGACTGGAGCGGCACTCCGGAGAGGGCGGCACCCGCGCATTCGATATCGTCGGACTGGGGTTGTTTGCGACGTTTGTGGCAGGGGCTGTGCTCGGCCTCGAACAGTTACAACAACTCGATTTCGGAAATTTGCCCGTAGCCTTGGCCCTTCTCGTCGTAGCAGCGGTGGCACTGATTCTCCTGCTACGCCAGGAGCGACGCAGCGCATCGCCGTTGCTGCCGATGTCTCTGATGAAAAATCCTACAGTGTGGCGCAGCGATGCGCTTGCCGCCTGCCACGGTGCGGCACTGGTCTCGCTGATCACGTTTTTGCCCATTTACCTGCGTGCGCTGCACGGCGCCGCACCTGGTCAAACCGGCCTGCTCATCCTGCCGCTCACGATCGGAGTCGGCGCAGGCTCTATCGTTACCGGACAGCTCATCACGCGGACCGGATATACCGCGGTGTTTCCCTCTTTCGGGCTCATTGCGGCGACTGCGACCTTGCTGTTGCTGGCCTACTACTCGCCGCACATGCCGCTTTCGGCGCTGCCCTGGATCCTGGGGGCAAATGCGTTCTTCATGGGCACGGTGATGGGCGTGGTCCAGGTCACGGTCCAGCTTGTAGGAGGGCCGCAGATGCTGGGGGCGGCCGCCGCGACGGTGCAGTTCTCGCGTTCCGTAGGCGCGGCATTGGGCACCGCCATAGTTTCTGCCGTGCTCTTTTCCGTGCTCGTTGCAATCGATCCGGCGCTGGCAACTCAGTTCAGCATGATCGTGGAGCAGGGGCCGCAGTCAGTCGGGTTCACGCCGGCTCAGGAGACCATGCAGCAGATCGGCGTTGCGTTTCGCGCGGCGTTCATCGCGATTGCGGCTTTCACCGCCGCAGGAGCTTTCCTGGCCTGGACGATGCCGCTGCGGCGCGTGACGGAGTAGACCTTATCCGTTCGGCATGTCTGATCGCGCGGCGGTCCGTGAGAGCGATTCGGCGCTCCGCCCGGCGAGCGGCTTGCTTGCTTGCGTAGCGACAATGCCACTCGGCGCCTCAGGCGCTTCCTTAGGCGTCGCTGACGCAACCTGCCGCACCGCTTCTTCGGTAATGTCGTGCAGGCGCTGATCCACTGCCACCGCGAGATGAAAGTTACTGATGGGCACGAGCTCGACCTGAGATCCATCGAGGCGCGCGCCACCATAGTACCAGGCGTAGGGATTGTAGAAGCATATGGCGCGGCGCACCGTCGGCTTCACATGCTGAGTGAACTCGCCGTTGATTTCGTGCGCAAGGGGGGACAAACGCGACGGATCATAGGCGACGATCAGATCCACATGCGGCAGCTTGTTCGCGATGGCCACCGTTGAATTCGCCCCGAGCGAATAGCCGATCATAACAATCTTGCCCGGATGACGCTTTGCGTCCTGCACGACCGTGCGATCGTCCCAGTTATGGACGCTGACCTCGCCATAGCGCGCGAGACTCTGGGCGAGGTAATACATCCCCGAGGATGTGGCCCACCCGTACTGGCCATAAAGGACATAGATGCGCGTCGATGCATTTTCTTCGTGATCTGGCGAGGGTTTGGACAGCTTGCCTGGACCCTCTTCCGACGGCAACGTGCTCGGTGCGAATGCCCAAGCCCATTGCGGGTGTGGCGACTGGATTTGCGATTGGGAACCGGTTGATTGCCCATCGGGCGGTCCAGCCCAAATGTCCTCAAAGGCTGCGTAAGATGCGGCCGCCCGCCATCCGCCTTGCTCTTCGGACTCGGCGGCCGTTTGCTCCGGCTCAACCGTTGCAGCTTGCAGCACGTGCTGGAGATCGGCTTTCGCCGCGCGCTCGACGGTGATCGCCGGCCGCTCGCTTGAAGCGATCCGCGCCGACGAAAGCGCAACCACGCCGAGGAAGAGAACGACCAGCCCGACCCGCCACATCGAGCATCATCAGAGCGCGGCTCGTGGGCATTCTTATGATGCAGCAGTGACGAAAACGCGACACAGTCAATTGCTTAGAGCACAATCTTCGACCGCTTTTAGAAAACGTTAACCAAAAAGGGAGCGCCTGACTCGCGTCATTCGTCCGTGCGCGCTGGCGTTTTTTGGCAACACTCGCCCTGAATCTTCGTAGTCCGATTGTGCAAATGTTACATTGTAACTAAAGTCACGCTGTGCCCTTGTCGCAAGGCTCGGGACACCGGGCGTGAGATCGATGGGTTGGCTGCGGCCAAAGCTGAAGCAGGTTTCCTGCATCGCGCTGTTCGCGATGGCACTGCAGCTCGCATTGTCATTCGGCCACATCCACGTCAATCAGCTCTCGGCCGGATCTTCGGCACAGCCCGTGAATGCCGGGGCAGTCGCGCTTCCGGGCACAGCGGACGAATTGCCGGCCGGAGCAGGTGACGAGTGCGCGGTCTGCGCGCTCATTGCCCTCGCGAATTCGTTGATCCTGCCGCTGCCGGCCATGTTGCCGCTGCCCATGCATTTCGCAGCGACGCAACACGCGCCTGCGCTCGTCTTCGACGTCGCACAAGTCACACTCGTTTCCTTCCGAGCGCGCGCACCCCCTCTCGTCTGACTTGCATTCTGCTGCGCCGGCCTGCGCTGAGGCATGCCGGCCAGCTTGCGCAACAACGCGCGCACAAAGTCGGACGATCGAGCATCGCTGCAACCGGGGGGTTGCGATGTTTTTGCGTAAAAAGCGTCTGCTGCTTCTGAGCAGCTCGGCAATCCTGCTGCTGTGTTTTGCAGGAATCGCCGCATCGCAGGCACCGACCGAAACACCGCCTTCGCCAGGCACCTCCCCGTCGGATACGACGACGCCTCCCGAGGCAGCGAAGCCGGCCACGCCTCCCGCAAGCCCACCGGCGACACCGCAACAACCCGGCCAGGAAGGAGTGGTGCTGCCGCCGGTCACGGTGACGCCACCTGTCGAGAAGCCCAAGCCCAAGCCGGTTGAGCAAACCACGCGCGAACCGCCGTCGACGCCCGAGCCTCCGCCGCGACAAGTGGAAAGGCCTGCGACGCCGCGCGTTGCCGCCGACCAGGGCGCGCAGATCGCAGCGCAGACCGCCACGTTCAACGCAAGGCGCGACAACATCTTTGCCCCGCTCGGCACCGCGCCCACGACCATGAGCCGCGAGGCCATCGAGTCGCTGCCGCAAGGGACCAATTCCACGGTCGACAAGGTGATGTTGCAGTTTCCCGGCGTCAGCCAGGATTCGGCCGCGAGCGGGCAGCTGCACGTGCGCAACGAGCACGCCAACGTCTCCTACCGTGTCAACGGGATTCTGTTGCCCGACGGCCTCGGCGCATTCGGGCAGTTCATCGATACGAGCTTCATCGGCAGTCTGACGCTCATCACCGGCGCGTTGCCTGCGCAATACGGCCTGCGCACCGCCGGCATCGTCGACATCCAGACCGCGAGCGGCGCCTTCAACAATGCCGGCCAGGTCGGCTTTTATGGCGGCAGCCGCGAGACAAAGAATTACAATCTTCAATATGGCGGCAGGACCGGGAACACCGAGTATTTCTTCACGGGCCGCTATCTGCAGAACATTTTAGGCATCGACAATCCGCTGCCGACCCTCAATGCGATCCACGATCGGACCGAGCAGGACCGCAGCTTCGCGTACGTATCCACCATCGTTGATCCATGGACCCGCGTGAGCTTTATCGGCGGCATGGCCAATAACAGATTTCAGATCCCGGATCGGCCGGGCATACCGCCGAGCTTTACGGCGTTCGGCAATGCCATGTTCGATTCGAGCAAGCTTAACGAAAATCAGATTGAGCACTACAAATTTGCGGTCGTCGCCCTGCAGAAATCCGTCAACGACGTCGACTTTCAGCTCGCCTATTTCAACCGTGCCAGCACGGTGCATTATCTGCCCGATCCGCTCGGCGATCTGATGTTCAACGGCGTCGCTTCGGATGTCTATCGCGCCAGCGTGGTGAACGGCATCCAGGCGGACAGCGCATTCCGCCTCAATCCGGCGCACACGCTTCGTCTCGGACTCTACGGGAGCGCGGAGAGGACGAATGTCGCAAACTCCTATCAGCTTCTGCCCCTGGACAGCACGATCGGCGGCCAGCTCGCCGGCGTGCCCGACGTGCCGTTCGGCGCGAACGACACGAGCGCGCTGCTTGGCTGGCTCGGCAGCGCCTACGTGTCCGACGAGTGGAAGATCACCGACAGGTTGACCCTGAACAGCGGGCTGCGGTTCGACCAGATGTGGCAGTACCAGACCGCAAACCAGCTCAGCCCGCGTTTGAGCCTGACCTACAGCCCGATCGATGCGACCACGTTTCACGCCGGCTACGCGCGGTTCTTCACGCCGCCCGTGCAGGTGATCGCGGCGCCTTCGAACACGAACCTGTTCATGACCTGCCTCAATATCCCGACCTGCACGACCGTGCTCGCGCCCTCGGTGCCGCCGCCCTATCATCCTATGCTGCCCGAGCGCGCCAGCGTTTGGGATATCGGCATGACGCAGAAGGTGCTGCCCGGGCTGGAGCTGGGCGCCGACGTTTATCTGAAGCAAACGCGCGACCTTATCGATGACGGACAGTTCGGCGCCGCGCTGGTGCTCAACGGCTTCAACTACGAAAAGGCCGAAAACGTCGGCGTCGAGCTCAAGGCGCTTTACACCAACGGCAATTTCCGTGCGTACGCGAACTGGGCATGGGCCAATCAGCGCGCCACCAACATCATCACCAACCAGTATTTGTTCGATCCCTCCCGCATCGGCTTCACCGCAAGCAACTGGATCTACACCGACCACAGCCAGGTCTATACCGCATCAGGAGGCGTTTCCTACCTGTGGAACGGAACGCGCTGGAGCGCCGATCTGATCTACGGCAGCGGCCTGCGCGCGGGCTTCGCCAATACCGATCACAACGCGCCTTACGCGCAGGTCAATACCGGGCTCTCACGCGAGGTCGCAGTTCCCGGCTGGGCACCCGTCGTACTGCGCTTCGACGTGATCAATCTCTTCGATACCAGCTATGCGATCCGCAACGGCACCGGCATCGGCGTGTTCGCTCCGCAATACGGCCCGCGCCGCGCCTATTATTTCGGGATCGCGCAGAAGTTCGGTCCGGGTGCGAACGACAACAAGTCGATTGGCGCTGTGTATCGGCCGGGATACGACAGGCGGCCTGGTCGCGGCATGGAGAGCCCAATGTATGCGGCAGCGTGGCAGGCGATCTGGACCTGGACCGGCCTCTACATCGGCACCAATGCGGGCTACGCGTGGGGACGGTTCAGCACCGATACGGTGTTCACGGATGCGAGCTTAGGCGTGCCGGTCGGCTCGCTCCTGGCGTCGTCAAATTCGTCTTTCCGAGTGAACCGCGCCTTAGTCGGCGGCACGAGTGGCTACAACTGGCAAGCGGGCGCGTGGCTTGCGGGGCTTGAGACCGACGTGCAGTTCTCGCATCAACGCGCGGCTACGAGCGCCGCCTGCGCGCCCGCGATCTGCAATCCAGACTTTATTGGCCTGGATACGCCGGTGACGACCAATGTCAGTCACAATCTCGATTGGTTCGGCACGGTGCGCGGACGCGTGGGGGCGCTGATCACGCCGGACCTGATCGCGTATGCGACCGGCGGGCTCGCCTTCGGGGAAATCGAGCACATAGGGGTGATCTCGCCCATCAGCGTGGGCAATGATTATTTCGTCAGCCGCAGCATGCGCGGCGGCTGGGCCGCGGGAGGAGGCATTGAGGCGCGTCTTGGCGGCAACGTGACCGGCAAGGTCGAGTACCTGCACATGGATTTCGGCAGATATTCCGCACTCGCGACGAATATCGGCAATCTCACTCCCGTAAATGTGAGCTTCAACTCGCATATTTCCGAGGATCTGGTGCGC
>JBKPOZ010000200.1:0-3500 GCA_046733355.1 Pseudomonadota bacterium | reverse complement strand
CAGGGGAGGCAAACACCACCGCCCCGATCTTGTCGACACCCGCGATGCCATTGCGCGCATAGACCTGTCGCAGTGTTTCCATGCTCAGCATGGTCCCGACGCTGTGCGCCACGATGTGAATGCGGCCGATACGTTCGTTCGCAATCAGCGCGGTCAAGAGACGCTCCATGGCGTCGCGCGACCACATCGCGCTCTCCCGGTCGTAGCCGTAATCGAGAAGCTTCTCCTTCGACGGCCACGTGAAGATCATGGTCGTGCCGCGAAACTGCACGCTCGCAGACAAGCGCGCCGCGTCGAGTGCCGCCGTCTCGAAGCTCTGGTTGAAGCCGTGCACGTATAGAAGCACGTCGCGTCGACTTGGATTGACCGGCATAAGCTCGCTCAAGCGCGAGACCAGCTCAACCCCTTCCAGGCTCCAGTAGCCGAGCCCGACGGCGGCGAGTGAAAACCGTCCTTGATCCGGAGGCGCCAACTTGGCGCGCGCGAAGCTGACCTTGGCTGCGCGCTCGGTACCGAACCATGGCTTGGCGTGGGCGCCATCAATCGGCTTGCGGGTGGTTGCTACTAGCAGTGTCGGATCGGTGGTTATGTCCGGAGCATCGGGTTGGATGACTGCGGATGAGAGCGCTGAGCATCCCGCAAACGGGAGCATCGCGCCCAGCGCGCTCGCGCCACGCAATACGGCTCGTCGGGAACTCGCACTTCTGCTTGCGAGGATACCAGGCACAGTACGCATCTAACGGAACTCCCCCGAATTCCCGTGTATTTGCTGATCGGCGATATGGGCAAGAACAGGGCGATTTGCAGATAAAGTCTTCCGCAATATTAATTGCTGTAAGTTGATCTTCTACAAACGATGCCACTTCATCGGAACGGCCCGTCGCAGTGTTCGCACAATGAACTAGCGAGGAAAATGCCCGCCGCGCGGGGAAACTCGGAAGGATCAGCCATGTCAGTATCCGACAAGCCGTTCGCATTCTGCTCCGGTGCCTGGTCGTGCTGTCAGTCTATGGCGCACAGGCCGACCCGTGACGTTCAGGGGCGCGACCGCTAGCTTTCCAGACCGCTGGACCGTGGCCGCCATCAGCGATGATCGACGGCATCATCAACGCGCAGAACAATGGCTGGGCGATTTTCCGCAATGATCCAACGCTCACAGACCAGACCCAATCCGAAACGGCGCTCCTGACGGTTTCCGGTCACGGCATGATGGCGGGACCGGAGAAATTGGACGTTCACGATCATCCAACCCTAGGGACCTGATCGCGACCCATCTTCGTCGCCTCCAGTTCAGTGATTACAGATCACCGGAATCGCTGTTCGGCGATATTTTCAAGCCTTTTTCGACAGCATCGGTCAAACTGAGACTGCCCCAGTCTGAGCGCTACGTCCGATATCGCCAACTGCAGACATCACCTCACATCAGGTAAAGACCGGAAAAGCAGCTGACGTGCCGCCTCGCGCGCTGCGCGCCCGATCAAACGCCGCGATAGTTCATCACGCTAGGAGAGTTCGCATAGTGCCGCAGCCCGGCTGGGTACCCCGTACAGCTCGGCCGCGCCTTTGTATGAGAAAAAGACCCTTTAATTGCGCCATTTCTACCACTGGTCCGCCATAGTTCAGTCAGAAAATTTTACGCTATCGGCCGGGATGGGCAACGAAGGTTTAGCCACTCTCTGTAAGATGCCGTGTACACGCAAAAGTAGGATTACGTGATGAGTAAACTCATTGGCTTTGTGGTCTGTGGGTTCACATTGGCCGGATGTTCCGGATCGGCCCTTGATTTCCTGAAATCATCTCCATCAACCACGGCATTACGGTTTGAATCCGTGCCCGCTGGGGCCGTAGTTGACGTCTCAGGACAGACCTGTCGCACGCCATGTGAACTCAAACTTGAGGTGGCTGAACTCTCGGCCACGTTTGCGCTTAAGGGATACCAGCCCCAGACTGTTGCCGTGCATTCCGACGGCTCACGATTCTCTGCTCCTCAGTTTATCCCCAATCCAATCTATGCGGAACTTAAGCCTGTTCGGGCCGCGGCCAGCAAACAGCAAAAACATGAAAAGGCAGCGGCGGCGTCAAATCCGCGCGGGGGCGTTTCGGCGGAGGTAACGACTTCGTCGGAGGCGACACCTTCTTCGAATGTGCCGCCGCCTGTATCAACATACGGCGCAGTCCAATAGCCAGCCGCGGTTGCTTGCGCTCACCGATGACGTGAGTGGATAGCGTCTGTGTTTGCCGCCCTTAATACGAAGCTGTGTGGCCTCCTAAGCCCCGCTCGTTGACGGCTTATGCAGACCGTCTTTCTTCTGGAAAAAAGTTTGCTCCACTTCATCGTGGATGAGAACCAGCCACTTCTCGGCGTCTCCTAGCGCGTGCCACCCGTTTGTTGATACACAATCTCAGCGGTCCTCCAAAGGCAACCATGGTAACGAACTAGGCGCAGGCCGGGGGAGCTCCCCGTCGCATCTCGTCCACACCGCCGAGATGCTTGCCTGCGCTTCTTCCCTCAGCGGTGGGAGCGGTGTGCCATGCTTGCGAAAGACAGTGCATCCAGCAGTCTTCATGACGGCCTGCAAGAGATCGCACAAGCGTTTCTGTTACGCGCCAGAGTACCCCCGACAAATCACACAAAATTTTCAAGCTTTATGCATCTGCTGGCGTGCGTGTGGATTGATACCGTTCAGCACCCAAGGGATGCCAGTGTAGAGCATCTGGTTGTTGACGTGAGAAAGAAGGTAAGTGCCCTATCTCGGCAACTAGAAGAACTGCTGCAGGGCCATGAAGAACTTATTAACCGTTTTGCCCGGCGCGAAACTCAAACTATCTACCTTGAGGAGGTTGACCCGTCTCAGCCTCGCTTCTCGGCTGGCGCGGTCAATTTTGATCGCCTAGAGCGATCGCAGCCCACCGCAATAACTTGTGCTCTCACAGCACTTGTTGCGCTTGATGATTTCTTAGGTCAGGTGGTTTATCCAAGCTCTGGCAGGCGAAAAGGCAATAAGCACTATCCTGGCCTTGAAGTGTTGGTTTGGGCAATGGAAAGTGCAGCACGTCACAATCGAGGAAAATTTACGCTCAACAAACGAGACCGCAAAGGCACGCTTATTGAGGCCCTAAATTGGCTAAGAGCACATTGCAAAGCGAAGCCGGAATGGGGATTTTTGGCCGACGCTCTGCCGACCCCTGACAAGCATCCGCTTTCGATTTACGAGCGCGTTTTGCAGGACGTCCGCCGGCTCCGCCGGCAATCACCCGAAAACTAAAAAGTACTTGTCGGGTTAACGAGGAAATTGACCCACCGGTTGCCGCCGAGGCATGTTATAGCGCGTTTCGTCGCATTTATTAGGAGCGGTCAATGTCTCGCGGTCCGCAGAGATTCAAACAACGGGAGCTGGCGCGCGCACTTCGCGCTGCGGACAGGTCTGGGGTACCGGTGAGGTGCGTTAAGATCGATCGGGGAGGGGAGATCATCATTATCCCCGGTACTCCCACTGAAC
>JBKPOZ010000199.1:0-26572 GCA_046733355.1 Pseudomonadota bacterium | reverse complement strand
CCTGCTCGGAGGCGCCCTTGTTGTAGTTGTCCGCGGTGTCGATGAAATTGACGCCGGCCGCGCGCGCCTTCGCTATGATGCGCGCCGAGGTCGCCTCATCCGTCGGTCCGCCGAACATCATGCTGCCGAGGCAGATGGGCGATACTTTCAGGCCGCTGCGGCCGAGATTGCGGTATTGCATGGAGTCCCTTCTGAGAAATCCGGATCATCGCGCTGAGGCCGGCCGGGCGCGCGCATTTTTCACCAAAAGGCCGCGCGAGGTAAAGAACTCACAGCAACCCTCGCGTCGACCGACTCTTGACGGAACGATATCCATTGACACGGTTTTCTGCGGCCCGGTAGGCTGTCCTGCTGAGTGGAACTACTGAAAGTCCGTCAAAAGGTCGTGCACGCGGTGCCGCCGCTTTCGTCAAGCGCACCAGTGAAAAGCGCGCGGCCGAAACTCCTCCGCCACCTGGGACAGCTCGCCTTTCGCCTGCTGCCGTGGCTTTTGATCCTGCTCCTGTGGGAGCTCATCACGCTCACCGGCATGGTCGGAGCGGCGCTGGTGCCGAGTCCGGTCGAGGTCTGGTCAGCGTTCTGGAAGCAGCTCACCACCGAGCAGCTCTGGCTGGACATCTATATGTCGACGCAGCGCGTGATCCTCGGCCTCCTCTGCGGCATTGTGGTCGCCGTTCCGGTTGCCTTTGCAGTGGGCTGGTATCGAGCGGCCCGCCGCATTGTCGATCCGCTCATCAATTTCTTTCGCTCGCTGCCGCCCATCGCCCTCATTCCGCTCGTCATCGTCTATTTCGGTATCGGCGAGCTCGCCAAGGTCGTCATGTTGTTCTATGCGGCATTCTTCTCCGGCGTGATCGTGATGTACGAGGGGATCATTCAATCCAATCCGCTGTTCATTCGCGTGGCGCGCAGCTTTGGCGCGAGCGATCGCGAAATTTTCTGGCGCGTCGTCGTGCCGCTCTCGGTTCCGCATGTGCTTACCGCGTTGCGCGTAGCGCTTGGCGTGTGCTGGGCAACGCTGGTCGCCTCCGAGCTGATCGCCGCACAACGCGGTATCGGCGCCGTCATCGAGAATGCGTCCAATTACTTCCAGCTCGATACCATCTATATGGGAATCATCTGCATCGGGCTGATCGCGCTCGCCATGGACAGCTGCCTGCGCGCGCTGTCCGCGCGGCTTGTGCGCTGGCAGGACAGGATTGCGTCGTGAGTGAGCCGCGCATCGTCCTTCAGGATGTCTGCAAGCAGTTCATCGATCCGAACGGATCGATTGTCAGCGCCGTGGACGGCGTATCGCTGACCGTGTGCGACGGCGAGTTCATTTCCATCGTCGGGCCGTCGGGGTGCGGAAAAACCACGTTGCTCAACATGACTGCCGGGTTCGAGCAGCCGAGCTCAGGCAACATCATGCTGGACGGCAAGCCGGTCACCGGGCCGGGCGCCGAGCGCGGCGTCATCTTTCAGGAATACGGCGTGTTTCCCTGGCTCAACGTGCGCGACAACATTGGCTTCGGGCTCTCCTTGCGGGCAAGCCGTGTGCCGCGCAGCGAGCACGAGCAGATCATCAGCCGCTATGTCGAGCTGATGGGATTGCGCGGGTTTGAGAATGCCTATCCGAAGACCTTGTCGGGCGGCATGAAGCAGCGCGTGGCCCTCGCCCGCGCCTATGCAGTGCGTCCTCAATTCCTGCTCATGGACGAGCCGTTTGGCGCGCTCGACGCGCAAACCCGAACCGCAATGCAGGACCTGCTCCTGCATGTGCTGGAGAGCGAGGGCAAGACGGTCATTCTCATCACCCACTCGGTCGACGAGGCGCTGTATCTGTCCTCGAAGGTGGTGGTGATCACCGCCCGGCCGGCGCGGGTCCGCACGGTCGTCCCGGTCCCCTTTCCCTATCCGCGCCGCGAGGAAATCCGGCGCGAGCCGCACTTTGCCGAGCTGCAATACAGGGTGATGGAAATGGTCATGCGCGAATATGCGGTACAGCAATCGCAGCGGACCGACCTGGCGGAAAGGAAAGCGAGCCAATGAGCACTCTTATAAAGCCGCGCCTCTTCAACCGTCGTGATTTTCTTTACGCATCGGGCGGCGGAATTGCGCTCGCATGCGGGGCGGACCGGCTGTCTGCTGCCGGCCCGGACCTTGTCAGGGTTGGTTACCTGCATGTGGTCAGCGTCGATGCGCATCTGTGGCTGGCAACGCACCTCGGCAGCTTCGAGCGCGAGAACCTGCGCGTGGAGACGCGTGAATTCACCACGGGCATCGAGCTGTTCCAGGCTCTGGTCGGCGGCAGCCTGGATATGCTCACCACCGGCGGGGTGCTGTCGAATTTCCCGGCGCGCGGCCAGGGCAAGGTTTTTCTGATCAACGATCTTGAATGGGCGACCGGCCAGATCTGGGCGTATCCGGACAAGGGTATTCAGACGCTCAAGGATCTCAAAGGCCGCCAGGTCGCCACCACGCGCGGGACCACCGCGCATAACCTGCTGCACCAGGCGCTCAAGACCGTCGGCCTCGATTCCACGAAGGACGTCGAGATCGTTAATCAACGAATGTCGGATGCGGTGACCGCATTCATTGCCGGGGCTGTGCCGGCGGTGTCGCTCTGGGTGCCGTTTAATATTCCGGTGCGCAGCAAGGCGCCTGCCGCACGGATGCTGGTCGACGGCTCGGGCTTGCCGAATGCAACCATCGTGGACGGCTGGGCGGCGCGCAATGATTTCTACGACAACAAGAAGGACGTCCTCAGGCGTTTTATCAAGGCCTGGATTACCGCCAATGACTTGATCATTGGCGATCCCAAACAGGCGCTGCAGGTTCTGCAGACGAAGTTCTATCCGAAGCTCTCGAGCGCGGAAGTGGAAGAAATGTACAAAGTAACGCGCTGGTACCCGACCAGGGAATGGGCGCAATATTACCGCGATGGATCGGCCGCCAAATGGCTCAATCAGGTGACCAATTTCAACGTCGAGGTCGGCGCGATCCAGAACCCGATCATGGCGGAGCAATATTTCGATCCGAAGCTGTTTCTGGAAGTGGCCGGCGCCGGCGCGAATTGAGCCCTCGCAGCCTGCTATGACGTGAGTGGCGGCCGTGCCAGCTACTGAAGGCAATCCCGAGCTACCGCGAGCGGAAAAAGTGCGCGGGATGCATGACCTTGGCGGGCGTGTGGCGCTTGTCACCGGCGGCGGTTCGGGCCTGGGACGGGCCATGGCCTGGGGGCTTGCCTGCCATGGCGCGCAAATCGTCGTCTTCGATCGCGAGCAGGCAGCTGCCGAGAGCGCGGCGAAGGAGATTGCTGGCGCAAGCGGTTGCCGCGCCATCAGCCTCATTGGGGACGTAAGCGACGAGAGAGACGTCGATCGTGTCTGCCGTGAGGCACTGAATGCGGTCGGCCGCGTGGATATCCTCGTCAACAACGCGGGCCACAACATCCGCAAGCCGTTGGTCGACTATTCCGTTGAGGAATTCGACTCGCTCTACGCCGTGCATGTACGCGGCACATTTCTGTTTTGCCGCGCGCTCGCCCCGCACATGCGGGATCGCGGTTCCGGGTCGATCATCAACATCGCATCGATGCTGGCGCTGGTCGGGGCGGCAAATGTTGCCGCCTACGCGGCTGCAAAAGCGGCGGTTGCGCAGCTCAGCCGCGTGCTGGCGC
Organism: Pseudomonadota bacterium; assembly: GCA_046733355.1. GTDB lineage: Bacteria > Pseudomonadota > Alphaproteobacteria > Rhizobiales > Xanthobacteraceae > VAZQ01. The sequence continues at coordinate 22,911 of JBKPOZ010000199.1, read as the reverse complement.
TTGAACTGGCGGCGACAGGCGTTCGCGTCAACGCCATTGCTCCCGGCTACATCGATACGCCGCTCACGCGCCAGCATCCCCCGGAGACACGCGAGCGGATCTCCAATACCACGCCGCTCAGGCGTTTTGGCCTGACGCAGGAGCTGATCGGCCCGGTGGTGTTCCTGGCCTCGGATGCCTCGACATTTGTCACCGGCACGGTGCTCACCGTCGACGGCGGCTGGACCGCGCAATGAGCGTCTCGCTGTTTGTGGTGTCGCCAACGAGCAGTTCGAGCTGAACCGGCAATTCGAATGCGGGCGCGTCAGAGTTCCCGGAAATAATTCGCCCCGCTCATACTTGACTTCATCCCCGAGCCCCCCATTTTGCACTGCACAATTCCCGCCTTGCTTGGGATGTGGAGGTCTTAGCATGCGCGATTTGCGCGAGGTCATCAGCAGACTGCAGGGGTTTCGAAGCAAGCTCGAAGGTCTACTTGCATCTGCTCGAAAGAAAGCGGCTCGCGATCATGTAGAGCCCGCCCGCCCGCCAAAACGCCTGCGAGAGCTGCGCGGGTTCGGGCCGAATCCCGGCAATCTTCGCATGTTTGTCTACGCTCCCGAACGGTTGCCGCCCAACCCGCCATTGGTCATCGCACTGCATGGCTGCTCTCAGACCGCAGACGAGTTTGATTACGGCGCCGGCTGGTCGTCACTCGCTGACACGCTCGGGTTTGTGATCGTCTATCCGCAGCAGCAGCCCAGCAACAATCCGAAGAATTGTTTTTCGTGGTTTTTGCCGGGCGACATCGCCCGCGGTCAGGGCGAGGCACTCTCAATCAGAAGCATGGTCGATTACGCCCTTGCAAAATTCGCTGCCGACCCCGGCAAGGTATTTGTAACCGGCCTCTCAGCGGGGGGCGCTATGGCTGCTGTCATGCTTGCAACCTATCCGGACGTTTTTGCCGCCGGGGCCATTATTGCTGGACTGCCCTATGGGTGCGCCAACAACGTTGAACAAGCATTCCAAGCCATGTTCACGGACCAGGAACATTCTGCATATGCGCTTGGCGATCGAGTACGGGCAGCATCCAGACATCGCGGACCATGGCCAAAAATCTCGGTGTGGCATGGCACCAGCGATCCGATCGTGAGATGTTCCAACGGGGAAGAACTCATTCGCCAATGGATTAATGTGCACGGGGTTTCGGAGACTTGCTCATACCAGGAATTTATTGGAAGCCACATGCGCCGGGTATGGAACGACGCAGAGGGTGAAGCGCTGATCGAGGCATTTTTCATAAGAGGCATGGCGCATGGCGTCCCGCTGGCGACGAAGGGCGCAGAGAGTTGCGGCGCTGCCGGTGCATTTTTCCTCGACGTCGGTCTCTCGTCTGCGCATCACATCGCACGGTTCTGGCGCCTGCACGAATCTGTCGTTGAAAGCCCGCGTGCGGCGGCAGCGATTTCAGCACCGATGCAGGTTCCAACTCACGGCCGTGCCCTTGCCATTGCTGGCGCGAGAGGCGAAGAGGCGCATAGCTCGGCCGAAGCATCGTTTGCTGAGGGTGCAGAGCAACCGGCGCATTATCCGGTCAATCCGAACGCGGTGATCGCGGCGGCGTTCACGGCTGCCGGTCTGCCCGTTCCGGAGCTTCCCACAATGCGGCCCGGCGCAGCAACGGGTGTTGCGCCGGGGCCGATTATCGCGGCGGCCTTCAGGGCCGCCGGACTGGTGCCACGCTAATTCGGCTCAGAGCTTACCTCGACCGGACCGCCGATCGGTTGGAGAATTCGGCTCCCCTATATCGTCGCGCTTCTCTTTCCCGTCGACAGCAGAGCTGACGGGCCACGCGCCAGGGTGCTCTCGATCGTCGATAAACTCAGTGACTAAAACACAACGTGTTTCTAGGAGCTACGGCGGCTTGAATGTCGAACATTGGCCGGCGCACGATGCTGGTGAGCGAGGTGATGCTCGATCTTTCGAGCAAGACCGGCGTCTACGCCACGCACGCCGCGGACCCGATGTACTATCCGCTTTACATTGCCAATAAATGGGTCGAGCCGCTCGATTCTTATCTGGCGGACCCCAAGTTCACGGACGCCGCCTGGTTCGATTACAACGATGTCCCCGCAGGCTGGCGCGGCAGCTGCGCGGTCGGCGGAAAGACGTATGGCGTTCCGTATGACGGCGAAGCCACCGTGCAGGTCTATCGCCGGGACGTCTACGAGAAGGCCGGCATCAAGCCTGCCGAGACGCTCGACGAGTTTGTCGCCTGTGCCCGCGACGTCCGCGTAGAGACCGGACTGATCGTTTAGAACACGATCTTGATCGTGCCGCCGCGATACTGCGCATTGCCGGTCCCCGGCGGTAGCGCGGCGTCCGCCAGGAGCAGGCCTAACAAAACGATGGTAGGGCGCCGCCCGTGCCTGTGCACCATGCGTCTCGTTCGAAGTCCCGAGTCGCTCGTTTCTTCCCTCTTCCGCAGAATAAGTGACCAGCCGGGCTTCGCCCAAGTCGGCACAGGGGTCCTACTATCCCAGCGTGCCCAGGATTGCGGCAACGATGGCTCTCCCTCCCCTCACCAGAGCTTGTTCACTCACCAGAGCTTGTTCTTGTCACTGGCGCGGGCTGGACTAGAATGAACCAATTACGGCGCCCTCAGGATATGATGGTTTTGAAGACGTGAAAGCGCCAGCCAGCAATCCGGCCGTCGCTGACATCTAAACGGTGCATAAACCATACCTGACCAAGAAGCCCCGCACCGCTGGGTAAGCCGGTTTGTACGCCGTACGGGGAAAAGGATTTAGCCGACTTGCCGCACACGGCCCAAAGCATGCGCTGTATCGAGTGCGGATTCGAGAATCGAAGCCGTGCGAAGTTTTGCGGCGGCTGCGGTGCGCGCCTCGCGCTGATTTGTGCTCAGTGCGGCAGCGCAATAACGCCTGTTAGCAAGTTTTGCGACAATTGCGGCACACCGGCATCAACGCAGCCTGCCGATCGCCCCCCCGAGCTGGACAACTTTACGAGGCCCCCGCCAGCCCCGGACGCGCTCGCCGATCGACGACAGATGTCGTTGTTGAATTGCGATCTTGTAGACTCAAGCATACTCGCTCGTACGCTTGATCCCGAAGACTTGCGCTACGCAATCACTAATTTCCACAAAATCGCGAACGAGGTAATCAAGCAGTATGAAGGTTACTATGCCCAGTATATGGGTGACGGCTTTATGGCGTATTTCAGTTACCCCATTGCGCATGAAGACGATGCACATCGCGCGGTGCTGGCGGGCCTGAGAATCGTCGAGGAAGTGGGCCGCTTCAACGCCGATCTTAAAGAGCGGCACAATATCGAGTTGCGCGTGCGGGTCGGGGTGAACACGGGTGAAGTTGTTGTAGATGAGTTCGTCGTCGGAGAGCCGCCAACCATTGCCAACCGGGTGCAAACTGCTGCCCCACCGAATACGGTGGTAATCACCGAGACTACAAGACGGTTGCTCCCGCCCAACGCCTTTGCGTACGAGGATCTCGGGCTACACGAGCTGAAAAATGTCGGTTCTCGACGCCTATTTCGAGTGTTTGAGCGGCAGGACAGGGACACTTCGGCAGTCCCTGCGCAAACCATCAGGCCCCTGATCGGCCGGAGAAAGCAGCTGGACCTGCTCGCCGATTCCTGGGAGCTCGTCAAAGACGGTATCGGACAAGCGGTTATCCTGGCCGGCGACCCCGGGATTGGAAAATCCAAGTTGGTGCAAGGGTTCGAGCTGGAATTCGGGTCGGAGGTACGCACCAACATCAAGCTTCATGGCTCGCCGTTTCATACGAATACGATGCTGCATCCGGTGATTGAAAACATTCAGATTGCAGCAGGGATCCTTCCCGCCGACAACGAGGATGAGAAGCTGGGAAAGCTGGATGACTTTCTGAAGCAGTTCGATAATGCGCAGAAAATGCTGCCGCTGCTGGCCAGATTGCTGTCGATCTCGGAAGGAAGCAGCTTCTCGACTGTGGCGCCGCAGAAACTGCTGCAGCAAACGATCGATGTTTTGCTGGAAATGTCCCTGCAATACGCCAACCGCGGTCCCACGCTGCTCATTTTTGAGGACATTCATTGGTTTGATCCCACAACCATGTATCTGCTCGAGGGCCTAATACCGTTGATGAGAAATCAGCGGTGCCTCTTGCTTTTGACCACCCGTTCCAGCTCCACCCCGCAGCTGCAGGAGAAGTACCATCTGACGCAGATAACCCTTCCGCGCCTGCGATCGAATGAGGTGGAAATGCTCATTCAAGCAGTCACTGAGGGTCATTCCTTGCCCCAGAACGTGCGCTCGCAAATTCTCAATAAAGCCAATGGAGTGCCGTTGTATGTGGAGGAATTAACAAAGATGGTGCTGGAAGAGCTGACCCACATTGTTTCCGACGAGGAGGTCGTGCAAGGCGGCACAGCAGACGATCTCATTGAGGAGCTGGATCTTACGATCCCACTGACGTTGCGCGATCCTTTGACATCGCGGGTTGATCGGGTCAGGGGGCGAAGGGTTTTGCAGCTCGCCGCCACGCTCGGCAGAAATTTCAGCTACCAGCTCCTGCTTGCAGTTTCCTGTCTCGACAGCGAGGTCTTGAACAGGGATTTGCGCCACCTCGTCGATGCCGAGCTGCTTTATCAAAAGGGCACCACGCTGCGGGAGGCCACGTTTGAGTTCAAGCATCTGCTCATTCGCGATGCTGCCTATGCATTGCTTACCAAGGCAGAGCGGGGAACCTATCACACCAGAGCAGCCACTTTGCTGGAGGACCGGTTTTCAGAAATGGCTGAAGCGCATCCGGAGATTGTTGCATATCACTACACGCAAAGCAGGGTATACGATAAGGCCGTACACTACTGGTACGAAGCCGCTCGGCGGTCTGCAGCTCGTTCGGCACACAACGAGGCGGTCGGCCATCTGCGGCAAGGCCTGAAACTAATCCCGAATGTCGAAGACGGCGCAGTCCGCAACAAATCCGAGTTGTTGCTGCAAACAGCGCTAGGCAATGCGATGCGATCGACCAAGGGCTGGAGCACCGAGACCGCGAGGAATGCATACACGCGTGCATACCAGCTCTGCCAGGAGAGCGGTTTCGACGGCCACACCTTTCCGGTGGTATTTGGTCTATGGAGCTGGAATTTCGTGCATGCAGCGCTTGACGAGGCGCGGTCGCTTGCCGAGCACCTGCTGAATACTGCTGAGAACGCCGCTGACGTAAACTACGAAGTGCTTGCCCGAGAAGCTCTGGGCTTCACCCTTTTTGCGCGCGGGCAGTTCGCCGCGGCGCACAGCGAGCTGCAACGCAGCATCGCGATGTGTGAAGACAGCAGGGTCACGGCCTATCTCGAGCTTTCGGCACAGGACCCGCGCGTTCATGCGAGATCGTACGAAAGCCTGGTCCTCTGGTTCCTTGGCTATCCCGACCAGGCCTTGCGCATGTGTGCCGAGGCACGAGCGTATGCAGACGAGTCGCAGAACCCGTTCAGCGAGGCAATGACGCAAACCATAAGCCTCCGGGTGCACCAGTTTCGGGGCGAGGTTGACACACTGGCCGCCCACGCGAGCGCGGCAATCGCGCTCTGCGCTGAGCATGACTTCGTGCACTATCTCGCCATGGGGCTTATCTTGCGTGGATGGGCAACTGCCCAAAACGGAGATTTCGAGGCCGGCATTGCCGAGATCCAGCAGGGATTGGAGAAACAACGGGCCTCGGGTGCCTTGTTGTACGAGCCGTATGCCCTGGCTCTCCTGGCGGACGTATGCATCAAAAATGAACACTATCGCCAAGCGTTGGGCTTTTTGCAGCAAGCGCAGTCAACCGTCGATGGAGAGAACTGCGAGCATTTTTACGCGGCTGAAATATATCGTCTTCTCGGAGAAGCATACCTGCGCTCACAACGGGATGTGGAGCAGGCTGAGCGCTGTTTTCAAAAAGGGCTGAAGATTGCCCGAGACCAGCAGGCCAAATCTCTTGAGTTGAAGCTTTGCCTGAGTATGCTTGACCTGTACGAGCTCCGATCAACCACGGAAAAACTCCGTCCGCAGCTCGGCATGGTGTACGGTTCGTTTAGCGAAGGTTTCGATACCCATGATCTGGTCAGCGCCAGGATGCGGCTTGAAATGCCTGAATAGAGTCTCGCTCACACCACTTGTTGGGGCGGTCGAAAACCCGCGCCTCCAACAATCCGGTGTAGAGTGCGTCATCGGCTGCTTGCAGTGTCGCGCGCTGTCTGATTGCTATTCTTATAGCGCTGCAGGAACGAGCTCATTGCCGATTGTCCTGAGAATGAACTCGCGATCTTCCGCCATGAGAAAGTGTGAGCCTGTGCGTACGTGATGGGTGAATCGGCCGCGGGTGAGCTCACCCCACCCGGCCGAGTGTTGTTGCGACACCCACGGGTCCACGTCACCGACAAAGCTGCTGATGGGAAAGGAGAAGGGCCGCACCGGCCGATATTCATATCTGTCTGCCATTGCGAACTCGGCACGGATTGTAGGCAGCAGCGCCTTCCTTAGCTGCGGGATGTCCAACATCCTGTCCGCGGCCGGAGTATCGAACTGACGTATGATGCTGGTAAAGATTTCATCCGATTGAGCGTAAAGCGGAACCGTGACGTCAAAGTCCTGATGCAGCATGGTGTCATAAAGCAGATTGTCCTCGAACGTGCCCCTGCGCTTGAGCAGATGCGGCGGCCTCACCCCGCAGGCGAAAGCATGCTGGATGAATTCAGCGCAGCCTTCGGGGAGCGTGCAAAGCATCGCAAACATGGTGAGGCCACCGAGACAATGACCGAAAAAAGCCGCTGATCTGTCCAGCCAGTCGATCATTTCGGGCAACAGTCGATCGACGAAAGTGCCGAGGTCATCAATAGGTGTCTCATCGATACGTGTTCCGCGTCCGGGCGGTTCCACCGCCACCACTTCGACAGAATCGTCGAGGAACTGCGGCCAGCTCCGAAACGATACCAAGCCCCCGCCCGCGTAGGGGAAGCAGAACAGACGCACTTTGGCGTGCGGATTGGGTCGCGGAGCGATCAACCATTTTCCGGATGTTCTGCCGGTCGCCGCCCCGAGAATGCGCGATGGCCGTGCATGGACATCGTGAGTGCCACCACCATTGCCGTTCCCAGCGGTTGTGTGCCCATTGGTCTGCACACTGTGGCAGGTGTCCTCGCCGTTGGCGTCTCCGGCCGTGTAACTGAGTCCGGGTTGAGGCACTTGCCTCGCGGTGACTTGTTGCAGCGCGATCCCGCCGCCCTCGTACCGATCTCCTGCAAGCTGGCGTCCAGCCGCGGCAAACGCAGGCGGGAAATATGTCAGATCGGGGGCCGCATGCGCATGTGCAGGAGTGATGGGGGGGTCGAGCACCAAACTTGTAAAGATTGGCGGAGATGGTTTCGCAGTTGGGACAGAGTCTGCTTTTCCTGCCCAGTTATTCAACAACTGATCGACCAGCTGGTTGATTGTTGGTCCTTTGATGAGCTCGGTCACGGAGACCGGAATTCCGAACTCCTGTTCCATGGCATTGGACAGATTGACCGACATCAGCGAATCGAGGCCGAGGTCGTTCAATGCCTGGTCGGGGTTGATGGTGTCGGTGAAGCCGAGCTTGCTCATGACGAGCTGCAGCACGCGGTCGAAGAGCTGTTGGCGTGCATGTCCGTTCTCTCGGGCATCAGCGACGACGCTCGCTCGTAGTGTGGATCTTTGCGGCGCATCCGCGTCGTCATTCCCGCTCAGCAGCTCCGCCAGGAATGGTGGATTGTTCACCTTGCGCGCGTAGCTCGGCCAATCGGCAACCGCGACAGCGATCTGGTCGGCTTCGCGATGCATCAGGCTGTCGAACGCCTGCATCGCCACCTCGGGAGAAATGAATTCTACGCCCAGTGAGGACCACATCGCCTCACCGCGGGCGCCCGAAACGGTGGCGAGACCACCGCCGGACCAGGCGCTCCAGTTGATCGTTCGGGCGGGCAGATCCGCAGATCGCCGGTGGGCGGCCAGAGCATCAAGAAAAGCGCTGCTTGCCGTGTAGTTTCCCTGGCCGGCAGAACCGAGCAGACTCAACAAGGAAGACTTCAAAATGAAGAAATCGAGCTCCAATGCTTTAGTGTGTGCATGCAGTAGCCAGCTGCCGTAGACTCTCGGTTCGAACAGACGCGCAAACCGGTCCCAGTCGAGCTGCGCCAATATTCCATCCTCAAGCACTCCAGCCGAGTGCACCACACCTCTCAGGGGCGGCAATTCCGCGCTGATTCTCTGCATGAGCCGGCTTACATCTTCTTCCCGGCTGATATCGGCCGCTTCCACCCGAATTACTGCTGCGGAATCTTGCGCTGCCTTGGCCAGCTCCTGTGCCGCCCCGGAGGTTGCATTGCGCCCGGTAAGGACGATGTATCTCGCTCCTTTGTGTATGAGCCATTTGGCCACGTTCTGACCGAGCATTCCAAGCCCGCCGATGACAAGATATGTCGCATCTCCCCGCACCCGCGGCAGCTCTGCGGGCAGCTCAGTCAAGGATTGCCTGATGAGCCTCGGCACGTATCGTTGCGCATCACCGGAAATGGCGATCTGGGTTTCACCGTCCGGGCGGAGAAGCTCCGCGGCCACAATATCGAGGTCAGGCGTTTTCTGATTTTCGATTTGCAGATCGATCAACCCTCCCCAGAGAGTCGGGTACTCGATCGCGATGGTTCTTCCCAAGCCCCAGAGAGGCGCCTGAACGGGATCGACATGCTGCTCGCGGCCCGTGGTGCTTTGCGTGTTGGCCGTTACAAACCAAAGCCGCGTGCTACTCGGCCTTGTCGAGCGCGTTTCGGCAAGAGCATGCAGGATGCCGAGCGCACCGCGACACACCATCTCGCTGCCGCTCCGCAAGCCGGCAAGCGTCAGATCTTCCACGAGTGGGGCATCGAGCCCCCACAGGTAAGCTACGCCGCGTAAGGGGAGACTCTCACCGCTCAATTGTGCGAGCAATCCGTGGAAATGCTGGGGCTGCCGCTCGTTCACTGTCCATTTCCGGCGGCCCTGCTCGGCTAAAGCATCACCTCTATAGACCAGATGACAAGGCTGGTCGGCGGCTTCCAGTCTGCCCGCCAGCGCACCACCCACGCCATTTGCATCGGCGAAGATAAGCCAACTCCCGGGGGGAGCGTTTGTTGCGTCGGCAGGCGGCCTGGCCTTTTTGCGCCAGGCAATTCGATAGAACACGTCATCGGCGGCGCCCCGCGCGGCCTGCACTTTCACAAGCGGCAACAGGCGGAATGCTAATCCTTCGAGCTCTGCCACGGGACGCCCCGCCACATCGTAAATCGCAATATCAAGAACCTGCGTACCATCGCGCTCGACACTACGCAGTCTCGTGTGCGCCCATGCCTCTTCGATGCCGTCCTGGTGGGAACGAAACCCTGTCAGCGAGACAGGGAAATACGAACTGTCTTCATCCTGTCTGCCTTTATCAAGCACAAGCGGATAGGCATGCAGGCAAGCATCCAGGAATGCTGGGTGCAGCATGTATCGCGAATCTGCGACACCGTTCGGAAGCCGCACTCTCGTAAGCGCTTCATGGACAGTGAAATACACTTCGCACACGCCCCGAAATGCCGTTCCATATTCGAGTCCCAACCTTTCCAATCGATCATACAGCTCGTTCGGAGGCAGGCTTTGATGGCAGCGCGAGCGAATCTTCTGCAACGATGAGCCGGTGGGCGACCGCGGCGCTTCGGACCTGCGCAGGATGCCGGTCATATGGGTGTGCCAAACCTGCGCACCCTCAGCTTCTGCACTGACCAGCGTGAACCCTGCCCGCTCGGAACTCAGCGGAGCGAGCAACAGCCGGACAACCCGGTCTTCCCCATTCCTGAAGGACATCGCCTTGTGATGCATTGCATCTTCGAAACTCACGCGCGGCGTGCCGAAATAGATCCTTCCGAGGACGCTGGCGGCCTCCAGCTCAGCGGCGGTTGGGAGAACAACGGTTCCCCTTACTCTATGATCAGGAAAATAGCCGCCATGCTGGATGCCGTAGCGCGTTTGATAACACACCTCTCGGTCACTCGATTCTATACGGGTGCCCACCAGGGGATGGACTCGTTCGAGGGCGTGCGCGGCCCGCTCAGTGCGGGTCGTATTGTCCTCGATCCAGTGACGCTTGCGCTGAAAGGGATAAGTGGGCAGCGGCATGCGGCGCCATGAAGCGTCCGCATGCACTGCAGTCCAGTTGATGGAGTGACCCGCAAGATACAATCCCGCGAGCATCTCTGCAATCGAGTCGACATCTGACTTCTGCCGATTCAGCGTGGCAATCCAGACCGCCGTCCTGGCTTTGCTCTGCAGGCAAGCTTGTGCCATCGGCAGCAACACCGGATGTGGGCCGATCTCGAGAAAGGTCCGGCAGTTGAGAGCGGCAAGCGCCTGCATGCCATCAGCAAAGCGCACCGGCTCCCGAATGTGACGGGGCCAATAGGATTGATCCGGCGCCCCCGACATCAGCTCACCTGTGAGATTGGATACAAGCGGCAGTTTGGGCGCGCTGTGCCTGATCGCACCTGCAATTTTTTCCAGACGGCGCAGGATGGGCTCGGTCCGCGGCGAGTGAAATCCATTGGAAATGCGCAATTCCCGGTACGTGATCTGCTGGCGGCCCAGCTCCTGTGCGAGCGTGCTCAACGCTTCCCGATCGCCGGAAACGACCGTGTTCAGTGGCCCATTGATTGCTGCCACGGAAATTTCGGGAGCAATCTTTTGAATGACTGCACGCGCCACGGATTCGTCCGCCATAATTGCGCCCATGCCTCCCCCGGGCGGCAATCCATGCATCAAGGCACCCCGGGCACAGACGAGGCGCATTGCATCCTCGAGCGAGAGCACATCCACTGCGCAGGCAGCCGTGATTTCTCCCAAGCTGTGTCCGATTACGGCATCGGGCACGATGCCCCAGGATTTCAGGAGCTGCGCCAAAGCGTACTCGACCGAAAACAATGCGGGTTGGGTATAATCTGTGCGGTTGACCAGCGCGTCATCGGAAGGCGCCGCAAAAATGACCTCACGCAGCCCCTGCTTGAGGTACGGCTGCGCCAACGCATGACATTGATCGATGGCATTGCGAAAAACCGCGTCCGTTCGATAGAGCTGCGCTGCCATGCCGGCATGCTGCGCGCCTTGTCCGGAAAACATGAAGGCTATCGGTCCGGCATTCGTCCCGTTCAGATGCGCCGAATCTGCCGCCCGAAGCCAGCCGGTGAGATGATCGATCAGCTCTGCACGGCTTCGCGCAGGGGCTGCGAAGCGAAACGCGAACTGGCTTCTGCTGACGTTCGTAGTGTAGGCAAGATCCCCAATCGAAACATGGGGATTTTCTTGCAACCAGCTCAGGAATTGCTGGACTCGGGCCACCAGCGCATCAGCGGTTTTTGCTGACAGAGTAATGAGCCCCGGCCGAACGTCCTCTGATGCGCTGCTGCGTGGCGCAACGGGCGGCGCCTCTTCGAGCACCGCAAACGTGTTCGTGCCGCCGATGCCAAGGCTGTTTAGCGCGGCTCGCCGCGGCGTACCCGAAAAAGGAAAATCGTGCAGCCGGGTGTTTACGTAAAAAGGGGACGACGTAAAGTCGATTGCCGGATTCGGTGTTTCGAAATTGATGCTCGGCGGAATGCGCTTGGTATGCAGCACGAGCGCGGTCTTGATCAGCCCTGCAATTCCTGCTGCCTGCTCCGGATGACCGATATTGGCCTTGACCGAACCGACGGCACAGTACTGCTGACGTTGCGTGTGCTTTCGAAAGGCTGCGCTTAGCGCCTCGATTTCTAACGGATCGCCCACGATTGTGCCGGTGGAGTGGCATTCCACATAACCGATGCTCTCAGCACTCACGCCGGCGCGCTCCAGCGCGTCTAGGACTGCCTGTGACTGCTGTCCCAAGCTCGGGGCAGTGTAGCTGCTCTTGCCAGAGCCATCGTTGTTCGCTGCCGTTCCCTTGATAACGGCGTAGATATGGTCGCGATCGACGAGCGCTTGCGGCAGAGGCTTGAGCAGGACAGCGCCGACACCGCTGCCAAAGATGGTTCCTTGGCCGACCGAATCGAAAGGCCGACAATGCCCATCAAGCGAATGCAGATTGCGCTTTTCGGCGAGGTAGCCAGCGACTTGCGGGACACGCACGACCGAGCCCCCTGCCAGCATCATATCGCACTCGTTGAATCTCAGGTTCTGACACGCCTGATGGATCGCCACCAAAGACGATGAGCACGCCGACTGAACCGTGAAGCTCGGCCCCCGGAGATTGAGCTTGAAAGCAACCCGAGTGCTCAAGAAGTCCTTGTCGTTGTTGATGTGTGAAAGGCTCGCCGTCTGACCTGGAAGCTCTGCATGATGCAGTTTTGCGAGCAGGTAGCTTGTGACCACGCCGCCAGCAGTCGAGAGCACGCCGACCTTACCTCGACAGGTAGTTGGATCGTAGCCGGCGTTTTCAAATGCCTCCCAGCATACTTCCAGGAAGAGCCGTTGCTGGGGATCCATCAGTTCCGCATCTTTGGGAGAGAAACCGAAGAATGCGGCGTCGAACATCTCAACGTCCCGCAACATCGGCGCAGCTTTTACGTAAGCGGGGTTGCTGACCAATGATCCGTCGATGCCGGCAGCCAGAAGCTCGCTGTCGGAAAAGAACGTGATCGACTCCACACCGTTGCAGATGTTGTTCCAATACTCTTCGGGTGTGCCGGCCCCAGGAAGCCGACAAGCCATTCCGATTATTGCAATGTCAACATTCGACCTTGCATTCTTCACCTAGGCACCTCTCGCTCTAAAGGCCACAAGAAATTGGCAAGGCGCTCTCAGAAGGCGGCGCAATGCCCAAGGGGCTTTATCCTCGCACAGTTTTCTCTTCGGCCTTGGGCTCGTTTTTAAGCTTTGTCAGCATGTCGATTATGCGCTTGAGAACTATTTCCTGAACCTCGATCAAACTCACTGATCCTGCGCCCAACTTTTCGATGATCGCCGCGACTTCCTCCGTCAGTCTCTGTTCGAGATCGCTGCCAAAGCGCTTTCTCAGAGCGTGGGACGAATCGAGGATCATTAACAGAGCCTGCACTTCACGAGCGACGAAACGCACAACAGGCGTGATCAGCATCGACTCGGGGCTTTCGGGGCGGTGTGCCGATTCTGCTTGTCTCGCATCCGCCGCTTCCTTGCTGTGCCCCTCTCCCATGCCCCGATTTCTGGCATCTTTTTTTGGATCCATGCCTCGTTTGATCAGGCCCAGTATGTCCAACTGCAAGGCAAAAAAAGGCAGAGTCAGCAGAAGGCAGTTCCGCAGCACGCCGCCTCCGCGGTTCTGGGCCCCACGCGCGCTGGAGCCTTTCTTATCGTTCGGCATGTTCGCAGCCCTTCCCGGCCATTCAAATTGCACTCAATGAGCGATCAAACAGACACGAGTCATTGCATCCACAGCGGCGCTTCAATAAGCGGCATCATTCGGGTAGCAGCCGACCTGCGGCCATTGGTCAAGCCACTCGCTGGCGATTTCCTTGCCTTCATCCCGAAGCCTGTGCATGAATACACTGTTACGATTGAATTTGGACGAATAGCGCAATTCGGCAGCCGTCGCTCGGCTCATCTTGATTGTGCGCACGGTGACGGGCTTATAGTCGCGTGCGAACTGGCCGCCGTACTTCGTAATCCAGTCGTTCACGGTGAGGACGAAGTCGAGCTCCTTGTTGAGCGAAAGATTACCCGCGAGCTCGTTCTGACGGTCCTCGATCTCGCTGGTGGACTTCGGCTGGTCAGCGCATTGCTGGGGATTGATGCGCACAATCCAAATCTCGTCTGGCACGTGGCTTTTCCGGATGCTGGCCAGGAACTCGCGCACAGGGGGATTCTGCGAATAGAGCCCGTCCCAGTAAAAACCCTGGCCGATCCTCTCCGTTTCGCGATATTGGGGAAGCGTTCCCGAAGCAGCAACACCTTCGAGGCTCAATGGGAGCCGCTCGCGCCAGCGATGCGTGACGGTTGCATGAGTGTGCTTGCCTCCTTGCGCCGTCATCCTGCAGTCGGAGTCGAATGTGGTCTCGATCCCGTCCATGATCTCCGAGGCGCCTACCAAAAGCCGGGTCTGCAGCCTGTCCCAATCGATGCGACAGAAATCCGGGCAGCTTTCCGCCAGGAGCGTCTCAAGATCGTAATAGGGTCGCCGTACCCCAAGCAGAGGCAGTCCGGCGGCAACCCCGTGGGCGATTTTGCTGCTCGGATTGAGCCCCACGGGCGTAGCATTAAAGCCAAGCACCTCCGTCTCCTGCATCCTGAAGCTCGTATAGGAAACGAAGTTAAGCAGCCTCTCGGCCAACGAGCTCGCGGCGAACCCTTCCCAGAAATCATTGAGCGTGTCGATCGCTTCCTGTGGCGAGCCGGGCTGCCCGTTCTTCTGCGCGAGACCGTACCACGCCATGAGCGTGCAAAGCGCGCCCGCCGACGTGCCGCTCAAGCCTACGAGCTCGAAACGATTTTTGTTGTGGATGTCCCTGAGGATTTCAGTCAGAACACCGACTTCAAATGATGCGTGTATTCCTCCGCCCTGACACCCCACAGCTACTTTTGGTTTCTGCTGCTTCGCCTTCTCGCTCTTTGCCTGGTTGCCCTTTGGGTCAGCACGCTTTGGCTCATCGACCATTGGTTCGTGCCCTTCGCCGGGAGCGGCATTCTCACGCATGCTGCCCGCGTGATCCGCTCAAGGTTAAGTAATACCTCACCCCCGGGCGGCCGGATAGCGCAGAATCGGGATAAGGGCTAAAGAACATCAAAGACTTTGCAAAATGCGGAATATGCCCGCAGCTCCGGCGGCAGTGCCGGCTGCTGCGCGCGCGCCGCTAGCGCGCAGCTGCGCCGCGCCGCCGAGTAGCCGATATGAACGTACGCCGCTTCGTTCGACCGAATTGCAGCCCATTGCCCCTATCCAGACTGAAAGAATAGCGGATTGTGAGCATCGGTCAGGGGCTCGCTGCAGCGCAAAATTTTGGCCCGACCTGAGTCAGCTCAGGGTCAAACTGAGACTCATCCCCCGCTGCAGCTCTATGACTGCTTCGGCCAACTGCGGACTAGCCCCCCAGTGGTTCATCCGGATCGCCTAAATTGCACAGTACCGCGCCTATTCGCCCGTTGGGAGGCAGCAGCGCCTTGTAAATGGAGTTTGCCATAGAAACGGTGTCCAGGCGCGGTGAAGCTGTTCGTCTTGGACCGCAGCATGTGAGAAGCGGCGCATTCGTATAGAACGAACTCACGGCAGCAAAGATGTAGATAGACCGATTTCTTCCGACCTACAGGCGGCATGCCATGCCATGCCCAAAACCCAGCTTACTTACATCGTCACCTCTTACGGCAAGCCCCGTTCAAAATATGGACTTGGCAACGACTTCGCGAAGTGGGCGACGGAAGCAGCGTTGCCGACGCGGTGCGCTCGCCGGACGCGCACAGCAGTCATCAACAAAACTGCCGCGGATTAGGATGGTTGGTGACAGGTTCTCCGACAGCGTACCGATTTTCTCTTATTGCATTTTTGGATGGATTGAAGGTTCTGGGCTACGTTGAGGGACAGAACTGTAGGATCGAGTACAAATGGGCTGAAGGCAATATCACCCGACTTCCGGATTTAGCAAACGAACTGGTTCAGCAGAACGTGGACGTAATTCTGGCTGGCGGTTCGGTCGGCGCAGAGGCTGCGAAGCGCGCTACGTCAGTCATTCCTATAGTGGCTGCGGGAGTCGGAGACCTCGTTGAATTGGGCCTAGTAGAAAGCCTCGCCCGCCCCGGTGGTAATCTGACCGGATTTGCGGCGAGTGCGCCGGAATTTCAGCGAAGCGGTTTCAAATCATGAAGGAGATTAAGCCGCAAGCCGAAGGCGCCGCAGTTTTATGGAACCCCATGAATCTCGCTCCATGGCGGGAATGGAATGCCGCCAAAGAATTTGCCGCAAAGATAACATTGCGGTCTCGCTATATGATGCCCGCAATACGGTTGAAGGATTACACAAGGCACTGGCACAAATTTCGCAATCAGCTCCCGACATGCTCGTCGTTTTGAACGACCCTTTTATGTTTAGCTATCGTAAAGTCATCGTCGAGGCTGCTGGGCGTTCCCGGCTAGCCTCGATTTACGGTTTCCGCGAGTTTGTTGATGATGGCGGACTATTAAGCTATGGCGTGAGCATCAGCGACACATATCGTCGCGCGGCTGCTTACGTTGATAGAATTCTCAAGGGCGAAAAAGCTTCCGACCTTCCCGTCCAGCTGCCGACCAAGTTTGAACTCGTCGTAAGTCTCAAGGCTGCTAAAGCGATTGGCTTCACATTTTCCGAGTCGTTTCTCCTTCGCGCCGACGAGGTGATTGAGTGAGTGCGCCAGGCAAAGCTGGTGCCATCCAGCCGGTGCAAGTCCGGCCCCGGCAGGAACTAGCGTCCGCTTGCTACTCCCTCTTGTTGAAGCAGGTCCCCCGCGAGCTTGCAGAGGTATGGCTGCGCCAGATCGAGGAGGGGCAGCGACGAAAGGATGCGCCGAAGATAGATCGCTTCGACCCGGCGGGCCTCCTCACGTCCGAATGTCACGCCAATAGAAAAGCCGCCCGGTGGTGAGCCGAGCGGCCTAGGCTACTTTGGGAGTTGCCAAGATGAAGAGATTTCTACCTAAGCGGGAATTGTGTTTGAATTGCGACGCGTTCTCAATCGCCTACCGTTTCGGCGGCAGCCCCTTCGGCTAACAACCAACTGCAACGATCACCTGAAGCATCAACTCTGCGTGTCCATGTCAGCTTTCATCAGCTGCGAACATGGGCCGCGCGTAGCCGCAGATGCCCAAGCCTCAAGATACGCTTCAGATGAGCAAACAGCATCTCAACACGTTTGCGATCGGGACGCGACTGCTCAAAAGCCGCTGTCTTGCTGACCGCACGAGCAATATCGCGGGCTTCCTCATTCACATCGCGTACAATCCGACGCGCCAGCATATTCGGGCAGCACCGCGGTTTGAGTGCGCACGCACGGCAGTCCACAACCGATGCGAAATAGCGGATTGCATGATCGTAGTTGACTTGTCCGCTCGTCGTCATCGTCTTTCAGGCTGGGCAAGCGTCTGCCACGATCAAGCTCGCATCCACCGCGAACCCTTCACCCCCGACAAGTCCCGCCGCAATGCACGTCTGGACAACACTCTCGAAAACGCGACGAAGCAGTTCGCTCTCGCGAAATCGTTCATGCCGCGCACGCGAGAATGCCGAATGGTCAGGAATCTTGTCTTCAATGCTCAGGCCGCAGAACCAGCGATATGCCAGATTAACCTGCAGTTCGCGGCAAAGCATCCGCTCCGAGCGGATCGCAAACACATAGCCGATGATAAGCATCCGCATCATCAGTTCCGGATCAATCGACGGCCGGCCAGTGCTGGAATAATAGGGCGCGAGCTCCTCGCGCACCCAGGCCAGATCGACAAACCCTGCTATCTTGCGAGCCAGGTGATCGTCTGGGACTGCTGTTCAAGATGGAATGAATAGAACAAGTGCCCTTGATCATGATTGAGTCGTCCCATCATCGCCCGCCTCCGCGAATCGCCTCAGAACAGCGAATCACCGTTCGCGCGCTTCCCGATCCTCCTCGCCATCGCATTTGAACCAATCCATCGCCAAAGCGACAAATAGTCGGGAGCCATTCCCCCGACGGGGTGGGCCAGAACGCGGGATGGTGCCTCGCACAGAAAAGCGAAACAGGTCGTGATTCGGGTGCCCGTCCGAGTACCCAACATAAGGGACGAGCACAGGGAAACGGGGGCAAGATGAGGCTCTTAAGTGGCTTTGGCTGTTTCGTGTGCGGTAGCTTGGCAGTTCTGCTTTGTGCTGCCGCCGTGGCTGATCCAGCCATAAAAGAGCGGCCTGTCCAGCCAGAGCCAAACGTGAGCCCGCTCGAAACTTCGGACGAGTGTGTCCTGAGCAATGAGTGCATCGACCAATATCTCTGGTCGGTGTACGAGCGCGCGCGCAAGGTCGATACCATTAAAGTGCAGGAACAGATCAACACGACAGTCAAGAAGAAAGGCAAGAGCCGCACTGTCAAGAAGACTGTTACGAAGTTCGTGGTTGAGGACTTCACGTGGAAAGATCCAGATGCGGCCGAAAAGGCTGGCATGTCCGTAGCGGAATACGTGATCGGCGGGATGGACCGAGCCTTCAAAGGGAGGCTGTATCATCTCTTTCGCGCGCTGGACGACGCTGGGCTCGCTCCTGGTATGACAAGTGGCTTTCGCGATGACTACCGGCAGTCGATTACGAGCGGCACCAAGGCTGCCACCAGTAGCTCCTACCATGGTGGAAGCCTGCGCGGCGGCTATGGTCATGGGCTTGCAGTCGATGTCGTGAGCGTCAAGGGTGACACGCGTACTGAGCGATGTATTTCAAGCCAAGTTTTATGGAAGTGGATCGACGAGCACGGCAAGGAATATGGGTTAGGGAGACCCTATCTCGATAAAGATCCGCCGCATATCGCGCCGATCGACGGCAAAGAATACGCCGATAAGCGCGGGGTAAATGCGAAAGTCGCGAAAAAGGAAAACGCTGCTAAGAGCAGAGACGCAAAAGCCGCTAAACCGCTTCAAGCTCTTCGGGGACGGGCCGAACCTAAGGCGCTTTGATACTCGCGGTGCTTTAGCCCCGCTTCCACCTGTTTGACCGTTTCGAGGCGAGGGACATGGCATGACAAATCGATGTACGACAGCCCAATCCACAGAGGTGAGGCGATTGGCAGCGATTGTGATGCTGGCGGCCACGGCCGCCCTGACGGCGCTCCCTGGAGCTCCATCCGCCCACGCCGCGCCCCGCCAAGCCCCTCCCGAGCATGCCACCGAGGCGGCGGCCCCGCGCAACGCGGGCGAGCCGATCATGGCGATCGTCTCGATCAAGAGCCAGAACGTGACCATCTACGACGCCGACGGCTGGATCCTGCGCGCGCCGGTGTCGAGCGGAACCAAGGGACGCGAGACGCCGGCCGGCGTGTTCAGCGTTGTGGAGAAGGACAAGGATCATCGCTCGAGCCTCTATGACGATGCCTGGATGCCGCACATGCTGCGCATCACCTGGAATGGCGTCGCCTTGCACGGCGGGCCCTTGCCCGGATACGCGGCCTCGCACGGCTGCGTGCGAATGCCCTTCGGCTTTGCGGAAAAGCTGTTCGACAAAGTCCGCATCGGCATGCGTGTGATCATCTCGCCCAATGACGCGGAGCCGGTCGAGATTTCCCATCCGGCGCTGTTCGTGCCGAAATCCGAGGCCATTGCGGCCGCGCCCGGGCGTGCCGAAACGCTCGCCCGCGAGGCGGACGAGGCCACCAGGCTCGCTCAACAGATGAAGAGCGCTGCCGCACTCGCGGTGAACGAGGCGGCCCCGCTCACGTCGGCGCTGCGCACGCTTGAATTGGCCAAGACTCGCGCCGATGCGGCGCTTGCGGTCGCCGAGAAGGCGCTCGCTTTCGCGAGGACCGACCAGGCGAGGGCACGCGCCGAGGACCAGAAGCAGAAGGCCGCTGCGAAAGTCCAGGAACTGAAGACGCAGCTCGACACCGCCCGGGCCGCTGCGAAGTCCAGGCTCGACGCTGCCAAGGCGGCCCAGGATGCGGCCAAAGCGGCCGAGACCAGGAAGGCCGACGCCGAAAAGGCCGCGAGCGAGGCAAAGCTCGCGCTCGAGCCGGTCTCGGTGTTCATCAGCCGCGCGACGCAGAAGCTTTACGTCCGGCGCAACACGCATAAGCGGCTGCCGGACTCGGGCGAGCTGTTCGATGCGACCATCGAGGTTCCGGTCACGATCCGCGATCCCGAAAAGCCGATCGGCACGCATGTGTTCACCGCCATGGCGCGCACCGGCGGCGGCCTGCGCTGGACCGCGGTCACCATCGACAGCGGGGACGTCGCCAGGGCGGCGCTTGACCGCATCCGCATCCCGCAGGATGTGCTTGATCGCATCGCGCCGACGGCATTGCCGCGGTCCTCACTCATCATTTCCGACGAGCCTCCGCACCGCGAGACCAACTATCGCACGGAGTTCATCATTGCGCTGAACAATCAGCCGCAGGGCGGCATCGCCAACCGCCCGCGCTCGCCCGATCTCCGCGTCGCGCGCGGCTTCGGCTGGGGTGGTTGGGGTTTCAACAATACGATCGCCCGCGGCGGCCAGTATTACGATCCGTGGCAGAACAATCGGAACTATTATCAGCGGCCGCAGCGCTGGTTTTGAACACGATGGCTGGCCGGAGAACGAGAATCCTTTAACGTTTTTCTCATGCGCGGATTAATCCTGCTGCTAAAGGAACGCGCATATGTGGGAGTTGTCAACAAGCTCGCGCGAGAGGCAAAGACGCAGAACGAAACACGCCCGTTGGAGAGCCGAGCTTGACCGCCTCAGTGTACGGACAGTTCAACAAAAACTCGTGTCTTTGTGCGGGATGCTAAGTCACTGCCGATGACCAATTTCCTTCATCCACAGCCCCCGCCTTCCATTCCCGAGCCATTCGCAGAAGTCGTTCGCGAAGCTTCTTGTCATCAACTCGGTTGGCGAGTCGCACGACGCAATCCCGTGCGTAATCGTCCATTTTTTCTTCAGGAATCGGGATACTCATCGCCGCCCCCTTTGCACGTTGTCCCCATTTGAAAGGAAGCAAAAATTCGGTCTCGCATTATGGCTTGGGTGAAATAATGAATAATCGTTGCACAAATCCCACACTTGTACCCCTCCTGCGGTATTTTAAGACCAATAGTCGCGCGTGATTGCGCTACCGCTGCTCAAATGGCCGATCAAAGACCGCGTACTATTCACTGATTGCTCATACCGTCTCCAAACTACCGAATGACACTCGCGACGCCCGGCTGGCATTATACAATCGTGCGGAAATAGCGCTCACTGCCGAACTGCTACAACA
This sequence comes from Pseudomonadota bacterium, assembly GCA_046733355.1. GTDB lineage: Bacteria > Pseudomonadota > Alphaproteobacteria > Rhizobiales > Xanthobacteraceae > VAZQ01. The sequence goes on along the minus strand of JBKPOZ010000199.1, from coordinate 1,969 downwards.
CCCTGAAATATCGGACGAGCAGATTGCATTGCAACGACTCGCGCTCGAATGGGGATCGAAACCGAGGCACGGAAGAAAGAACAGCCCGAATTAGTTGCAAGAAAAACGCCTCGGGCCGCGCGCGCCGGAGGGGTCCACTGGTGCGCAGGCGCGGATGGCCCCTAGTTGGCGTTGGGGAAGAACGGTCCCGGCAGTGGCGAATTATGCCAGCCCACGCGCCCGCCGACATTGGTGACCACATTGTAGGGTTGATGGAGCGCCGGCTGGGCGTAGTCCAAAAACTTACGTTCGCCGGGGGACAATTGCGTGCCGGCGTCGAGATACGAGCGGCGCACAACGACGATCCGCGCGCGCGGACGGCCTATCCTGGCGTGTCGCATTGGGGTGGTCTGTTGCTTGGCAGCGCTGGCGGGCTGCGAAGGCGTTTCCGGCAAGGCGGGCTGCGCAGGCGTTTGCGGCAAAGGCGGTTGGTCAGGATAACGCTCATTGAACGTGGCGGGCGGCTCGTCTTGAGCGAAGGCGGCAATCGGCGCCGTCAATGCCAGCGCAAGAATGCTGGTTACGATATAGACGCGATGCATGCGCATATTCTCCATGTCCGTGCCGGCCGGAAAAGCGAACAATCCGAATGCCGCGCCCATTGAGCGCCGTTCGGCATGGCCGCACGCGCATCAATGGTGCGTCATACGTTTGAATCAAATTAAAACTTCCTAGCCCAAATGGCCGGGATTGGTTAACTTGGCTCGCGTGGCCCGGCAGCAGGCGCGCGTTTTCAGGGTTACGGCGCCACATTTCTGCCGACCGAACGATCCAGGTGGCGCCGTCTGTTGGTCACCTTTCTTTGGTTAATCCGCGCAATTCACCGCACGCTTCAATCCCCATGCCACCGAGGAATATGGATGACCCAGACGAATGCATATCCGCTGCGATCATCTTTGCAGCAATGACGGCCGGCAGCGCCGTGGCCGCCGCGATTCGCTGCCAGGATGCACCTGGGCGGCCGCAGGACGGGGTGTACTGGTCGGGGCGCGAGATCGAGGGCAAGCGATGTTGGTTCGATCAGCATGAGGATCCGGGGAAACGTGGTCTGGCGCCCGATCCCGGCTTGCTCAATTGCAACTGCAAATCGCTGCGCAGCCGCCCGAACGCAGACCCGAGGCATTTAAGGAAGCAGCCCTCCTTGCGTCCGATTACGTGCGGAATGGGCTAATGCCAGAACTGGAGGAGCGCGAAAAATTGGAAGAGATTGCTGAGGGCATTCAATTAGCCAAGGACACAGCCGAAGGCGCTGTAGCCATCAATGTCGCGATGAAGTCGCGCTAATCCTCTGTTCGACTTACAGACCCGCAGGATCGTTTATCGATGACTCGTCGGCCGTGGCGATAACCTAAAGCCCAAATTCCAGGTGCGATTATATCCCGTACAGTTTTTACTCAGCCAGAGCCAAGGTGCGACTAAGCATCAAATCCTAGCTCTGCGCCGCACAGAAGTCGGGATGTAAAGAGCACCAATCCTTTCACGTTGCCGGCTTCTTCTACGCTGGGCATAAGCGGAAAACGCGAATCATCCTAGAGAGCATTGCCATTTCGGCTCCTAAGGAGACCGTCAGCGGGCGAGGACCGCGGCCGGCCGCTTTGATTGCCTGGTCTTTCTTATGACCGATGAAGGCGACATTTGACGTGGGACATCAGCACGCGCATAGGCGCTTGTGGCTCGTCCGTCGGTGTCTGGGTTGCGCGAAACCGCTTTGCCATTTGCATTGTGCTGGCTCAGGGCAATCGACGCGGAGCCCGGTTTCGGCAGCGGCAACGGCATGCGACTGCCCGCCGCTATCATGTCGAGTTCGCGGGGGAGAAGCATCACGAACCGCCCCTGCGTGCGAATGCGTCCGGCAATGCGCGCAGCATCGTCCCCACCGCCCCAGTAGAGGTCAGCGCGTGCCGGTCCGACAATCGCGGAGCCCGTATCC
>JBKPOZ010000198.1:0-6375 GCA_046733355.1 Pseudomonadota bacterium | reverse complement strand
GAGAGCGCCAAATTCATCCGAAAGGTGCCCGATGCACAGCGCCAGTTACGCATGTGCCCAAGGAATGCCGGATCGAGCGCCTGATTTGCAATCATGCTGGTATAGAGGAGCTTTGGGTTGACGTTGGCAGCGATGGCGTTGCTCCGAATGGCCTTTCCATTCGCAAGCACCACGCCCGCTGCGCGACCCCTGTCAATTATCACTTCGCGCACGGGAGCGTTGATCTCGATCTCGACCCCCGCATCCCGGCAGGCGCGCGCGATCGCCTCGCTGATTGCCCCCATTCCGCCGATCGCATGCCCCCACGTGCGTTTCTTTCCATTCACCTCTCCAATTGCGTGGTGCAGGAGAACATAGGCGGTGCCCGGCGCATACGGGCTGGCGTAGTTGCCGACGATCGCATCGAAGCCGAACAAGGCCTTGATCGGATCGCTTTCGAACCAGCGGTCGAGATAGTCTCCGGCCGATTTTGTGAAAAGGTCGAATAGAGCGCGCAAAGCGTCGCTTGGAGCCCGACGCAGGCGATTGGCAAAGGCGCCGAGCTTCAACCATTCGCGTATCGAGGAAAGACTTAGACTGCGCGTCGGATTCGGCGGCGGCTGCAGGACGAGCCGGCGCAACAGATCAGCTGCCGCGTCGAGCTCCGCATTGAAAGGGGCCAAACGCGCGGCGTCGGCTTGGCTCAACCTCGCCAAGCTCGCCTGCGTGCGACCTTCGCCTGCAAGCAAGCACCTGCCTTCCGGGGTGGGAAGAAAGTTCTGCGTCCGGCGTTCCACGATCTTCAGTCCGCGCCCAGACAGATCGAGATCGTGGATGACCTGCGGATGCAGCAGGCTCACCGTGTATGCGGCGGTAGAGTTCCGGAATCCTGGCGAGAATTCCTCGGTCACACAGGCACCGCCGACGACCGCGCGTCGCTCGAGCACCTTCACCTTGAGTCCCGCCATGCCCAGATAGGCGGCGCAGACAAGCCCGTTGTGACCGGCCCCGACGATGATCACATCATAGGTCGTCATGAGAGAGGGCTGTCACCTTCCGTCAGCGTCATTAACGTTAACTTCCAGTTCATGAAGGTTAACAAAGTTTGAAATTGATCCTTGGTAGCTCATTAATTATCTTTAACAACCGTAAAGCACGTCGGTGGGGCCGTCATGCCAGAATCTGATCTGTTGCTCGCCGGAGCACCAGCGCGCCATGAGCTTACGCATGGTTCGAGCGGCGAAGAGGGGTACTGGCCGAGAGAGCCTCTGCCGAAGTCCTCGTCGCGTTCACACCGCAAGGCACGAACCAGCAAAGCTGTTGCGGCAGCAAAGCCTTCGGCGCAGGACGTCCTGCGTTCATTCAACAGCTGGTCGTTCAAGCGAGAGCAGCCGGCGGAGCTGCATCTGATGCTGCAATGCATAGCGCGCGCCATGGCATCGGCCAAACCGGTGCCCTTCGTTCTTTACTGGGGGAAGGGGCCGCGCTCCACCTTGGCGCCGGCAGATACCCAATGCCTGGACTTCATTCAAAAGCTGGCCGATCGCGTGGCAGAGGCGCATGACCCTGGGGCATCAATCACGCTGGTTCTCACCGACACGCATGCGCGGCTTAATGGATATTCGCAGAGCAGCGTGGGAGCGTACTTCGCGGCCATCGACGGCGCGGCGCGGCAGCGCGGCTTCTCGACGTGTCGCTTGAGCAAGGTTGTCGCAGAACACCGCGCCACCATGGCGCACGAGAAGAACACGGATCCCATAGAACACGGCACGCTTGCCGCGCTCACGGCGAGTGCAAGGAAATGGTACCGCGGCGTCGGCAGTCCGGAAGAGGGTGCGCGAAAGTACTATCGCATGAATCTGCGGGAGAAGCGTGCGGTTGAGAAGGCATTTGCGCACTCGATCTTCATTACGTTCAACGGCAGCACGCTGCGCAGCCTTTTTCCCGATGGTTTGCCCATCTTTCGGGCTTCCCGGTGTGATGCGGCGGCCGGCACCTCAGGCCTGCTTTCCCGGGGCGGTGGCGCATGGAACGGCAGCGCGTGCCCCAGGTTAACGGGGGAAAGCGGAGGCAAGTCATGACCCTGCTCAAGTGGGCGCTGATAATGTTCGTCGTTTCGGTGGTGGCGGCCGTTTTTGGGTTCACCAATCTCGCGGCTGCAAGTGCCGATGTCGCGCGAGTCCTGTTCTACATTTTTCTCGTCATCTTTATTGTTCTTCTGATCTTGGGGCTTGCCGGGGCAAGGGCGGCTCGCGGTCCATAGACCGCAAGCCGAGGCAACCGGTCAGTTTCTCCGGAAGTCTAGGCGGCGCTCTCGTGCGCTCCGGGGCACCGCTCGACCTCGACCGTCACATGAGAAAGGCCGGGAAGGCCTGCGAGCTTCCGTTTGTACGTCCTGGGAGTGTGCGGACGATCGGAAACCACGGAAATCACTGCGGCGAAATGCCTGGTCCCACGCGCCAGACATGCAGGTCTGAAACTCGATCGCCGCCGTGCTCCAGGCGAGAGACGATCCTGCGGGATAGATCGGGACCGGGAGCAGCGTCGAGGAGGACTGCACCCGAGGAGCGAATGAGAGTCCAGGCCCAGCTCAGGATCACGCCTGTTCCAACTAGTCCCATCAGCGGGTCCATAAAGAGGCATCCGAACTGGCGTCCTGCGACGAGACCGACGATGACGAGCACGGAAACCGCAGCATCGGCCACTACATGCGCGAACGCAGCACGCAAATTGTGATCGCGCTGAAAACGTGAAAGGTGATCATGCGGGTGTTCATGCGCATGCTGCGCCTCGACGGCGGATGTATGCTCATGCTCGTCCCGCAACAGAAAGGCGCTCAGAAGATTGACGCGAAGCGCGCCGGCATGCGTGGACATGTGCAGTCCGTCGGCAATCAGCGCAACCGATCCCAACCACAGACCGCCCACGATCTCCGCGGCCATCATCGCCGCGCAGATCGCAATGACGGCCAGGTCTTGCGTTCGTTCCGCGCATGCCCGATGCCGAGGAAGACGTGAGAGTGCCGGAAATCCTCGATCGAGTGGGAACGCATGCGCGTGGGGCAGTTACATCGGCGGAGTTATCCCGTCCCGGCCGACGCGCCAAGCGCGGCCTTCGAGCGTTCCGTCTGGCCGCTTGGCTGCGACGACAAAGACCTTTGCACCCGGCTTGAGATCGCTCTTGTCGCCGGCCGCATAGGAGACAATCGTCGCGTCATCCGGGACGAATATCTGCTTCTCGCCGCCCTTGTACTTCAAGGTCAGAGTGTGCCCGTTCACGGCGGTAACCACCTGCTCGACATTGGCGTTGGTCATTGTGCTCTGCGGGCGCAGATCCCACGGGTAATGTCCCTCGCCGGTTCCTCGCATAGCCTCCGGGAGTATGTGCACTTCGATGGCCTTGTGCGTGCCGTCGGCCTGCGGCATCGAGGTAATGCCGACGAAGGAGCCCTCCTTTATGTCGGAGAGCTGTGCTTTGACAATTCCGGCGATCGATGGCTTCTCCGCCATGACCAGCTTTACTTCGGCGCCGTCGCGGTTCTTGACCACGTAGGCAGGGTCTTCGACCTTGTCGATTGTGCCCCTGATGCGCACCGGCGGTGCTTCCTGTCCCCAGGCAGCGGGTACCGCGATACTTGCGGCAAGGGAAATGATGGCGAGCGAACAAGCCGCCTTGGCGAACATTATTTCCTCCATCGCTTTCAGAGAGATAGATATCAGCTTAAGTCAGAAAAGCTTGCCATCCTGCATCAGGAGCAGTGCAGATTCAACGCCATTGAGTTCCTCATTCGATTACCGCCTCGGCACGGTTATGCCGAGTGTATTCGCGGTTTAAGTTCCAGGAATATTCCTATCCTATTTGGGTGCAGTGCTGCCCGGCACCTCGCACAGCTTTTCTCGTTGGAGAATGCGCGCCGTGTACGCGCCCGCCAGACGCTAAGAATCGTTAAGAGCGGAGATCGAGCACAACGCGCGTCATCCCGGACCCGATGTCTTGGGTACCGAAGCCGAGCTCGTCAGCCATCTGCAGCATTCCGGTATTCTCGCTCAAGACGTCTCCATACACGCACGCAGGCCTTTCTCCTTGGCGTAATCGATTGCCCGGTGCATCAGCAGCCAGCCAAGGCCGTGATTCTTCAGCCGCGAGCGCACGAGGATCGCGAATTCCGCCGTCTGCTCGTCAAGCTCGTCGCGCAGGCGCACCAGGCCGACCATTTCACCCGTATCCTCATCGAACGCGCCAAAAGCCGCGTCATGGATATTGTCGAGATGGCTGAGCTTCTTCCTCTCTTCCGCGGTCAGCTCGGTGATGCGCCCGAAGAATCGAAGCCGCAGATCGTCGGCGCTAACATGCGCCAAAAAATCCCGATGCAATCCCACATCGTCCGGTCGCACCGGCCGGATCAGGACGCGCTCTCCACCCCGAGTTTTTTCGTGTACTTCGCTGGAGTTAACGGCCGCTTTGTGCGGCATTCGTGCGATCCCGGTTCCGGTGATGATTGAGTACGTCTAGTACAGCCCAATGAGCAACGGAAATCATGCAAGAAAGATGGGCTTGTCTGAAACTCCGGTAAGAGTGGCCGTGATCATACCTGCTCTCGACGAGGAGGATTCGATTGTCGAGGCGGTGCGTGGCATCCCGCACGAGCTGGCGCACCGCATCATAGTGGCCGATGGCGGCAGCCGCGATGCGACTATACCCCGCGCCCGCAGCGCCGGTGCCGAGATCATCGACGGCGGGCGCGGGTATGGTCGCGCTTGCCTGACCGCTGCCGTGCTCGCAGATGACGCCGACATTCTGGTTTTCATGGATGGCGACGGCGCCGACGATGCCGGCGCCATGGGTCGCCTGATCGACCCGATTCGCGCGGGCCGATATGACTTTGTCATCGGCTCGCGCGCTCGGGGAAAACGCGCGCCGGGGAGCATGGCCTGGCACCAGCTCGTAGCCGGCCGTCTTGCAGGCCTCGGCACGCGCCTTCTCTATGGCATCCCTTACACCGACATGTGCGCCTTTCGCGCGATCCGACGCTCTACGCTCCTGGGCCTGGGAATGCGCGAGCTGACCTACGGCTGGAACCTGGAGATGCAGATGCGCGCGGCGCGAGCCGGGCTTCGCATCCTTGAAATTCCCGTCGATTATCGCCGTCGCTATGGGGGCAAATCCAAGGTCGCCGGCAATCTGCTCGGCTCCATCCGCGCCGGTGTCCTGATCGCAAGGACCTTCGCGCGCGTGGCGATAAACCCGTGAGGACAGCGGATTCCTTGACAGGGCCGCCCCTTTGCTCGCTGGACTCCTAAAGAAATCCTTAAGTCCGGACGCCATCTTGCGGCAATGACCGAGCGCCGGCGACACACCCGCAAGAAAAGCTTCTTGCGGGGTTGCCTCTATTTCAATAACCGCCGCTCCGCTGCCGATTGTCTCGTTCGGGACATCTCGGACGCTGGTGCCCGCCTCATCTTTTCGGGGGCGGTAACGGTCCCCGACTTTGTCGATCTCTACATTCCGCAGAAGGAACAGGCGCTGCGAGCGCATGTGGAATGGCGGCGCGGCGATGAAATGGGAGTGACGTTTGCCGACGAGCTGCGCGAGCGTAGAGCATCCTTCGAGCAGGACCTCGCCAGGCGCGTCGCAAAATCGAAGCGGAGATCACCTCCTTGCGCAAAGCGGTCAAGCGGCTGAAGGCTGAGCTGACGAGCGAGGCCGAAGACGCCGCGTAAGCTTGCAGCCCGGATGCAATGGGGCGATATCCGGGCACGCTGCTCCCGGATTTGATTACGGCAATCCGGGCTACTGTTTTCGCGATTTCGCACCTCTATAGTGGCGTCTTAGCCACGACGGAGGGAGCCGAATGCCGCAGATCACATTCCAGAACCCGGAAACACTGGGCAAGCCGCTCGGCCAATACTCGCACGTCGCGCGGGTCAAGGCGTCCGAATTCCTCTTCATCGCCGGTCAGGTCGCGACGACCCGGGAAGGCCAGCTTGTCGGAGCCAATGATTTCGCTGCGCAATGCGGTCAGGTGTTCGCCAATCTGGAGACGGCGCTGCAATCGCAGGGCGCAAGTCTCGCCAACGTGGTCGAGTTCACCACCTATCTCGTGCACTCGCAGGACATTGCCGCGTTCATGACCTTTCGGCTGCGCGAGTTTCCGCGGCTCTTTCCGAGTGGCCGCTATCCGCCCAACACGCTCCTGATCGTCGATCGTCTCGTGCAGGAGGGCTTTCTCGTCGAGGTGCACGCCGTCGCCGCGCTTTGACGCAAGGTGTTTAGTTCTCTCCGAGCTTGATCACCTCGGCCACCTTGCTGTCCTTCGGGTCCACGATGACGAACTGATCCGCCATGAGGAAAAACACGTGGCTTTTGATCTGAGGGACTTTTTGCGTGACCTCCGGC
>JBKPOZ010000197.1:0-21780 GCA_046733355.1 Pseudomonadota bacterium | reverse complement strand
CGCTTATCGTTGGCTGCGGTTACTGTCAGCGCGCCGGATAACAAGTAGATCATGCTGTGGTCCCCACGATAAACCACGGTGGCAGCAGCCGGAATCGTGACGCGCGACAACTTAAAATACATCGGTGTTTCGATCATGCTTGCCACGCGCCCAAGCGCCAGTACGGTCCGAACGGGTCCCTTTTCTATAATTTGGGCGACCAGTGGTGAGCTGAGGGTGAAAGCGGATGCTACCGCGGCCGCGAGCCAAAACTGCCTCGTTAGGAAGCACATCTCATTTCCTCAGTTGCCTCGCGCACCCGTTCAGGGAAGGCCGATGTTAGCCTCAAGCCAGTGACGATGTTGTCACTGTGATTGAACACCCGGCTGACGACGATACTCCGTCATTATGCCGACGCAGCCCAGGTAGTTCCGAATAACGTCCTAGCTGATCTGCGTCGGCATGGATTGCTACTTTGCAAGCAGGCCGGAACAGTATTTCACTGCGCGTACATTTCTTATGTGATTCCGTTCGCAAACTCATAGCAACTTGGTAGTGGAAGAGTTGTGTCGAGCATACCAGCGAATCTGGAAAGCTCTGGTTTGCATGGTCGACTCGCTCACCAGAAGATGCTGAGTCTGCCAAGAGACTGCCGTACCACCTCAAAGGCGCAATTGAGACGCCCCGTCACAGACGCCCGCGATCTGCGAAAATTCGTCTCTGTGCAAATAGTCTCGTTGGTGCGTGTGTCGCAAAGCCCCGGAATGTGCGCAGGAATTCGTGCCGCTCTTGAGGAAAAAACACCGAGTATATCAGTGACTTAGTTCGTGGCGGAGAGGGAGGGATTCGAACCCCCGATACGGTTGCCCGTATGCCGCATTTCGAGTGCGGTGCTTTCAACCACTCAGCCACCTCTCCGGCTGGATCACTCGGCACATGCGGTTGAGTTGCCTATTTGGCTGCTCGGCCCGCGTTTGGCAACTTTCCCGCGACGCAATGCACGGTCATGGCGTCGCATCCCGCATTCCAGCCGGAGCGCGCGCCGGGAAAGGGACAGCACGATTTATCTTGCACGCTGTACAGTAACATGCTAGAGAATCGATACCATCCATGACTGTGTTTCAGCCCCGGCCACCGCGCCGGGTTTTTTCATGGTGTGAGCAACGATTGGAAAAATGAAGCGGACTGATCCAAGCGCCGTTTGCGAGAACGAACCAAACCCAACCTAGCGCGCAGAATCCATTGATGCCGTATTGATCTGCATTGTTCTTCGCGAGGGGTGTTCCGATTTTATTTAGAATTTTCAACGTATCGCGCGGTCGGCATTGCAAAACCATTGTTCTTTACAATCGCACATCGCTGGAACGGAGCGTGGTGCGGCGAAACGGGCCCTGTTGTCGCCCGACAATACAGGTAAAAACGAGTGCGATGGCGAGCATTCGCGCTGCGGTTGCAGGTTGGCCGAATCGGGTCCTGATCCCGGTCGCGCTCATTGCGTTTTCCGCGCCCGCGCTCGTCGAATCTGCGCACGCGCAGAGGCTCGACGCGCGCTACGCCATCACCATGACCGGCATTCGCGTCGGCCAGAGCACTTGGAAGGCGGAGATCGGCGAAGCACGCTTTTCCGCCGAGGCGACTGGCGGCAGCGTCGATCTCCTGAGCATCTTCACCAAAGGCGAAGGCGTGGCGCAGACTTCGGGAAGCGTCAAGGATGGCGCGCTCGTGCCGGCAAGCTTCTCCTCGGCCATGGTCGAGGACGGCGACAAGACAGAGATAAAAATGACCTTCGAGGAAGGTACCGTCACCGGCGTCGACGAGAAGGGGCCGACACCGACCGATCGCGTTCCCTTGCGCGAGGAACATATGCGCGGGGTAACGGATCCGCTCAGCGCGTTCCTGCTTGGCAATGGCGCAGCCGCCGGGCTTTCGCGACAGCCGTGCGAGCGCACGCTTGCGATATTCGACGGGCGGCGCCGATACGATGTCGTGCTCTCGTTCAAACGCACGGAGGAGCTGGCCCGCAAGCCCTACGAGGGGCGCGTGCTCGTGTGCAACCTGGTGCTGCGCCCGATCGCCGGGCACAGGGCCAACAGCATGGTGATGAAATACATCGCTGGCCGGCGCGATATCGAGATTGCGTTCGCACCTATGGCGGGTGGGCGGTACCTGGCGCCCCTCCGTCTTACAGTGCCAACGCTGCTTGGCACCATTGCGATCGAAGCGACCCAGTTCGATACGGCCGCGGTCGCGGCGCCGGCGCAGTAAGGTGCGCAAAGGCGCGTAGCGCCGTGCGCACGCGGGGGCTTCATCTGGACGCGTGGGCACGGCGTGCGCAGCCCGCCTTTGCCCACCCTACGGGTGGGAGCTGAGCTTGACTTCGCCGTCCCCCGTTCATAGCTTCCGCGCGCTCTCATCAGAGCCTGCGAAACTCTTGATCGCCGACCAGTCCAAAAGGCTGGAGGCCAACGCCCGACAGCGCGATGCGCCCTCGGGCGCACTATGTGCTTGAATAATGTTCGATTCACTATCCGAACGGCTCGGCGGCATCCTTGATCGCCTCACGCGACGTGGCGCGCTGACCGAGGCGGATATCGATGCGGCACTGCGCGAGGTACGCCGCGCGCTTCTCGAAGCCGACGTGGCCCTCGATGTGGTGCGCGCGTTCACCGAGAAGGTGAAGAGCGCGGCGGTGGGTGTTGAGGTGATCAGGTCGGTCACACCCGGTCAGATGGTCGTGAAGATTGTGCACGATCAGCTCATCGATACGCTTGGCGACCAGGGCCATCCTGTTGACCTCAATGCGCCCGCGCCCGTGCCCATCATGCTCGTCGGCCTGCAGGGCTCCGGAAAAACCACAACTGCGGCAAAGATCGGCAAGCGGCTCAAGGAGCAAACCAACCGCAAGGTGCTCATGGCCTCGCTCGACGTGCGCAGGCCCGCAGCCATGGAGCAGCTCGGCGTGCTCGGCCAGCAGGTCGCGGTCGATACGCTGCCCATCGTGGTCGGCCAGCAGCCCGCGCAGATCGCACAGCGGGCTCTGCAGGCAGCGCGCCTTGGCGGCTATGATGTTGTCATTCTCGATACCGCCGGCCGCACCACGCTTGACGAGGCCATGATGGCGGAAGCGTCCGAGGTGAGGCGCGCAGCCAATCCCCATGAGGTGCTCCTCGTCGCCGACGCGTTGACCGGCCAGGATGCCGTCAATCTGGCGCGTGCGTTTAACGAGCGGGTCGGGCTTTCCGGCATCGTGCTCACGCGCGTCGACGGCGACGGTCGAGGAGGCGCAGCGCTGTCGATGCGCGCGGTGACCGGCAAGCCGATCAAGCTCATGGGCGTCGGCGAGCAGATGGATGCGTTGGAGGACTTTCACCCCGCGCGCATCGCCGATCGTATTCTCGGTATGGGCGACATCATTACCCTGGTCGAGAAGGCCGCCACCACCATCGATGCGGAGAAGGCCGCGCGGGCCGCCGAGCGCATGCGCAAAGGCGCCTTCGATCTTTCGGATTTGAAGGAGCAGCTTATGCAGATGCAGCAGATGGGCGGCATGACCGGGCTTATGGGCATGCTTCCCGGCATCGCGAGAATGAAGAACCAGCTCGCCGCCGCCAATCTCGATGAACGCGTGCTCAAGCGTCAGGTCGCGATCATCGATTCGATGACGCCGAAAGAGCGCAAGAGTCCCGATCTCCTGAAGGCGAGCCGCAAGAAGCGCATCGCCGCGGGCTCTGGCACCCGCGTCGAGGACGTCAATCGCATGCTCAAGATGCATCGCACCATGGCGGACGTGATGAAGGCTCTCGGTTCTGGAAAACGCGGAACGCTTTCGGGGTTTGCCAACATGCTCGGTCTCGGTTCCGCCATGCCCAGCCCGGAACAGATGCAGAAGCTCGCGGAGAAGATGCCGGGCGGAATGCCCGGCTCGCTTCCCGGGCTACCGCCTGCAATGCCTGGATTGGGCGCTAAATTCCCCGGCATGCCCGGGCTCGGCCCGTTTCCGGGAAAAAAGAAGTGAGAAGGCCAACCCTCTTGCGCCATTCCGGGGCGGCGCGTAGCGCCGAGCCCGGAATCCATAATCCCAGGCCTGTGGTTATGGATTCCGGCTCTCGGCCTTCGGCCTCGGGCCGGAATGACGTGCATGAGTGAAAAGGAAAAGCGATGTCTCTGAAAATTCGGCTGGCGCGCGCCGGCACCAAGAAGCGTCCGTTCTATCACGTTGTGATCGCCGACAGCCGGTCGCCGCGGGATGGACGTTTCATCGAGCGGCTCGGCTATTTCAACCCGCTGCTGCCGAAAGAGAAGACGGAAAGGCTGAAGCTCGACATGGAAAAGGTCAAGACGTGGCTGGCGAAAGGCGCGCTCCCTACCGACCGCGTACTGCGCTTTCTCGACGAGGCGGGCGTGAAGAAGCGCGAGGCCCGCAACAATCCGAACCGCGCGGTGCCGCGCAAGGAACGCAAGCGGCTTGCCGAGGAGGCTGCCAAGGCCGCCGCCGCCGCAGCCGCCGCCAAGGCGTGAGGCCGCGCCGTTTTCCCATCGCCGTCATGGCCGGGCTTGACCCGGCCATCCACGTCTTGTGACAAAAAAGAAAAAAGACGTGGATGCGCGGATCAAGTCCGCGCATGACGAGAGCAGCGCGCGCGTCTGCGTTGCGCAGATCGGCGCGCCGCATGGCCTGCACGGCGAGGTGAAGCTCAGGTCGTTCACCGCCGATCCCATGGCAATCCGCGACTATGTGCCGCTCGAGAGTGAGGATGGCACGGCGAAGGTCGAGATCGAGGAGCTGCGCCAAGGTACGGCCCGCGGCGGCGGCAATCTGATCGCGCGGCTGCGCGGGGTCGCCGATCGCAATGTCGCAAGCCGCCTGAAGCATCTGAAGCTGTTCGTTCCGCGCGAGCGCCTTCCCGCGCCGGATGCTGACGAGTTCTATCACGCCGACCTCATCGGATTGCGCGCGCTCGGGCCAGACGGCAGGGAGCTGGGCAGGGTGACGGCAGTGCATGATTTCGGCGCCGGCGCGATACTGGAAATCGTCGGAGATGGCGGAGAGACGATGTTGCCATTCACCGACGCATGCGTGCCCGACGTGGACCTTTCGTCAGGCGTGATTGTCGTTGTCCCGCCCGAAGAAGCTGCGTAGCCCGGATGAGCATAGCGATATCCGGGGAAGTCATCCCGCATCTCGCTTCGCTCATGCGGGCTACGAAATGTAACGGCATCTGATCATGTGGCACGCCACTGTGCTGACGATCTTTCCTGAAATGTTTCCGGGTCCGCTTGCTCTCAGCTTGGCAGGCAAAGCGCTTGCTTCAGGTATCTGGTCTCTTGAGACGCAGGACATTCGCCAGCATGCCTCGGACCGGCACCGTTCGGTCGATGATACCCCGGCCGGCGGCGGACCCGGCATGGTCATGCGCGCCGATGTCGTCGCCCGCGCGCTTGACGCCGCAGCGCCCGCACAGGACGGCCGCCCGCGCCTGCTGATGAGTGCACGCGGCGCCCCGCTCACGCAAGAACGCGTCCAGATGCTTGCGCGAGGAAGTGGTGTGGTCGTGCTCTGCGGGCGTTTTGAAGGGGTCGACCAGCGTGTTATCGAGAGCCGCAAGATCGAGGAGATTTCGATCGGCGATTACGTGCTCTCGGGCGGCGAAATCGCAGCGCTGGCTCTCCTCGATGCCTGCGTGCGTCTTCTGCCGGGCGTCATGGGCAAAGAGACTTCGGCGCAGGAGGAAAGTTTCTCGAAAGGTCTTCTGGAGTATCCGCAATACACGCGACCTCAGTTATGGGAGGGGCATGCCATTCCAGAAGTCCTCGCGAGCGGCGATCATGCCAGGATCGCAGCGTGGCGCCATGAGCAGGCAGAACGGCTCACGCGCGAGCGACGTCCCGATCTCTGGGCCGCATACAAGCGCAAGAAGCCGTAGCCCGGATGAGCGTAGCGATATCCGGGTAGCGTGTTCCCGCATGTCGGCGCGCTCATGCGGGCTACCGGTCGTGACAAAACGGCGCGGTTGTCCTAAAACCCGCCCCGAACCAGAAACAAAGAAGAATGCGCGCCACCCGCCCGGCGCTGCCGATGGAGATTGCCATGAATCTGATCCAGGAGCTCGAAAAGGAGCAGATCGCAAAGCTTTCCGCCGGCAAGCAGATTCCGGATTTCGCGCCTGGCGACACCCTGCTTGTCAACGTCAAGGTTGTCGAAGGTGAGCGCAGCCGCATCCAGGGCTACGAAGGCGTATGCATCGGCCGCTCAGGCTCGGGCCTGAACGAGAATTTCACGGTGCGGAAGATTTCCTACGGCGAGGGCGTGGAGCGCGTGTTTCCGCTCTATTCGCCCATGATCGATTCAATCAAGATCGTGCGGCGCGGCAAGGTGCGGCGCGCCAAGCTCTATTATCTGCGCGGCCGGCGCGGCAAGGCGGCCCGCATCAGCGAGCGTCAGGAGCACCGACCCGGCGAGCAGGAGTCCGACGCTCGCGCCGAACGCGCGGCGGAGTAATACCGTGTCCCGGGCGCGGCGCAGCACGAAGTGATGCGCTGCAGAACCGGGACCGTTACAGTCTGCGGCGGTCCCGGAGCAGCGGTGCACCGCTCTGCGCTGCACCGCATCCGGGACACGAGATCCTACACCTCCACGGTCGCGAACTCGGCGGGCATGATGATCTCGAGCACCTCGCAGTCTTCGGAGTAGTCGAGCACAACGTGCTTGATGCGCGGCGGCTGAATCCAGGCGCTGCCTGCACGCATGACATGTGCCCCCTCTCCCTCGAACTCCGTTTTCATCCAGCCTTTGAGCACATAGACCATCTGGAAATCGACATCATGATAATGGCGCTTGGACACTTCTTCCGGCCGGCACGGTGGAACGAAGCGGATCACGTGCGCCTGGACCATGCCTTTCGTCGCGTTGCTTATGCCGAGGTCGCGATATTTGGCGTAACGGCGCAGACCGGCTTTGAAATCCGCCTCGCGATGATGGCTCACCGTGAATTTTTGCGGCTTGCGCACCCGGGCTCGACCCTTCGTGACCCGGCGCCGGTGCGGCCGGCGCTCCGCCAGACCGCGGCGAGTACTTGCAATCCCTGAACGCGGCGATTTGGGTTTGGGCTTGGCCACGTTTTCCTCCTTGCTGTCGCGATTTGATCGAAGCGAGCGTAGCCTCTTCCGCGCACTTGCAACAGCGCTTCGCAAAGCATATTCCGCGAATAAACAATGTTGGAGTACTACGGCATGACGAAGCCGCGCACCCTGTACGACAGGATTTGGGAGGATCATCTCATCGACGAGGAGCCGGATGGGACCTCTCTCATATATATCAATCGCCATCTGGTGCATGAAGTAACGAGCCCGCAAGCCTTTGAAGGCCTGCGCCTCTCCGGCCGCAAGGTGCGAGCGCCCGAGAAAACTCTGTGCGTCGTCGACCACAACGTGCCGACCACGGATCGTTCGCTGCCGAATCCCGATCCCGAGAGCGCCGCCCAGATTTCCTGTCTGGCTGAGAACGCAAAATTCTTCGGGCTCGATTATTTCGACGAGTTCGACAAGCGTCAGGGCATCGTCCACATCATCGGACCCGAGCAGGGCTTCACGCTGCCGGGCACCACGATCGTCTGCGGCGACAGTCACACCGCTACCCATGGCGCCTTCGGGGCGCTCGCCTACGGCATCGGCACGTCTGAGGTCGAGCACGTGCTCGCAACTCAGACGCTGATCCAGAAAAAATCGAAGAACATGCGCGCGGTGGTGAAAGGAAAGCTTCCGCCGGCGGTAACCGCCAAGGATATCATCCTGGCGATCATCGGTGAGATCGGCACGGCCGGCGGTACCGGACACGCGCTCGAATATGCGGGCGAGGCGATCGAGGCGCTGTCCATGGAGGGCCGCATGACCGTATGCAACATGTCGGTCGAGGCAGGCGCCAAGGCCGGCTTCATCGCGCCCGATGCAAAGACATTTGCATATCTCAAGGATCGTCCGCGTTCCCCCAAGGGCAAGCAGTGGGACGATGCGATGCGCTATTGGGAGACGCTGCGCTCCGACGAGGGCGCCCATTTTGACCGGGAAATCGTGCTCGATGCGGCAAAGCTGCCGCCCCTCGTCACCTGGGGTACCAATCCCGAGCAGGTGACCTCCGTGAGTGGACGCGTGCCGCGGCCCGATGAGATCGCCGACGAGAAGAAACGGCGCGCCGCCGAGACTTCCCTCAGCTACATGGGACTTGAGGGCGGCGAGAAGATCACCGACATTCGGCTTGACCGTGTATTCATCGGCTCGTGCACCAATTCCCGGATCGAGGATTTGCGCGTGGTGGCGCGCGTGGTCGAGGGCAAGCAGGTGAACTCCGCAGTCAAGGCGATGATCGTTCCCGGCTCGGGATTGGTGAAGGAGCAGGCGGAGGCAGAGGGGCTCGACAAGATTTTCGTCAAAGCCGGCTTCGAATGGCGGGAGCCGGGATGCTCCATGTGTCTTGCCATGAATCCCGACAAGCTCGCGCCCGGTGAACGCTGCGCGTCAACCTCGAACCGCAATTTCGAGGGGCGACAGGGTTATAAGGGGCGTACCCATCTTGTCTCGCCTGCCATGGCCGCAGCCGCCGCAATCGCCGGCCATTTCGTCGATGTGCGGGAGTTAGGAGTGGCGTAAATTAACGTACCCACCAGCAGCGCATTTGCGGTGTGATCACTGGTCCGCTCACGCGGTTTTCCTGGGCCAGCCATGACGTACATTGCCGCACCGCGCCCGGACCCGGATACTCATATTTGTATGGGACGGGATACGTGGTGGAGTAGAGCCGATACGGGTAGACCGGTGTCACGCGAATACGCGTGCGCGCTATCGCCTCTCCAGCGGAAATGCCGAACAGGGCCAGGCTCATGGCTAGCGTGAGAGGTTGATGCAGCATGCGCGGTCCCGGCGTGGCCTTGTGACGATAGTTTCCCTAAAAAGAGGCATGAATGAGCCTTCGAGCGACGATCCTCTTGCCTGGCGCAGCATGAAGGCCCCCTCGCTTGCCGAGATCGAAGTGATCGCCGCAACGGCATTCCGGCGGCTTCCGCAGAGATTTCGCGCGTTGTGTGATGGGCTCGTCATTCGCGTCGAGGATTTTCCCGAAGAGCAGGTGCTTGATGAATTGGGTGCACAAACCGAGTTTGATCTGCTCGGGTTGTTTCAGGGAGTGGGGCTGCCATTTCGCTCGGAAAGCGCGCCGGTGCAGATGCCGAACATGATCTGGCTCTACCGTCGGCCGATCCTGGACTACTGGGCCGAGCACGACGAGACCCTCGGCGCGATCATCACGCATGTGCTGGTACACGAGATAGGTCACCATTTCGGGCTTTCCGATCATGATATGATGCAGATCGAAGCCGCAGCTGCCTGAACGGAGATACTCTGATGCAGAAATTCACAACGGTCGAAGGAGTCGCAGCGCCGCTCAGGATGATCAATGTCGACACCGACATGATCATCCCCAAGCAATACCTGAAAACGATCAAGCGCACGGGGCTTGGCAAGGGTCTTTTTGCAGAAAAGCGTTATCGCGATGACGGGAGCGAGAATTCGGACTTCGTCCTCAACAAGCCGGCCTACCGCAAGGCGAAGATTCTTGTTGCCGGAGACAATTTTGGCTGCGGTTCCTCCCGCGAGCATGCGCCCTGGGCGTTGATGGATTTCGGTATTCGCTGCGTCATTTCTACCTCATTCGGAGATATCTTCTACAATAACTGCTTCAAGAACGGCGTTTTGCCCATCAAGGTATCGCCGCAGGATCTGGACAAGCTGTTCGACGACGCCGAGCGGGGCGCTAATGCCACGCTCACCGTCGATCTCGAGAAGCAGGAGATCAGGGGACCGGATGGCGGGATGATCAAGTTTGATGTCGACCCGCATCGCAAGCACTGCCTGCTCAACGGGCTCGATGATATCGGGCTCACGATGGTCAAAGCGGACAAGATCAAGCGCTACGAGGCACAGGCCAAGTCCGTCCGCCCGTGGACATAGGGGAGTCTCGCCGCGCCTGTTGTACTGTTCGTGCGTCTATCTCAGCGGAATTTGCTAGATCTGCGCCATGAAGAAGTCGCGTAGCTCGCGATAGGTTTCTGCGGGCGCTTCTTCCGACAGGTAATGCCCGCACGGAAGCGCCGCGCTGCGGATGATGTGTGACGCATAGAGCGGCCATACCTCGGTCGGTTTGTGGTTGCGGCCGACGCCGCCGGTCGCTCCCCACAGCAGCAGTACGGGGCAGGCGATCTTCCGCCCTGCCGCGAAGTCCTGCTCGTCCATGGCGAGATCGACACCCTGTGTAGCGCGGTAATCCTCGCACATCGCGTGGACGGTTGCCGGATTGCGGAAGCAGCGCTTGTACTCGCCCAGCGCTTCCGGATCGAAGAAGCTCAGCCCCTGGCTGGTTTTGGAAAGCTTTTTTTCGATGTAATAGTCCGGATCGGCGCTCATCAGCCGCTCGGGAAGATCGTAAGGCTGGATCATGAAGAACCAGTGCCATGAGAACGTCGCCCACTGGCGCGTCACATGGTTGAGCAGGTGATGCTGCGGCATGATGTCGAGGATGGCGGCGCGGGCGACGCGCTCCGGATGATCGAGACACATGCGGTGCAGCACGCGCGCGCCGCGGTCATGCCCGGCGCAGTAAAAACGCTCGAAGCCGAGCTGCGTCATTACCTCGAGCTGATCCTCTGCCATGGCACGGAACGAATAGCCGCTATGATCGACGCCGCCCGCCGGTTTTTCCGAATCGCCATAGCCGCGCAGATCGGTCGCCACCACTGTGAACTCGCGCGCGAGCAGCGGGGCGATCTTGTGCCACGATACATGCGAGAACGGATTGCCGTGCAGAAGTAGAACCGGCGGCCCTTTGCCGCCGTAGACTATTGTGATGCGCGCGCCCGAAGTCTGTATGTCGGCTCTGGTGAAGCCTTCAAACAGCACGATGAATTTTCAGCGCGTGAGCACGATGAATTCCGTGCCGCGTCCTGTTTCGCGTCCAAGCCCCTCGTCGGAAAGGACAAGCGACGAGCCCGGGATCAACAGCTCGCTGATGCGCTCGATCGCCTCCTTCGGGAACTGGATGCGCTCCAGCGCCTCCGCAGCACCCGATGGCGGCTTGGCCGAGGGGGTTATTTTCGGCGGCTCTCTGTATCCCCTCCTGCGCTGGCCCGGTTCGAACGTGCTGCCGTCCGTCGGAATGGTCATCAAGTTCCAGCGCATCCCGCTGCCGTTTTCCTGTGGGCCCATGGCGGTGAAGACGTGGGTGCCGAGGGGCTTGTCAACTTCGTCGATCGTGATCGGCATTTCGAACACAGGAATAAATCCCTGCCGGACGAAAATCTTCTTTTCCTTGCGGCTGACGAAGACCGCCACTTGCCCGCTGCGCTTCGGCGGCTGATCGGCGGACTTCGATCGCGGTGTGATCGGCCGCGGAGGATCATCGGTCACAGCCGGTTTTACGCTTTCCTCGGTGACGGACGTTTGCGCCGGTGCGGGCGCGGCCGTGCTGGACGTCACCTCGGTTGTTTCTGCGGGCTCCGACGGCACTTCCACCGACTTGCGCAACTCGGGAGACGTTACGTCCGCAGGGGGCTCGGCGGGCTGCTCGATGCTGCCCACTTCGCCGGCCTTGTTCTCCTCGCGGGATTGCCCGAGCTCAACCGGTTCGGCCTTGGCGGGCTCGACCTTGGCGGGCTCTAGCTTGGACGGGCCCAGCTTGGCGGGCTCACCCTCCTTCGCCTCGTCCCCGGATTTGATCGGCTCACCGGAAACCCCGGGCACCTCCTCAATGACGCGCGTGTCTTCTGCCTCGGCAAGCACAAGCGGGCGCGCGCCACCGCGACCGTCCGTCGGGCCGATCATCGCCGTCGGCGACTCTCCCGGCTTTGGCTTCGGCGCGAACAGCTTCGGGTGCTCGAAATCGTGCGGCACGACCTCATTGTGCACGACCAGTACGCGCACGCCGAGCTTTGTGATCGGCCAGAGCTTTTGCGCAAAGTCATGCACCATCCGGATGCATCCGTGCGAGGCCGGATGCCCGGGCACCACGCCTTCGTGCAGCGCGACACCCGACCAGGTGATGCGCTGCATGAATGGCATGGGCGCGCCGCTGTAGATGTTGGAGTGGTGGTAACGGTCCTTTTCGATGATGCTGAAAACGCCCATCGGAGTCGGATGGCCGGGCACACCGGTTGAGACCGGGCCCTGCGCCACGCGCACGCCGTTGCTGTAGAGCGTCACCTTCTGGGTGCCGATGTTGACAACCAGCTGCAGCGGACCCTTCGGCATGTCGCCGAAACCGGGGTCCTTCTTCGGCTCCCTCTTGGCTTCGCTCTGCTCGTAGCGCACATGCGTGATCTGCCGCACCCGGCGCATGGGATATTCGGCCGGAGCGGCATACCAGCCGTAATAGCGCAACCGCCGCGCGTCGGCGGATTGGGAAAGAGTGAGCAGAGCAGCCGCTGCAACGCCGGTGGCGAGCGCCGCCCGCAGCGTCTTTCTGGAGGCGCGGCAGCCTGACAATGCTGGCCAGAGGGGATTCACCAAAACACTCTCCGCTTTTTGTGTGGGATGGATTGCGTTGCCGATGATCTGGAAAGTGTGTCCGCCAATCGTCCTCCGGGGGTGCTTCAGGATCGCTGCTTCGCTTTGCACAATATGCGCGTCGCGCGCGCAAAGTCGATAACGTACCGAGCCTCGGAAGGGCACCGCTGCTGCGCAACTTGTACCGATTCGGTAAACAAATCTAAGCCGCGCTGCGATAAACGCGCATCAATTCATCCCATTGAGGTTTAAAGCGAAAATGCTGCGGGGCCGGAAAGCCCGAAGCCTAGCTTTCGAGCCCGCGGCTCGTCGCGTCGAACAATTCCTCAACGGCGATTTTTCGCCCAATGAGGCTTTGCTGCAACGCATAGTCGACGGCCCGCTGCAAGGCCGGGCGGCACGCCTGAAATCCGAACGGCAAAAAATCGATTTCGCCGCGCTTCGGAAGCCCCGCCGCGCGCTTGCTCGCGGCGAACAGGCGGTAGATTTCCCGAATGGCTTCCGGAGCCGACGCGGCTCTTTCGGTCACCACCAGCATATGGTTGATGGGCACAATCCTGTACCGCGCATACCATTCCTGTGCCGCGGTCGCCGGTTCCGCAATGACCGGAATGAGCGCGGGATCGCCCGGAAGGTCGGCCCCGTAGATCGCCGCATCGATATCGCCGTCGCGTAGCATTGCAAGGAGGCTTTTGTTGCCGTCCGCGCGCTCGACGCCGGCGGGATCGCGATATTCCGCCACATGCGCGTCCTCGAACGTCAGCCAATGCACACGATCGAGATCGACCCCATAGTCGTTTTGCAGGATGCCGCGCACCCACATGGCGGTGGTCTGGCTATATGAGCGCACGCCGACGCGCTTGCCGGGAAGCGTTTCGGGTGTCACGGGATCGCTGGCGCGGCAGAGCATCGTGCCGTGCTGGAACCGGCCCATTATCGTGATCGGCAGAAGCACGAGCGGCTTGCCGTGGCTCTTCGCCTGCACGTAGGTGGCAATCGCCATCTCGCTCACATCGAAGCGTTGCTCGCGCACCATCGGCTTGAAGAAACGGTTCGCCGGTTTGATGTCAGAGAATGTGAGTTTCAGGTGCGCCGACGCAATCTCGCCGCGCTTGAGCGCGAGCGTATTGGGATAATCGTCCACGGCAGCGGACAGCAGCATCGATCGAAGATGTGGAACTTTTCACGCGTTGCGGAATTGAGAATAGACGAACAGGAGGAGGCCGACCATGCTTGGATGGGCCCTGACTTTTCTGGTTATTGCGCTCATTGCGGCGGTGCTCGGCTTTGGCGGCATCGCGGGATTCGCAGTCGAGATCGCCAAGATCATCTTCTACGTCGCTATAATTCTATTCCTTATCTCAGCTGTTGTTGGGTTGCTGCGTGGCCGCGCGCCCACGGTTCCGTAGACTCCTGCGGCACGTTCACTCCTCGCTGTATTTGTAGCCAAAGACGTGAATGGCCCGGACAAAAGCCCAGCCATAACGAAGGCCCACTAAACGGAAGACCCCGGGGCTGCTCCTCCCGGGGTCCATCATCCGCTCCCGACAAACTCGTTAACGCCAGAACAGCGCCAACAGAATGATGATGGGCAGCGGAATTCCAAGTAGCCAAAGCAGTGCACCGCGTCCGAAACTCATTGTCATCTCCTTTGGCTTGATGCCATCGTGCTAATAACGCGGCCGCTGGGGCGAGGGTTCCCCGAATGGGGATCAGCGTGCGATCACGCTGCTGCGCGAAGAGATGCCCGCGGCAAAGCTCGCAATGGCCTGGGCGATCTTGGCGCCGCCTGTCACCGAGGGTTCGATAGGATTGGCGAAGTCAGCATCGTTGTCGCAGACGAGGCGGAGATCGATTAGCGTCAGGTCACGCGAGAATATTTCGCGCGTGATGCAATCGTTTAGAATGGCGAGCGCGATGGCGGCGCGCCGGCGCATATCCGGCTCTGGAAAGCGCGCATCGTAGATCGTGCAGATGGCGCTGGGCAGCATGCGGGAGCGAACCTCGCCCAGCATCGCGCGATAGTTGGTCTGAAAGCGATCGCGTATTCCGGCAAGCCTGTCCAGGGCAGCGCCCATGGAGCGCGCGCTCTCCTCGAGCACTCGAGCTTCGAGGAGCGCATCGTTGCCGCCGATGCTCACCACAAGATGGCTCGCATCGTCTGGCACGCGCGCGAGCTGCGCGCGAATGTCTTCGATGGTGGCGCCATCCGCCGCGTTGAGCGTCGCGCGCCAACCCTGTGGCAGGATGGCGCGCAACTGCCGCACGACGTCGGGCCCGCTTCCCACATAGGCCGCATTGTCGAAGATCGAGTCGCCGAGCAGCGCGATGTGATTCATCGCCGATGCACTCTTTGCGGATGAGACGAATGCACGGGTGAAACACGAAGCGGCGGCGCCCGCAAGAAGCTTCCGTCGCGAGGCAGCGTCCGGGAATGACGCCGTCATGGATGCGAAGCGCTGCACCTGATGGCTGTCAGCTCCGGTGGCGGGCCGCCTCCGGGGCGGGAAGCAGGAGGTCGAGCTCTCTGGCCCATCCGAAGAACGCCTTCGCGGCGGCTTGGACCTCCTGCTCGGTGCGGGCCCGCTCCAGCCGGTGCAGCACCTCGTCGCGCACGTCCACGCCCGGTCGCGCTTCGTGCTCGCGCAGCAACGCGATCGCGTCCGCGATGGAGCGAATGACTCGTCCGTCGCGCAGGTGCAGCTGCGGGTTGATCAGGAGTTTGGCCGGCGTCACCATGGCCTCGTAACCACTGCCATGGCGCATTGTTCCGTGACAGAGGACAGGCCTATCTGTCCTCCGTCATCTGTCCTCTGTCATCGGACTTCGTCGGTGCCTCCGATATGCGCGATTGCCCCTTCGACATAGCCGGCCCTGAAGGAAAAACTGTGCAGGGATTTGCAATACGGGCATTTGCAGCGGAGATTCTTGCGCCAGCGTTCGACAAGCATGCGCGCGTCCGCCTTGAGGCGGTATTCAATCTCTCCTTTGGTGGCGGGACAGAGGAATTTGAGCGTGACGAGGGAACGCATAACCGGTAATGCGCGGCCGCGGCAGGCGTTCCTGCGTCGGATTTTACACGCAGCCACAATCACGGGTGAGCGTGTGCGAGCGGGCTTTGCCCCGGCGGCAGCACGACCGTGTCGACCTGTCCATCGCCTGCGCGCATCAGATGCGTCGTTTTACACGCGGGGCAATAAAGCTTGACCGACAGCGAGCGGACCTTGTTGAGGCTGCTCTCATCGGTATGCACGCCGCTGTTTATCGTTTCGCCCGTCGTTGGACAGCGAAATACCAGTACACCCATAGACATCCCTCGTTTCTCCCGGAAAACTGTCGCAGCCAAATCCCTGCCCGCACATTAACCCAGGTGATTCCTCTGCTTATTTTCCCCGCAATCACCACGCGCTATGCTGCCCTTTGTTGCAGTGCAGCAATGATCCTCCCGGGGAGCTATGCCGCTAAATTATGAACAGGTGATTTCCTACCGGCCCGCGGACATTCGCGTGAGCTATGGCGGGCGCGAATGCATCCTCTATGCCCTCGGCATCGGGCTCGGGCTCGATCCGCTCGATGCGGGGCAACTCAAGTTCGTGTACGAGGGAGCCGGTTTCGAGGCGTTCCCCACCATGGCGGCCGTGCTTGGCTGGCCGGGCCGACTGACCGATCCTGCCTTCGGGATTGACGAGACCCGCGTCGTCGCAGGCGACCTGAAGGTCGTGCTGCATCGGCCGCTTGAGGTGGAGGCGCGCCTCATCAGTCGCCCGCGCATCAAAGAGGTCATCGACAAGGGTGCGGGCAACGCCGCCATCATTCTGAGCACGCGCGATCTTCTCGCCGATGATGGCAGCCTCATCGCAACGGTGGATAGCAGCACGTTTGCGCGCGGCCACGGCGGTTTTGGCGGAAAGGTGAGGGAGGGCCCGGTGCCCGCCGCGGTGCCCGCCTCCGTGCCCGAGCGCATCTGCGATTTGCCGACCTCGCCCAACCTGGCGCTGCTTTATCGACTGAATGGCGATGACAATCCGCTGCATGCCGACCCGACGCGCGCGAAACTTGCAGGTTTCGAACGGCCCATCCTGCATGGCGCGGCGAGCTTCGGGATTGCAGCGCACGCCATCCTGCGCACATGCGCGGACTATCGCGGCGAACGGCTGGCCGGCATCGAGGCGCGCTTCTCGCGGCCGGTATTTCCAGGCGAGACGATACGCACCGAGATCTGGCGCTCGCGCGAGCGCGTTTCGTTCCAGTGCCGCGTCGTCGAGCGCGATGCACTCGTGCTGAGCAACGGGCTTGCTTTATTGCGCAACTGAGGGCCAGTGGCCGCGCTTTTCCCGGTGCGGCGCGAATTCGGGCGCGTGCAGTATTATGCGAGGGCGGCTGCGGCTCGTGCCTCGTGATTGTGCGCAGCTTTAGCCGACGGGACCCCGAGCCAGGGTGAAAAGTCGCGCCCGAGAAGCTTACTGAGCAGCGCAACGTCGCTCCTGAAATAGTCGGCCAACTCGCAATGGAAATCGATGGGCAACGGGAGCCGCGCTCCGGGCCTCGACGTCAGCCGCGTGAGGCCGCGCATGATGCCGATGCCCTTGCGCAAGGGGAGCCGGTTGCGCGCTGCAGCGAGCCACATGATGGAATCCCGCATCAGCCCCGTGCGCGGCTCTTGAAACGCATTGCGGACGGGAAACTCGGCGCGGCCGTCGTCCGGAAGTTCCAGGAAGCGCAACGTGTCCTGATAAACCCGGCGCGCCGCACTTTTTAGATCATCAAAGACGATGACATGCACGCGCGCACGATCAACAAGCCGGAACAGCCGTTCCACCTGCTCGCCGAGCCTGCAGAAATCGCCGTAGAGCACGAAGTCCTTCTGATATGTCAAGCGCGGCAGGCATTCGCCGCGGTGGCGTTTGTCCTGCAGAGCCCATGCCTGGCGAAAGTCGCAGACGTCCTCGGTCAGCGTCTTCACCGCCTCGGAATGCAGGGAGCCCGCCATGTCGATGGGATTGCGCAGCATGACAATGAAGCGCGCGGCAGGATTGAAGGACAGAATGTTTGCAACCGCCACCTTGGAGTAGAGGTAATTGGTCGAGGCCTCGCCGATGATGGTGTGCGCTTCGCTCGCGCCAGCGAAGCAGCGCATGTATTCGGCGTCGTTTCGCGGCGAGGCAGGAAACGGAAGATCCTTGTCGAAGTAGCAGGGCTCTTTCGGCTGCGACATGAAGATGCGCGGATGCGTGGCGAGATATTCCTGAAAAGAAGTGGTGCCGCACTTGGGCCCGCCGATCATGAACAGGTTGGGCCTGCGCATTGAACTATTACCCCCGCGTGTAAGGATGCATTTTTGACCATGAAATTGTGGCGGGGTTTAGTTAGAAATTCTCGGCATGTCTTGCCCCGCGAATGCGGGGCATCCAGTATTCCACAAACTGTGTTATGGGGCGCAACTGCGCCGATCTGCCCAAACTGGGATCGCTGGATCGCCTGCCTGCGCGGGCAATGACACTGTCGAGGAAGTGAACAACCTTGATGTTAGGCATCGGCATTGTCGGGGCCAATTACGGGCGCAATGTGCTGCTCCCGGCATTTCGCAAAGACGCGCGATGCGAGGTTGTTGGGCTTGCCGCGAGCACGCCCGAGCGCGCAATAGAGCTCGCGCGGGCGAGCGCTCTCGCCCGCGGCTTTGCGCAGTGGGAGGAGCTGGTCGAGGATGAGGCTGTGGGCGCTGTCGCGGTGGCGGTCCCGCCTGAACTCCAGCCTGTCATCGCGCAACGCGCGCTGGCGCGCGGCAAGGCCGTGTTCGTCGAGAAGCCGCTCGCGGCCGACCTCGGTGGCGCGCGGGCGATGCTCGCGTGCGCAAATCGCAGCGGCCGCCCGCACATGATCGACTTCAATTTTCCCGAGCTGCCCACCTGGCAGGCCGCGAAGACCATGATCGCAGGCGGCGCGCTGGGCGCCTTGCGTCACGCCGTGGTCACCTGGAATCTCGAGAACGAGTCGACCCGCGCCGGACTGAAAACCTGGAAAACGACGGCGCAGCGGGGCGGCGGCGTTCTCGGCAATTTCGTCAGCCACTGCTTTCATTATCTCGAGTGGTTCTGCGGGCCGATTTGCGGGCTCGCAGGCCGCGTGTTCACATTATCGGATGGCGAGAGGGAGGGGAGTGTTGCGCTCACCTTTGCGTTCGCCTGCGGTGCCGGCGGCAGTCTGCAGATGAGCTGCGCGTCCTTTCTCGGTTCCGGCCACCGCATCGAGCTTTACGGCGACGACGGAACACTCGTGCTGAGCAATCCCACACCCGACTATTTCCGCGGCTTTACGCTGATGCACGGCCGAAGGGGAGACAGCTCGCTCCACGTTGCGCCCGTTGCAGAGGACATCGTGCCCGCCGCAATCGACTCGCGCATAGCACCGGTCGCCCGCCTGGTTGGCCGCTTCATTGACGCCTGCACGCACGGAGGACCCGCGGTCCCGGGATTCGGCGAAGGGTATCGCGTGCAATGCCTGATCGATGCCGCATGGCGATCTCACAGGAGCGGGGGCGGCTGGATTGATGTGCCCGTGCGCGAGGGCTCCCCGTGAGCGGCCGCCGCGTTCTCGTCACCGGCGGCAGCGGATTTATCGGATCGGCACTGGTCAAGTCGCTGCTTGCGCGCGGGGAGCGGGTGCGCGTCTTCGATGACAACTCGCGCGGCTCGCTGCGGCGGCTGGCCGACGTCGAGCAGGAGATCGAGTTCGTGCGCGGCGATATTCGCGATGCGAATGCCGTCGCCGAGGCGGCACGCGGCGTCGATGAAGTCCACCATCTCGCATTCATCAACGGCACGGCGAGCTTCTACAGCGCACCCGACCTCGTGCTCGACGTGGGCGTGAAAGGCATCGTTAATGTCATTGACGCTTGCCGCCGTCATCGGGTCGGCACGCTCGTGCTCGCGTCGAGCTCCGAGGTCTACCAGTCGCCGCCGGCGGTGCCGACAGACGAAACTGCGCCGCTCGTTGTTCCCGATCCGCTCAACCCGAGATTTTCCTATGGCGCCGGCAAGATCATCAGCGAAATGATGGCGCTCAATCACGGGCGCAAGCATTTCGAGCGCGTCCTGATTTTCCGGCCGCATAATGTGTACGGCCCCGATATGGGATTCGACCATGTCATTCCGGAGTTCGCGGTGCGCTTGCGCAAGCTGCGCGATGAGGGCGGGAAGGGCACGCTTGCGTTTCCGATTCAGGGGAGCGGGAACGAGACCCGCAGCTTCTGTTATGTCGACGATCTGGTTGCTGGCGTGATGACCATGCGCGACCGCGGCCGGCATTTGGGCATTTATCACGTTGGCACGACCGAGGAGATCGCCATTGCGGAGCTTGCGCGCCGCATGGCGAAAATTGCCGGCGTGGATATTGTGCTGCAGCCCTCGGCCGCACTGCACGGCAGCACGCTGCGGCGCTGTCCGGATATTTCGAAGCTCGCCGCGCTCGGCTACAAACCGCGGGTGCGGCTCGATGAAGGATTGGTGCCGACGCTGAACTGGTACTGGGCGCATGCCAGCGCCGAACACGTCTAATCCGTAGGGTGGGCAAAGGCGCGCGCAATACGATGTATACAGTACATGCAACACTGATTGCGCGCGCCGTGCCCACGCGGTCGATCAATCATGGTGCGCACGGCGCGCCCTGCGTGCGCGCCTTTGCGCACCCTACAGTTGTGTGAGGAGATTGCCCTTGCTTGCCGAAAAGGTTGCGCGCGCCGCCGGCACCGGAGCGAGCGTGCCTGTCGAATACTGCCAGGTCTGCGGGCATGCGCCGCTGCGCAAGGTGCTCTCTCTCGGCTACATGCCGCCGGTCAATCAGATGGTGCCGATCGGCGCGCCGGCGCGCCAGCAACCCTGGTTTCCCACTGAGCTGCTCTTTTGCCAACAATGCGAGCTGGTGCAGCTCGGCCTTGCCGTCGATCCGGTCATCATCTTCCCGCCCGAATATCCCTACACCAGCGGCACCACCAAGCTCCTGCGCGACAACTTTGCCGATCTCTATCGCGAGGCTTCCGCAATGCTGAAGCTTGCGCCGCAGGATCTCGTTGTCGACATCGGCTCGAACGACGGCACGCTGCTTGCGAACTTCAAGACGGGCGGACACCGGGTTCTCGGTATCGAGCCGACAGATGTCCGCCGGCTCGCGGCGGAGAAAGGCATCCCCACGCTCGCCCGCTATTTCGGTCCAACTGTGGCAGGCGAAGTGAAGCGCGCGCATGGCGAGGCGCGCGTGGTGACCGCGGCGAACTGTTTCGCGCATATCGAAGACGTGCATGCGGTGCTCGCGGGCATCCTCGATCTGCTCGCCGCGGACGGCGTATTCATTTCCGAATCCCACTATCTCGTCGGGCTCATGGACCGGCTGCAGTACGACACGATCTATCACGAGCACCTTCGCTATTATTCGCTCACCAGCCTCGCCAATCTGCTCGACATGCAGGGACTCGAGGTCTTTCATGCGCGTGCGATCCCCACGCACGGGGGCTCGATCCGCGTCTATGCGGCGCGTCGCGGCACGCGGCCGGTAAGCGACAGCGTCGCAAAGATGCTGGCCGCAGAGCCGCACGGCAACGAGATGGAGGAGCGCCTCGCCAAATTTCGGCGGGACGTGATGCTGTCAAAGCTGCGCCTGCTGACGATGCTCCGGGAGCTCAAGGAAAGCGGCGCGCGCATCTGCGGCATCAGCGCGCCCTCGCGCGCGAGCACGCTGGTCAATTACGTGGGACTCGACGAGGCGATCATCGACTATGTGTGCGAGATCGCGGGCTCGCTGAAGGTCGGCAAATGCATGCCCGGCACCTCCATTCCGGTCGTGGAGGAGAGCCGGCTGTTCGCCGATCAGCCCGATTGCGCCATCATTTTCTCCTGGCACATCGCCGACGAGCTCGCGCCCAAGCTGCGCGCCAAAGGCTATCGGGGCAAGCTGATCTCGCCATTGCCGGTCCCGCACGAGCTCTAATGGCACCAACTTGATTGCCGTGCCGGTCTTCGCGTATTCATCCACTGGCGGAAAGCGCGGGCGTAGTTCAGTGGTAGAACGACAGCTTCCCAAGCTGTATGTCGAGGGTTCGATTCCCTTCGCCCGCTTTATTCGCATCGCAGTCACACCGCGCGGTGTCGGCACTGTGTCGGCACGGGAAACCTCACCACCAAGCTCGTCAGAGGCACGCAGGGGCATTCTAATGAGCTTGGCGAGCGCGCCACTCGGAAGATGACGACTGATCCACTCCTCCTC
>JBKPOZ010000196.1:0-19180 GCA_046733355.1 Pseudomonadota bacterium | reverse complement strand
TCATTGCGGTGCTCAGCTCGGCTCAACGCGCCAACGATGTGGCGGCCGACAGTGAACAGCAGTTGTTCATGCGCGCAATAATGGAGCCCAGCCGGGGCGTCGCGCATCAGATCGACGATGAGAGACTGAAGGAGATCGGCTGGCGGCTTGGACTGCGCAACCTGCGCCGCATCGACACGGGCGTCGATCCCGGCGGCGATCGTGTTTTGCAGCTCACCGGGAATAAGGGAGAGGCGCTGGCCCAGTTTGCCTGGACGCCGAACACTCCCGGCCGTGAGATCATCTCCCGCATCGTGCCCTTCGTCATGCTGGCGCTGTCTGCGTTTGTGGTGCTCGCAGCGCTTGTCTTCCGCCACATGCGGCACACGGCAGAAACTATAGCGGCAACGGAAACGCGGCTGCGCCACCTGGCCATGCACGACCCGCTTTGCGGGCTCCCCAACCGCATGTTCTTCGGCGAGCGGCTGGAGGCGACAATCGAGCGCGTCAGAGAAGCCGGCAATACGGCCGCCGTGTTCTACATCGATCTCGATCATTTCAAGGACGTGAACGACAGGCTCGGCCATCACGTGGGCGACGAGCTGCTGCGCAGCGTGGCGCAGCAGCTCCTCCGCACGCTACGTGGCGACGATGTCGTCACCCGGCTCGGCGGCGATGAGTTTGCCGTCCTCACCCTCGGGGTCCTCGATCACCCCACGCTCCACACCATGGCCAGGCGCGTGGTCGAGGCGATCTCCTCTCCATATTCCATACGCAACCAGAGCATCGTCATTGGAGCGAGCATCGGCGTCGTGATTATCACTCCCTCGGTCGCCGGCGCGCCCGATGTCATGCGCCACGCCGACATGGCGCTCTATCGGGCGAAGAACGAGGGGCGCAACCGCGCCTGCATCTACGACTCGGCCATGGACGAGGAGCTGGTCAAACGCAAGGCTCTCGAGCAGGAGCTGCGCACGGCGATCGAGAGCAATGCGCTGCGCGTTGCCTATCAGCCCATTCTCAATCACACCGGCGACAAGGTCCTCGGCGTGGAGGCGCTCTGCCGCTGGACGCATCCGCAACGCGGCGAGATTCCGCCCTCCGAGTTCATCCCGGTCGCAGAGCACAGCGGCTTGATCGTGGAGCTGGGGGAGCAGGTGCTCCGCCAGGCCTGCCTCGACGCCAAACTCTGGCCGGCGCTCACGGTCGCGGTGAATGTATCGGCCCTGCAATTCCGCGCCTCGAACTTTGTCGAAGTGGTGGAAAGGATTCTGAGCGCGACCCGCCTCGACGCGAGCCGGCTGGAGCTGGAAGTCACCGAAACAACGCTCTTGGGAAATGTGGAAGCGGCCGAGCTTGCCATGCGTTGGCTCAAGGCACTCGGCGTTCGGCTGGCCCTCGACGATTTCGGTACCGGCTACTCGAGCCTGCTCTATTTGCGGCGCTTTCCCTTCGACAAGTTGAAGATCGATTCAAGCTTTGTGCGCAGCATCGAGCGCGCGGTCGATGCGGCCGCGATCGTGCATGCGGTCGTAAGCCTCGGCCGCGGGCTGGGCATGCTGGTGACCGCCGAGGGGGTGGAGACCGCTGATCAGCAGCTGTTCCTGCGTGCAGCCGGCGTTCACTCCATGCAAGGCTACCGTTTCGGCCGGCCTGGTCCGGCCGAAGCACTGGCCCAGCAGCTAGCCACAGGGCAGTTCTCCTCCCGCGCTGCGGACATCGACACGCTCGCGCTCGCCGGCTGATTGTCATCGATGCTTATGCATGTAGGCGCGGGTTTTTAACCCGCCCTGCTGCGGTAAACGCGCGCCCCGGGATTGCGAGAGCGGCGTCTGCCGAGAGAGAGCGGGTTTGAAACCCGCCCCAACAAGTTTCATGATGGCGGCCGACCTGAGGGAGAAAGCGATGGCCGAGAAGCAGAAAGTAGCCGTTGTCACCGGCGCAGGCACGGGCGTTGGCAAAGCCGCCGCGCTTGCCCTGTTGCGCGAAGGCTATGCCACAGTGCTTGCCGGCCGGCGCAAGGACAAGCTCGAGGAAACCGTCACCGAGGCCAAGTCGCTACCCGGCAATACGCTCATCGTGCCCACCGATGTCACCGATCCGCAATCCATCCGCGCTCTCTTCGCCAGGACGCGCGAGGCGTTCGGCCGGCTTGATGTCCTCTTCAACAATGCCGGGATCGGCGCGCCGGCAGTGCCGCTCGAGGACTTGCCGTACGAGACCTGGAAGAAAGTCGTTGATACCAACCTGACCGGCATGTTCCTGTGCACGCAGGAGGCGATCAAGATTATGAAGGCGCAGGACCCGCGCGGCGGGCGCATCATCAACAACGGCTCCATCTCGGCCCATGCGCCCCGCCCGCGGTCGGTTGCATATACTGCGACAAAACATGCCGTCACCGGCCTCACCAAATCCACTTCGCTTGATTGCCGCGGTTACAATATCTGCTGCGGACAAATCGACATCGGCAACGCGGCAACACCGCTGACCGAGCGCATGGCGCATGGTGAAGGCGTGCTGCAAGCCGACGGCCGAATGGCGCAGGAGCCGCGCATGCAGGCAGAAGACGTGGGCCGCGCCGTCGTCCACATGGCAAGCCTTCCGCTCGACACGAATATCCTGTTCATGACGGTGATGGCGAACCTGATGCCGTTCGTGGGGCGGGGATAGCGGCCGTAGGGTGCGCAAAATCGCGCGCACTGTGACTCTCCGCGTGGGCACGGCGCGTACACGCGATGTGCGCACGCGTCGACACCGTGGACTCGCGCCTTTGCCCACCCTACGCGATCCTGCTCACCTTGACGTGCGTGCCGGATTTCACGCCCGCCAGCGTTTTCACATCCCCGAGCGCGTGGGCGAAAATGTTGCAGGGGCTCGCAAGCCTCGTCTCATCGCCCTGGCTGATCGGGGTTCGCCCATAACCGAGTGCGATGCAGTGCCCTTCGGGCCAGTACGCAATTTCGCCCGGAGTGATGACGGCGCGCGCGCCTTTCTCCTGCGCCACTTTGACGGGTATGGGGAAATACACTTCCTCGCCCCAGGTCATCACCGAAGCAGACATCGGTAACGCTGCAGCAATCGCCTTCGCTGTAGGCGAGTCCATCAGTTCGGCATCAAGGCTAAGGCCGGCAAACTCAAATCGGATGCGCGCCATGAGCCTCTCTTGCCGGCTGTACAGTTGGAGCCGACGGAATTGCGCTGGCTAATGCAGCCGGAACTCGCCCCCGATTGCGCGTATCTCCGCGGGCCTGATCAGCCGGGAATGGGCAACGGTCACCGAGTGGAGCGGTCCCTCGAGTGTTTCCAGCCAGAACGCCAAGAACTTGTTCAGGACCGGAAACCGCGGGCAGAGATCGTAATCCTGCCAGACAAAGGTTTGCAGCAACGAGGGATGATCGGGAAGCCTGTAAAGAATTTGTGCCGTGGTGAGGCCGTAGCCTTCGAGTTGGCGCCGAAAATCTTTGGATGCCATTGCGATGCCCTCCGATTCTCGGACATCAGTGTGATCGTCACCTCCCACACAGTTCAAGCGGAAACGATGTAAACAGTTCCAAAAATCAATTGCTTAGCAGCATTTTTGCAACACTGCTGATCGCCCGGACGAGGGCTGGCACTGCGGCGCGCTGACTGCTAGACCCTCTTGGCACTCCGGGAAAAAGAGTGCTAATTTTTTCCAGCCGCCCCCTTGCGGGAGGTCAGAGAGCCCCTAGGTAGCGCGCTGGAACGCTGGCAGCATTGTGCCGCCAGTGCTCACCCAGCCTAAAAATTCCAATTTCGTCAACGATGTAAGGAGGATGCTATGAAGTTTCGTCCGCTTCACGACCGGGTCGTCGTCAAGCGCATCGAGGCCGAAGAGAAGACGGCAGGCGGCATCATTATCCCGGATACCGCCAAGGAGAAGCCCTCGCAGGGCGAGGTTCAGGCGGTAGGTCCGGGCGGTCGCGACGAGTCCGGCAAGCTGGTCCCCATCGATATCAAGGTCGGTGACCGGGTGCTTTTCGGCAAATGGTCGGGCACGGAAGTGAAGATCGACGGTGAAGAGCTCCTGATCATGAAGGAGAGCGACATCATGGGAGTGATCGAGGAAACCGTCGCCAGGAGGAAGGCGGCCTGACCCTTCGGACGGGCCGAGCAACAGGATTAAAGAGGAAGAGAGAAAGAAATGGCTGCCAAGGACGTCAAATTCTCAACCGACGCGCGCGACAAGATGCTGCGCGGCGTCGATATACTCAACAACGCCGTGAAGGTGACGCTGGGTCCGAAAGGACGCAATGTCGTGCTCGACAAGTCGTTCGGCGCGCCGCGCGTCACCAAGGACGGCGTCACAGTCGCCAAGGAGATCGAACTCGAGGACAAGTTCGAGAACATGGGCGCGCAGATGGTGCGCGAGGTCGCATCGAAGACTTCCGACATCGCCGGAGATGGTACCACCACAGCTACCGTGCTTGCTTCCTGGATCGTGAAGGAGGGCGCCAAGGCCGTTGCCGCCGGCATGAATCCCATGGACCTCAAGCGCGGCATTGATCTCGCTGTCGAGACTGTTGTCGAGGATCTGAAGAAGAACTCGAAGAAGGTCACCTCGAACGACGAGATCGCGCAGGTCGCCACTATTTCGGCGAACGGCGACAGCGAGATCGGCCGCTTTCTGGCGGAAGCCATGAAGAAGGTGGGCAACGAGGGTGTGATCACCGTCGAAGAGGCGAAATCGCTGGAGACCGAGCTCGACGTGGTCGAAGGCATGCAGTTCGACCGCGGCTACATCTCCCCGTACTTCATCACCAATGCCGACAAGATGCGCGTGGAGATGGAGG
The DNA here is from genome assembly GCA_046733355.1 of Pseudomonadota bacterium. GTDB lineage: Bacteria > Pseudomonadota > Alphaproteobacteria > Rhizobiales > Xanthobacteraceae > VAZQ01. The sequence goes on along the minus strand of JBKPOZ010000196.1, from coordinate 14,390 downwards.
ACCCGTACATTCTCATCAATGAGAAGAAGCTCTCGGGATTGCAAGAGCTGCTGCCGCTGCTCGAATCGGTGGTGCAGACCGGCAAGCCGCTGCTCATTATTGCCGAGGACGTTGAGGGCGAGGCGCTTGCCACACTGGTCGTCAACAAGCTGCGCGGCGGTCTCAAAGTCGCGGCGGTGAAGGCGCCGGGCTTCGGCGATCGCCGCAAGGCCATGCTGCAGGACATCGCCGTGCTTACCGGCGGTCAGGCCATCTCCGAGGATCTCGGCATCAAGCTCGAGAACGTGCAGCTCAACATGCTTGGCCGCGCCAAGAAGGTGAGCATCGACAAGGAGAACACCACGATCGTCGGCGGAGCCGGCAAGAAGGCCGACATCGAAGGCCGCATTGCCCAGATCAAGGCGCAGATCGAGGAGACCACCTCGGACTACGATCGCGAGAAGCTGCAGGAGCGCTTGGCCAAGCTCGCCGGCGGCGTCGCCGTGATCCGCGTAGGCGGGGCAACCGAGGTCGAGGTGAAGGAGCGCAAGGATCGCGTCGACGATGCCATGCACGCGACCCGGGCGGCCGTTGAGGAAGGCCTTTTGCCCGGCGGCGGTGTTGCACTCCTGCGCGCGACGGAAGCGCTCAAGAAGGTGAAGACAGCCAACGACGACCAGAAGACCGGCGTCGAGATCGTGCGGAAGGCGCTCTCCTGGCCGGCACGCCAGATCGCCATCAATGCCGGAGAGGACGGTTCCGTCATCGTCGGCAAGATTAGCGAAAAGGACCAGTACAACTACGGCTTTGATGCGCAAAACGGCGAGTACGTGGACATGGTGCGCAAAGGCATCATCGATCCCACCAAGGTCGTGCGTCAGGCGTTGCAGGGAGCGGCCTCGGTGGCCGGGCTCCTGGTCACGACCGAGGCGATGGTAGCCGAGGTGCCAAAGAAGCAGCCGCCCCCGGCAATGCCGCCCGGCGGCGGTGGAATGGGCGGCATGGATTTCTGATCCACGCACCTTCTGCAAAGAAACGAAGGCCCGGCCTCCCGGCCGGGCCTTTTTATTCTGGTCACCATTATCAGCGTGGAGTCGCCTTACGCACATCCTTGAAAGTGTAGGGGCGGGTTTCAAACCCGCAGACGACTTACAATCGGCCATCTTACTGGCGTGTCCCGTCGCGCCAGGGCGGGTTTAAAACCCGCCCCTACAACCCCGAGATCTGTGGCCTAAAACACCAACGACCACGAAAGGAGGTGCGCGTACATCCGGCGTCACCTGCTTGATCGTGGCCGTCCTCGGCGAGACGAGGCCCGGAGGCTCATCGATCGCCGCTTGCACCAATGTGGGAAGCGGCGATTGGTTCCACAAGGGCAGAGCATGATCGCGAAAAGTGGAAACCGGTTTTCGGAAAAGATCATGCTCCAGCAAATACGTAGAGCAGGATGGCGATTCGAACAAAGCTATCTGCTCTACTCCGCCGGCGCCACTGCGCGCGCGCGTTCCTTCTCGACGCCGTTCACCAGGATGGCAACCGCGCCCGTCGCCAGCACGAACACCAGAGCGATTGCCGCCGTGATGCCAAGCACGAGCGTAAAACCGCCGCGGCTGTGCAGGAAGGCAATGACGGATACCGCCGCTCCGGATACGAGAAACGTCAGGAAATAACGTACCGCATAGACGCGTCCGCGCCAGGCGTCCGCCGTATATCGCGCGATGACGAGATCGTTCACCGTAACCTGGCCATAGATCCCGGTCATCGCCATGGCGAGGGCAAGGACGAGCGACAGTCCGTGCGCCTGCACCGCCCAGAGAACGCCGACAAACTGCAGCGCCGCCATGAACGCGAAGACAACGTGCGGCGGAATTTTCTCGACCACCCGGCCAACGACAATCTGCGAGAAGGCGCCGCAGAAGAATATCGCCGTGGCGAGTCCGCCCACCAGGATCAGCGGCAGCTCTGTCGCGACCCGTTCGTCGAGAATTTTAGGCAGCGCGACGGTAACGATGTGGAAGACCAGCCCGGCACCGAGTGCAATCACGACAAACAGAGAGAACATTGTAGCGGCCATCCAGGTCGCAAGCGGCACTTCCGCAACCGTGCCACGGCCCTTCACGCGATGAGCCTCGCGCGGGACGAGCCGGAAAAAAAGCGCGGCGCTTATGAGGCAAACCACGCCGGGAACCAGGAATGCGGCGCGCCAGCCGAGGCCCGCAACCAAAGCAGCCGTGATGCCGGCCGCAAGCGCCGCGCCGAAATTGCCGCATACGCCGTTGAGCGCGAGCACGCGACCGCGCAGCCGCGCTTGCTCGACCAGGATGGCGGTCCCGACGGGATGATAAATCGCGCCAAAGGCGCCGAGTGCAAACAGCGCGCAGGCAAGCACGATCAGATTCGGCGCGCTCCCTGCCGCGAGCAGCGAAACGCCACACCCGGCATAGAAGACGAGCATCATGTCCCGCCTGCTCCAGCGGTCGGCCAGCCAGCCCGCCGGAAGCGAGAACACGCCGAAGGCGACGAAGGAGGCGGTACCGAGAGCGATCAGCTCGCCATAGCTGCGCGCATAGATGTCTTGCAGGCCGATCACCACCGTCGGATAGATCAGCAGGACGTAATGATCGAGCGCGTGCGCCCAGTTGATGAAACCGAGCGACAGGCGTCGGCTGCGTTGCGTGGCAAACTCGTCCGCTGCATTGAGATCTCGTGTCGAATCCAGCATGCGCGTGCTCTATAGCCTATCCCCTGGCTGGGCAGCCAATGCGCCTCGCGCGGGGCACGGTTGCAAGCCCAACGTCTTCACGTAGCCCGGGTGAGCGAAGCGATACCCGGGGCTTTTTCCCCGCATATCGCTAACGCTCATGCGGGCTACCTTCGCCCCTCAGTCGAGGGTGCGGCGAAAGCGCGTGACGGCGATGATCATCGCAACCAGCATCAGACAGGCCAGCGCGACAGTGTCGAAGAAGAGCTCGGAGCTGGTTGCGCCCTTGAGCATGATCGCGCGCACAATCCGGATGTAATGGGTAAGCGGCAGCGCCTCGCCGATCCACTGCGCCCAGACAGGCATTCCCGCAAATGGAAACATGAAACCCGAGAGCAGGATATTCGGCAGAAAGAACATCATCGACATCTGCATCGCCTGGAGCTGGTTCTGCGCGATGGTGGAGAAGGTATAGCCGATGGAAAGATTGGTGGTGATGAACAGCGTGCTCAGGGCCGCGAGCAGCAGCAGGCTTCCGAACAGCGGGATACCGAACAATCCGATGCCGATGCCAATGATCAGCGACGCCTGCACGAACCCGACCACGACATAGGGAATGATCTTGCCGAGCATGATCTCGAGCGGGGTGATCGGCATCGCCAGCAGGCTTTCCATGGTCCCGCGCTCGAGCTCGCGCGTCACCGAAAGCGCGGTGAAGATCAGCATCGTCATGGTGAGGATCGTGCCGACGAGGCCCGGCACGATGTTGAATGAGGTGTTGGCCGCCGGGTTGTAGCGGGCATGCATGCGAATCTCGAATGGAGGGGGGATGCTGTCGGGAATGAGACGGTCGTGCTCGAGCGCGGTCTGCACCACGGTGCCGAGCGACGCCATGGCCGATGCCGAGCCTACGGGATCGGTCGCATCGGCCGCGACCAGGAGCGCCGGCCGGTCTCCGCGTCGCACGTTACGCTCGAAATTGACCGGGATCTCGATGCCGAACAGCACCGCACCGGATTGCAGCAGCCGGTCGAACTCGGCTTCGGTGCTGATCACATGCGTGACATTGAAATATTTCGTGTTCACGATGGCGTGGAGAACGGAGCGGCCGACATCGCTCTGCTCCTGCAGCAGCACCGCAGTGGGCAGATGCCGCGGATTGGTATTGATGGCGTAGCCGAACAGCATGAGCTGCATGAGCGGGATCATGATGATCATGCCGAACGACATCCGGTCGCGCCTGAGCTGAATGAATTCCTTGGCCAGCACCGCAAAAGTCCGCTGCCAGAAACGGCGCGGCCCGCCCGGCGGAGCACTTGAGGCTGCGCCCGCGGCGAGCGGCATGATCATTGGAAATTGTCCTTCGCTTGGCTCATGAGGGCGATGAACACGTCCTCGAGCGAAGGGTCCGCGCGCCTCCAGACGAGGTCGTGACGGTCCGCGTATCGGCTCTTCAAACCTTCCAGCAGCGCTTCGTCGTGCCCCGAGACGTGCAGACTGGTTCCGAACGGTGCCACCATCTCGACCCCGGGCGCGGCGCTCAGCTCGTCGGCGAGCCTGTCGGCATTCGGACCGCTGACCGTATAGGTGACGAGATGCGAGTTTCGGATCACCTCCTGCACGGAGCCGTGCGCCAGCAGCACGCCATAGGCGATGTAGGTGATCTCATGACAACGCTCGGCTTCGTCCATGTAGTGGGTCGAGACCAGGACGGTGAGCCCGGAAGCGGCGAGCGCGTGGATCTCGTTCCAGAATTCCCGCCGCGCCTTTGGATCGACCCCGGCGGTAGGTTCGTCGAGCAGGAGAAGTTGCGGATTTGGCAGCGTGCATGCGCCAAGCGCGAGCCGCTGCTTCCAGCCTCCGGATAGCTCTCCTGCGAGCTGCCATTCGCGACCGCCGAGGCCGAGACGCTCGATCATGCCGCGCGCGGCTTTCTTCGGCTGCGGCACCCCGTAAAGCCGCGCGACGAATTCGAGGTTTTCGGCGACGGAAAGGTCCTGATAAAGGCTGAACCGCTGCGTCATGTAGCCGACGTGCTGCTTGATCTCGTCGGCCTGCGTACGGATGTCATAGCCGAGGCAGGTGCCGCGGCCCTCGTCGGGCGTCAGCAGGCCGCAGAGCATGCGCAAGGTCGTGGTCTTGCCTGCGCCGTTCGGTCCGAGAAAGCCGTAGATTTCGCCGCGTTTGACCTGCATCGAGACACCGCGCACGACCTTGCGTCCGTCGAAGGATTTGCTGAGGCCTTCTACGTCGATGACCACTTCCGGCGGGGCAGGCGCGTTTGTTTCCATGTTCATGTGCGCGGCTCCACGAGCCTGACGCTGACCGGCTGGCCGACGCGCAACTGATCGGTACGCTCGGTGCGCGCCTCGATCAAAAACACGAGCTTCGAGCGCTCCTCCATGCTGTAGATGACCGGCGGCGTGAATTCGGAGCTGCGCGCGATGAAGCTGATCTTCGCCTCGATCCCCGGCTCGCAGCCGTCGCAGCTGATCGCCACCGTGTCGCCCAGCTTGAGCTTCGGCAGCAGCGGCTCGTTGACGAAGAAGCGCACCTTCAGATTCATGGGGGGCAACAGCGCGAGGATCGGCTTCGCCGTCATGACCAGCTCGCCGACCCGGAAATAGAGCTGCTGCACGGTGCCGGTTACCGGGCTGTACACCTTGCGCCGGTTGAGCCGTGTCTGCGCCGAGTTGACCCTGGCCTGCGCGGTGCGCAGCGCGGCCTCCGCGTCCTCGACCGTCTTCTGCGTGCCCGCCGAGGTTTTCAGGAGCGCAATCGCGCGATCGTAGGCGAGTTGGGCGTTCTTCAGCGATGCCTCGGCCATTGCAACGTCGGCAAGCTGCAGGTCGGCGTCGAGCGTGAGCAGCAGCATGCCCTTCTCGACGGGCGAGCCTTCCCGCACCGTGAGCGTCTCGATGCGTCCGTTCTCGTCGGGGCCGACGAATATCAGCTCAGCTTCCACCCAGCCCTGGAACACCGGCTCGGTCGCCTGGTTGCAGCTGCTCAGCAGCACGACTGCGAGGGCGAGAGCGAGGCTGCGGATTTTCATGACCGACAGCCCTCGGAAAACAACACGTCGATATGCGCGCGCAGGAATGCCTTGGCATCGAGCGGCGAAAGGCGGTCGAACAAGGCGGACCAGAGGATCGCCACGACGGCGGGCGCCACCAGCAACTGCGGAAAACGCGCGAGCGCGTCGTGACGCAACTCTCCAGTTTTCACCGCCTGCCGCAGCCGCTTGCGCAGCAGCGGAAGCACGCGCGCGATCACCTCGCGATAGTAGAATTCGGCGAGCTCCGGGAAGCGCGGTCCTTCGCTGATGATGAGCCGAATGATGTCCTTGCGGCTGGTGCCGTAGATTTCAACGAGAAACACGTGCAGGATGAGCTCGACCAGCGCGCGCACGGAAAGATCGCGCGCTGCCGCCGTGCGAATGGCGCCGACCAGCGGGCTCAGCCGAGACCGCACCAGCTCCTTGAACAGCGTCTCCTTGTCGCGAAAATAAAGATAGAGCGTGCCCTTGGCTACGCCGGCGCGGCGGGCGATGTCTTCCAGTCGCGTCGCAGCAAATCCCCGTGCGGCGAACTCCGCAAGCGCTGCATCGAGGATGATTCGGCGGCGCTCCGATTGCCCGCGCTCATCTCGCGCCGGCGGTGCTCGCCGGTCCCGCAGGCGCATGCGCGAGCGTGCAGTCTTGGTGGCGCGGATCGGGCGCATGCGGCGCCTCCACTGACTGACTGGTCAGTCATAATCTATGCACCTGAACGCGCCGGCACAACCCGCTTACGTCGGCATCCTGCGAGGCTCGGCGCGTTGCACCGAGCACCTCAGGGCGACGGTTCAGGATCCGGGATTGTGAGACAGCAGCAGTAGCCCGCATGAGCGTCAGCGATATGCGGGACAGGATTACCCGGATGTCGCTGCGCTCATCCGGAGTACGGCACGCCGCATCACCCCTTTGCGTCGCAGGCCCACGCCCGAATGACGCACTCCTTGCCGCCGTACTCGTAGCACTGGCGCAGAGCGGAGTTTTGCGCCTCGCGCAGGCGGCGGGCCACCGCATAGCCATGCGCGCCGCACGCGTTCTTACCATCGATGGCGATGGCCCCGCACGCGCGCATCACCCGCACCACCTTGCACTCGCCGGTACATTTTTGCAGCGCGGCCCGGTTTGCCGCTTCCTCGCGCGGGAAGTCGTAGGCAAAAGCCATAGGCACCGCAGGCGCCGACGGCGAGCGCGCCCGCTGCCTGCGCGCTCGCTCCCAAGCTGCCCGCCAGCAGTCAGACGGCGGCAAGTTTCAATCCCGTCCTGACCATCGATCCCCCCGAAAACGCAAAAGCCAAGCTATGGGATAGCGGTTTCCAGTTGGTGAACCCAGGCGCGGCGGCCCGCACGGGCGATCGCCTGATTTGCAACGAATTCAAGGGGCATAGTTGAAGATCTTCAGTCGGAGGAGGAACATGTTTCGGCTTTCAGTTTTCTTCGCTCTTCTCACCGCCTCATTTCTGGCGCTCGCGCCGAGCGAGGCCTCGGCATGGGTCTGCCGTGCCGGAGGGCTTGGCGCCCGCGGATGGTCGGCCAGCCCGGATATCGTCGAGGCGAAGCTCGTGGCGCTGCGCCGATGCGAGCGAAACAGCCCGGTGCCGGTTTGCACGCTCCTGTGGTGCCGGCCCGGCCGATAAATCAGCTGGCCGCGATCTCGGCCACTACTTCGGCAAGGGTCTCCGGAGTATCGACGTCGACGAGCGTGCCTTTTTCAACCGGCACTTCGACCACCGCCTCGCCATAGCGGCCGATGAGGTGGCGGGCGCCGACGTCGCCTTCGATCGCCAACAGATCCGGGAAAAAGCGACGCGACCATAGCACCGGGTTGCCGCGCTTGCCCGCGAACGTGGGCACCACCACGAGCGCCCCGCGCTCGGGAGCAAATGCCGCGATGAGCTGGCGCATGAGCTTGGCATCGACGCACGGCATATCGCCGAGACAGACGATTGCGGCATCCGCATCGGCAGACAGCGCTTTGATGCCGGCCTTGAGAGACGTGGCAAGCCCGTCGGCAAAATCCGGATTGTGCACGAGACGCACAGGCAGACCGGCGAGTGCCTTCGCGATCTCCGCTCTTTGATGGCCGGTGACGACGACCACGGCACTTGCTCCCGATGCGAGGGCCTCCTCGGCGGCAATGCGCACGAGGGGCCGATGATCGACCTCGGCCAACAGCTTGTTCGGCCCGCCCATGCGGGTCGAGCGGCCCGCCGCAAGGACCACGGCTGCGACGCGCTTCTCCACCAAAGGCGCCGGCTCGGCGCGCGGCTGCGGCCGCGTGACGATCTCCATCAGGAGGCCGCCGACTCCCATATCGGTGATCGCCTCGCGTGACACCGGCAGTCCTGCAAGCAGGCGCATCAGCACCCAGTCGAAGCCATTTTCCTTGGGCGAGCGCGCGCAGCCGGGAGCGCCGAGCACGGGATAGCCGCGCGCGGCTGCGACAAGAAGGAGATTGCCCGGGTCGACCGGCATCCCGAAATGCTCGATTTTGCCGCCGATCGCCTCGATCGCGGCGGGAATGATGTCGCGGCGGTCGGCAATGGCGGAGGCGCCGAACACAATGACCAGTTCGGCACCGGCATCGAGCACGTCTTCGAGCGCTGCCGCCAGCGCGCCTTGCTCATGGGCAATCCGCCGCTCGGCCATGACGCGGGCTCCCGCGGGCGCAAGCCGCTCCTGCGTTATCTTCAGTGTCTTGTCGATTACCTTCGGTGCGAGTCCGGGGAGCTCGGTCGAAATGATGCCGACCCGGCGAATGCGGTAGGGAGCGACGCGCAGCAGGGGCGCCGCTTCTCCTGTTGCGGCGAGGGCCCCATCGCGCTGCGACGATGCGACCGCAAACGGAATGATTTTTACCGTCGCGATCATCTCTCCGGCGACGACAGGCTTGTAGGCCGGCAGCGTCGCAAGCGTGATGGACTCATCGACCTTGTTCAGGCGATCGACGCTCTCCTTCTTGATCACGAGCACGCCGGCGGTTTCCGCAAAAAGATTGGCGCGCCCGGTGAAGGCGCGCTCGACACGCACGCCCTCGCCTGCCACTGCCGCAGCGATTTCCGCTGCTGCCACGTCCTCCGGGACGTCTCCGGGTTCGGTGCGCGCCACCACGATCTGGTCAATGCCGGCGTTCGCGAGGGCAGCGATCTCGGCGTTGCCGATCAGCGTTCCCTTCTTGAGCACGAGCTCGCCCTGGCGGATCGAATGCACCGCCACCGCGCCCTCGGCCTCCGCGACGGGCACAGACCCGAACTTCATAAGGCCTTCTCCGCCCCGTGGCGCAGCCGCGCGGTGATTTCTCCCATGATCGCCACCGCGATTTCCGCAGGGGTGCTCGCCCCGATGGCAAGTCCGATGGGGGCATGGATGCGCGCGAGCGTCGCATCGGAATGGCCCTGCGCCTTGAGGCGCTCGATGCGCCGGGCGTGCGTCTTCTTCGAGCCGAGCGCGCCGATATAGAAGCAGTCCCGGGCAAGCGCGTGCGCCAGCGCCGGATCATCGATCTTGGGATCGTGCGTGAGCGCCACAAACGCGGTGTAATGATCGATGCTCAACGCCGGCAGTGCCACGTCGGGCCATTCGGCGATCACTTTGACTTCCGGAAAACGTTCGATGGAGGCGAAAGCGGTGCGCGGATCCACGATGCTGACATCGTAGCCTAAAAGCTTGGCGATAGGCGCCAGCGCCTGGCTGATGTGGACGGCGCCGGTGATTACCAGGCGCGGCGGCGGCACGTGCACGGCGAGAAACACCCTGCCCTGCTCGGTTTCCACTATTCCGCTCTTGCCGCTGCGCAGATGCTTTTCGAGAAGTGTGTGCAGCGGATCGCGCGAGGTAACGGCCGCCTGCACCAGCCTTTGCCGACCGCTGTCGAGCTCGGTCACGACCACAACCGCGCGGCGCGCCGCGCGCTCCGTGTTGAGTGCATCGAGGGCTTCGAGCTTCACGACATTGCTCGCTCACCTATCCGCTCATTCCCGCGAAAGAGCGAATCAACAAACGCACTGTCATTCCGGGGCGCCGCGAAGCAAAGCGGAGCGGCGAGCCCGGAATCCATGACCACAGATCTGGGGTTATGGATTCCGGCCCTCGGCCCTTTGGGCCTCGGCCGGAATGACGGGTAGTGCATTACTCCACCTTCTCCAAATAGACGCGGATGGTGCCGCCGCAGGAGAGACCGACCTGCCACGCGGTTTCATCGGCCACGCCGAACTCCAGCGTCTTCGCGGCGCCGCTCTCGATGACATCGAGCGCTTCCGTCACCACCGCCCCTTCCACGCAGCCGCCGGATACCGACCCGAGGAAATTGCCCTGATCATCGATTACCAGGTTCGAGCCGACCGGCCGCGGCGCCGAGCCCCAGGTTTCGATTACCGTGGCGAGCGCCACGCCCCGTCCTTCGCGCCGCCAGTTCGCCGCGGCCTTCAGGATATCCTCATCGCGCGCCAGAGTTTGCATGCCGTGTGTCTCCGTTTTGGAGCCAGACTCCGCTCAGTTCCCTCTCCCAAAGGGAGAGGGTCAGGGTGAGGGGTTTTATTGCTCAATATTTGCAACCCCCTCACCCCAACCCTCTCCCCGGGGGGGAGAAGGAGCGCATCGCGTTTGCCACATCAAAAAATTTTGCATCATCTGCATAAATGGTCGCATTACCCTGCCCGGCAATGCTCGTCAGGCGGCGCTCTTCAGCCATGCTTTTGGATCCCCGGCAGGGCCGCCATGCGCCGAGAGCGCGCGCACCAGCTCCATCATCGAATCGAGATTATGGATGGGCCGGAGCTGATCCACATGCGGCAGCATGGTGCGGATGCCTTTCGCCTTCGCCTCAAAACCGGAAAACCGCAAGAGCGGGTTGAGCCAGATGAGCTGCCGGCACGAGCGATGCAGGCGATCGATCTCGAAGGCCAGGCGATCGTCCGGATCGCGCTCAAGCCCATCGGTGATGAGAAGGACCATGGCCCCCTGACCCAGCACGCGGCGCGCCCACAGCTTGTTGAAATGGTGCAGCGAAGTGGCAATGCGTGTGCCGCCCGACCAGTCGGGGACGCTGGCCGCCACCGCCGCGAGGCTCTCGTCAGGGTCTTTCGCCTTGAGCGCGCGTGTGACGTTGGTAAGTCTGGTGCCGAACAGGAACGTATGCACGCGCTTGCGCGCGTCGGTGACGGCGTGCAGGAAATGCAGGAACAGGCGCGTGTACTGGCTCATGGAGCCGGAAATGTCGAGCAGCGTCACGAGCGGCGGGGGCCGCACACGCGGCCCGAGATATTTGAGATCGATCACCGCGCCGCCCGCCTTCAGGCTCGCGCGCAGCGTCCGGCGGATATCGACAATGTGGCCGTGGCGGTGCGGCGCGAGCCGCCGCGTCCTGATTTGATCGAGAGAGAGAACGAGGCGGCGGATCGCCTCCTTTGCTGTCATCAATTCGGCTGCTGTCATTTGTGCAAAATCTTTCCGCCGCAGCACCTCCTGATCGGAAACGGTGAGCCGCGCGTCCCTTTCGAGTTCTTCCCCTATGCGTTCACTGCGCGCCGGCGCGCTGAACGCCTCGTGGACGCGTTGCGCGCCGGGGGCTGGCTTCTTCTCGACTTGCGGACTCGGCGGCAGCATGGCCGCGAGCTGATCGAGGCCGATGCGCCGCCGGAAGAAAAGACGGAACGCATGGTCGAACAGCGGCGAATGCTCGCGCCGTTTGATGAAAATCGCGTGCAGCACCCAGTAGAAGTCTTCGCGCTCGCCGATGCCCGCGGCGCTGACGGCAGCAAGGGCGTCCATGCTTGCCCCGGGCCCAACCGGAATCCCGGCAGCCCGCAACGCCCGCGCGAAGTGAACGATGTTCTCCGCAAGGCGGCCTGCTTCCGCCGCCATTATTCCGCCGCCCGCATTTTCGCGCGCACTTCCGTAATCAGCTCCTCCGTCCTGTCTCCCGCGAGCCGGGCAATGTCGTCCTGATATTTAAGAAGCGCCCCCAGCGTGTCGGACACGGTCGATGGCTCGAGCGACGTCACATCGAGCTCGGTGAGCGCCGCTGCCCAGTCCAGGGTCTCGGCCACTCCCGGCGCCTTGAACAGATCCTCCTGGCGCAGGGCCTGCACGAAATGCACGACCTGCTCGGAAAGCGCGCGGCCGATACCCGGCACCTTGGTGCGCACGATCTTCAGCTCGCGCTCCGCGGACGGATAGCCGAGCCAATGATAAAGACATCGCCGCTTGAGCGCGTCGTGAATCTCGCGCGTGCGGTTCGACGTGATCACCACGACGGGCGGATGCGCGGCTTTGACCGTGCCCAGCTCGGGAATGCTGACCTGGAAGTCCGCGAGCACTTCCAGAAGAAAGGCCTCGAACGCCTCGTCGGCGCGGTCGAGCTCGTCGATCAACAAAACGGGCGGGCCTTCCGGCGCGGGCTCGAGCGCCTGCAGAAGCGGGCGTCTTATGAGAAAGCGATCGGAGAACACGTCGTGCTCAAGGCGCACGCGATCGTGCGCGCCCTCGGCCTCGGCGACGCGGATGGCGATCATCTGCGCGGCGTAGTTCCACTCGTACACCGCCGCCGCGACGTCGAGCCCTTCGTAGCATTGCAGCCGGATGAGCTGCCGCCCGAGCGTTTGCGACAGCACCTTGGCGATCTCGGTCTTGCCTACGCCCGCCTCGCCTTCGAGAAACAGCGGGCGCGACATTTTCAGGCTGAGAAAGAGCACGGTGCCGAGCGCACGATCGACGAGGTAGTCGGCGCGGGCAAGCAGCTCGACGGTTGCGTCGATCGAAGCGGGGAGCGGCATCGGAGCTGCCGGCATACCGCCGCTTATAGCCGAGCCCTCCCCTGTTCGTCATGGCCGTGCTCGTCACGGCCATCCACGTCTTTCCTAACACACAAGAGGTCATGCGCGGATACCGCAGACAAATTACGCAGGTCTGCGCAAGCTTGACTCCGTTCCCATGCATGACACAGGCATCACAAAATGAGAGCCCCTCGCGGGGCTCTCGCAGAGACTCATGTGCGTGAAGCTTACTTGCCGCGAAGAGTATCCTTCATTCCGCCGACCGTGTTCTGCACCTTCCCCTTCAACTGATCGGCTTTGCCTTCGTTTTCTGTTTTGGTGTCGCCGGTCACCTTGCCGGCCCATTCTTTCGCCTTGCCCTTGGCCTGCTCGGCGGAACCTTGGATGCGGTCCTTGTCGATAGTCATAGCATGTTCTCCTCGCTAACGAGTGTCGCCAACCCAACGCATGACTCGGGCCAACGGTTCCTGGAGTGAGCAACGCGCGCAACGAGTCACGCGCTGCAGTTCCAATGTCACAAGCTTGTGCTGGGGTGGAACAGATTTGCGATCGCGGGGCGGAATAGCGCTGGCGTATTCCGCCGTTGCACCTCTCGGCGCAATATGGCTTCGGCTTTTGCCCCTACCGCGCGATCAGAAACCTTCGAACTTATGATTCATGCCGATGCGGAATATGTTGTCGTGCAGCCGCACCCCGCCGGCACGATTGAAAAAGCCGGCAGGCGGTGGATTGAAGAACGACGGATTGCCGAAATCGACATAGAGGTATTCCGCCTTTACGGTGAAGGAATGGATGCGCGCGGCCTCGACCCCGACGCCTGCCGTCCATCCCGACCGGACCTGGCTCTCCCACGCAATCCCGGCACCGGGCTCGGTGGCGGTGATCTTGACTGCGGCGCTCGCGCCACCGCCCGTCACATATGCCATCCAGCTCTTGCTGAGCTTCATGCCAAGCCGGCCGCGATAGGTCGCAAGCCAGCGTTCCGAGGTCTCCGCCACGAAACCGGGAAAAGCTCCGAGATAACCGGAGCTGCCTTTTATTGTCGAAACCGAAATGTCGGTGTCGAGGCCGTAGATCAGGGGACCCGCTTCCCAGTTATATCCCAGCGCCAGCCCAAACGTGCCGCCGGTGAGATCGAAGCGTGGCGTGAGATCACCGGTTGATGCGCTGTGCGTGCTCGAGCCCGTGCCCACTCCGATCGACACGCCGAAAAAGATTCCGGTCCATTCGTAGGGTGGAACAACAGGTTGTGCCGGCGCAGCTCCCCGCATGGGAAGATCGATGGCACTTGCCGCCGTTGAAATTGCCAAGCACGAAAGCGCCACACCGGATGCAACGAATTTCCGCATGTGATCCCCCCGCCTTTGTCTGTGTGTGCCGCCGACTCGCGAGAGCGGCGCGTATCCCATAACTAGCTCATGGGTGGCCGCAGGGCTGTGACAAATTTGCTATAGGCTGCGGGAAAATCCGCCGAAAGACATGTCCAACGTTTAGGTCTGGTAAGGGGCCGCGGCTTGGAAAGCAGATGGAGAGGGCCTACATCTCGGGACGGCCAATCTCCATCCAAGGAGGTTGCTGCTTTGGGGGATAGTTCAACGGTAGAACAGCGGACTCTGACTCCGTTAATCTAGGTTCGAATCCTAGTCCCCCAGCCACCCAAGAAGTCCTTATGTGATCGGCATTTTGCACTTTTTTGTTTGATCGTGACTACCGATTTTATGTCGCGTATGTTGCAACATTTTCCCTTTTGTTTTCAACGGCTCCAAACCGATCTCCGCGACTCCATGCAACATGAACGCAACATGCCCGGACTAATGGACTCGAGTCCTGACGGGGGCGGCTCCTACTCAGGGCGACATGTCGAGTTTGCGTGCGTGTACGTTACCGG
>JBKPOZ010000195.1:0-22408 GCA_046733355.1 Pseudomonadota bacterium | reverse complement strand
TCAAGACGGAACGAATAGAACAACTGCCCTTGATCATGATTGAGTCGTCCCATCATCGCCCGCCTCCACAGCGAATCGCCTCAGAACAGCGAATCACCGTTCGCGCGAGCCATCAATGAGTTTTGCAACAAAATCGGCAATCTCCGGGTGATTCATCTCCTCGCGCAGTGTGGCATCGAGCCGCTCGCGCTCGACCGGAATCTTGATCAACGACTCGCGTTTGGCGACCGCCGCCACAGCCGCATCCGGATCCTTGATCGCGTCGATCACGCCCTTGTTGATGGCGCGCAGGAGCCCGCGTACCGCCTGCGGGTTATCGTGCACGAGCTTTTTCGAAACGATGATGCCGTTGGAATAGAGGTCCATGCCGTAGTTGCCGAAATTGATGTAGCGGAGTTGCTTCTCTTCGACGCCCATGAGCTTGGCGGAGAAGCGGATGGTGTTCACGTAGCCGAACACGCCGTCGACCTGGCCCTACATGAGCATCTGCTCGCGCAGGTTGGGTTGCATGTTGGTGATCTTCACCTTCGTGCAGTCGATGTGCGCGAGCTTGCAGAAGGCGGGAAAGAGCTTGAGCGCGGCATCATTGGCGGCGCCGCCGAGAGTCTTGCCTTCGAAATCCTTGGGCGACTTGATCGGGCTCTCTGCCTTCACCGCGACCGTGAAGGGCGGCTGATTGTACATGACGTAGACGGCGATCGGCGCGTCCTGGGGCTGACGGCCGGCAAGCTCGATCAGTGCGTTGATGTCGCCGAAGCCGACATCATAGGTGCCGTTTGCGACGAGCGGTACGGCAGCACCCGAGCCGCTGCCCTGGTCGATGGTCATCTCGAGCCCTTCGGCCTTGTAGTAGCCGCGGTCCTCGGGCAGGAAGAATATTCCTTGCGGCCCCTGGTATTTCCAGTTCAACACGAACCTGACCTTGGTCTGCGCATCCGCGTCAGCTGCGGCGCCAATCCACAGCGCAAGCCCGAGCGCGAGGCTCAAGGCGAAGGCGGGCAGAAACGATCGTTGGCTCATAACTGTGCTCCTCTGGATCGATCCGCAGGCGATGCAAGTTTTATGCAAGTTGGTCAACTGCGATCATCCGGCTAATATGTCCCCGGCGGGTTTTTAGCGGACGGTGCGGTCATGAGCAGCATCGATCAGGAAGGCACGATATTCGTCGGCAAGGGCAGCAAGCCCGCGGTGCTCACGCTCGCGCTTGCCAATCGCCATGGACTCGTCGCCGGCGCGACCGGAACCGGCAAGACAGTCACCCTGCAGGTTCTGGCCGAGGGGCTCTCGCGCGCGGGGGTCTCCGTATTCGCCGCTGACATCAAGGGTGACCTATCGGGCATTTCCACCATGGGCGAGCCCCGGGAGGCGTTCGTCTCGCGCGCAAAAAGCATGGGGTTGACCTACGAGGCCGATGCGTTTCCGGTGATCTTCTGGGACTTGTTCGGCGACCAAGGCCATCCGGTGCGCGCGACCGTTTCTGAGATGGGCCCGCTCCTGCTCTCCCGCCTCATGAATCTCAATGAGGTGCAGGAAGGCGTGCTCAATGTTGTGTTCCGCGTGGCTGACGAGCAGGGGCTTCTGCTTCTCGATATGAAAGACTTGCGCGCGATGCTGGGCTATGTGGCCGATCATGCAGCCGAGCTTACGACCCGGTACGGCAATGTTTCGAAGCCAACGGTAGGCGCCATCCAGCGCCAGCTGCTCGTGCTGCAGAATCAGGGCGGGGAGAAATTCTTCACTGAGCCTGCGCTCGAGCTAAAAGATTTCCTGCGCACCGACGCGCAGGGCCGCGGTATCGTCAACATCCTCGCTGCCGACAAGCTCATGGAGAACCCGCGGCTCTATGCCACGTTTCTCCTCTGGCTGCTCTCCGAGCTGTTTGAGCACCTCCCCGAGGTCGGCGATCCGCCGAAGCCGAAGCTCGTGTTCTTCTTCGACGAGGCGCATCTGCTCTTCACCGATGCCCCGAAGGCGCTTCTGGACAAGATCGAGCAGATCGTGCGTCTGGTCAGGTCGAAGGGGGTGGGCGTTTATTTTGTCACGCAGAACCCGCTTGACGTGCCCGAGAAGGTGCTCGCGCAATTGGGAAACCGCGTGCAGCACGCATTACGTGCGTTCACGCCGCGCGATCAGAAGGCGGTGAAGTCGGCGGCCGATACGCTGCGGCCGAATCCGGCGCTCGACGCCGCCAAGGTCATCACCGAGCTCGGCAAGGGCGAGGCGCTGGTTTCCTTCCTCGAGGGAAACGGCATTCCGGCGATGGTCGACCGCGCCATAATCCGCCCACCCTCGGCCCGCGTGGGGCCGATCACGCCCGCGGAGCGGCAGGCGCTCATGGCGAAAAGCCCGGTCAAGGGCAAATACGACCAGACGGTGGATTCGGAATCGGCGTACGAAGTGCTGCAAAAGCGCGTGCAGCAGTCCGGCTCGACAGCGCCGGTCCCGGCGCCGACGAGCGGCACCGGTGGCACTGCCGAGGCACCGCCTGCCGGCGGCGGGATTCTTGCGACAATTGGAAACTGGCTCAGCGCGATATTCGGCACCAATACGCGCGGCAGGCGGCTCACCAGCGGACAAAAGATTGCGCGTAACGTGACCCGCAGCATCGGAGGCCAGATCGCCAAAGACGTGGAAAAATCGCTCGGCGGCAAAACCGCAGGATCAATTGGCCGCGCCATCGTGCGCGGTACCATGGGCGGCATTCTGCGACGGTAGTATTCGTGCCACAAGCACTCATCCCAATCCGTCATTCTCGAGGCGCTCGGCGCAACGCTCGCTGTGCTCGCTCACACCTCAACGATGACGGCGAAAGGTTAGGGCCGTATCGAGCGTTCAGCCGCCGTTCAGGTGAGGTAAGTAGAAAGTGCGAACAAATGTTCTGATGAACGATGGAGAGCGAAAATGAAACGACTGTTCCTCGCCGCTGTCCTGTCTGCGTTTGCCATGGCCAGCGCAGGCGGGCAGGAAACCTGTGAGAGCAAGGCCATCGACAAGAACGGCAAGCCGCTCGCCGGCGCTGCGAAGGCGAGCTTTGTGAAGAAGTGCAAGCGCGAGGCTTGCGAGCCGAAAGCCGTGGACAGCAGCGGCAAACCGCTCGCAGGCGCCGCGAAGAACAGCTTCATGGCCAAGTGCGAGCGCGAGTCGTAACGACCGTCGCACCCCCTCGTCGGAGGATGCCCAGGACGATCCAGGAGCAAGAAAAAAGCCCCGCCTAGGGCGGGGCTGGAGGGTCTTGTTGCAGCTATTTTGATTGGCCGCTCGGCATGTTGGTGCTGCCGCTGCTGCCTTGCGTATGCGATGGCATAGTCGTGCTGCCGCCGCTGGTCCCTTGCGTGTGCGACGGCATATTCGTGCTGCCGCTGCTGCCTGGCGTGCGCGAAGGCATGTTCGTGCTGCCGCTCGTGCCCTGGCCGGAAGTCGCCGCGGGCATGTTGCTTCCTCCGTTAGAGGAACCGTTCTGGGTTGCGGCGGGCTTGTTGCTCGTACCGCCCTGTCCAGTCGATGATGCAGCACCTCCCTGGGCCCCGGCATTGTTGGCCGAGACGCCAAGCGCCGTCATTGTCTGCTGATCGAACTGTCCGGATGCCTGGAACCCTTGCTGCTTCTGGAACGCAATCAAGGCCTGGCGGGTGCGCGACCCCAACACGCCGTCGGGATTGCCCACGTCAAAGCCCTTCTGGTTGAGCGCGATCTGCAGCTGGCGGATTTCTTCCGTGCTCAGGTTGGCCGAAGTCCCGCGGGTGCTGGCATAGCTGCCGTACTCCCGCGAATTCATCGCGGTGGTGGGACCCGCGGCGACGACCGCAACAATGCGGTGGCTGTGGTCGACGATGATGATGTCATCGCCGCTCACGAAGTACATGTCTTCGCGCCACTCCGGTCGGATTGTGATCAGCTCCTCAGGCACCGCGACGAGATGGACGCGCTCAGGTACGAAAGTGCCGACGGTCAGCGCGAAATCGACGCGGTCCACGCGCGGCACGTCGCTGCGCACGAGCACCGTCTCGCGGATGCGCGTTCGCTGACTCTCGTTCAACGTGACTGTCGCGTTGCCAGCACGACCTGCCTGGCCGGTTTGCTGCTGCTGCACGGTGGAGCCGGACTTGGCCTGACCTTGCTGCTGGCTGGGCTGCTGGCTGGCCGCGCCGGTGGTGGTTTGTCCTTGTTGCGGGCTCAGCTGCCGCTGCTGGGTCTCCTGGCTGCTACGACCCTGAGTGCTTTGCTGAGGCTGCTGCGCCTGTTGGCCGCTACGCCCCTGTGTCCCTTGCTGAGGCTGCTGAGGCTCCTGCGCCTGCTGGCCCTGTTTGTGTTGGGTCTGGCCCTGCTGAGGCTGCGATGTGGCCTGACCTCCCTGTCCCGTAGTCCGCTCGCGATTTCCTTCGCTGCGGGCGGCGGGCTTTTGCTTCTCTACGTTTTGTCCAGTTGTCGGCTCGTGCTGAGCCTTGCCTTCGTTACGTTGCGGCTGGGCCTGGGCGGCGGTGCCCGATTTGCCCTGGGTCATGCCTTGCTCATGCCGGGCCTGCCCTGGCTGCTCCTTCGTTTGTTGCGCGCTGCTGCCTTCGTGCCGTTGCGTTTGCGCGCTACTGCTGCTCCCGGATTGTGCTTGCCCGGGCGCCTGCGCGGAGGCCATACCTATGCCGGCCAGCAGTGCAACGGTGCTAAGTAATACCGTCTTCCTCATGCCAACGTTCCTCTCATGATCGGGTGAAGACCCCGTGCGGCCGATAGGCTCGGCTCTCTATCCCAACAAGAAAGGCAACGGGCAGTTCCGAAGTGGCAGGGATTTCCCCGGCGAACCCTTCAGTTCCAAGAGGGAATTGCAGGAACCGGAACTTGCGAATCGGAGTCTGCGCCTTCAAACAAGTTCTGAACTGAACAGCTGTTCACCGAGTGCTGCAGCGGTAGGATGGGTTGCGCAGCCAAAACCCATCACTTTACCACGATGGCTTTCGCCTTCGGCAACCCATCCTACACGTTACTCCTTGCAGCCCTCCGCCTGCGCATTAATGGCGCAGAAGTAGGCCTTGTCGCGGGAGCAGGATTCGGTTTTCGACTCTTTGCCTAAAGTTTGCAGGCACGCGTTCATCCAGTTGATACTGATGCGTGCCTTCTCGAATTCCTCCTCGCCGCAAAACTGATCGAGGTCGGAGGCGACGCGGACGAATTCGCGCGGCAGGCTTTGTTTCGTCCGCCTGGAAACGGCCTGGCCCTGCTCATAGAAAGCCTGCGAGAGCGTGATGCATTCGTCCTTGTCATTGGGCGTGCGGGGGGTTTGCGGCTCGTTCTGCACCGCCGCGTGCTTTGAGTGGCCTCTGTGCTTCCAGCGGCGTTTGGCCTCAAGCGGCGAGCTTGCGAGCAGACACAGGATGACGGCACAAGAGAGCATCGTCGTGAGCGCCCCTCGACCGCGGATGGTGCTTGCGCAGCTTGCCTTGATCACAATTGTCTCGGTCATGGCCAGAGTGACCATGGCGGAACAAAGCCCGCCCCCGCCACTCAATACCGAGACCCACGTGCAAAACTATGGCAACGTTGAGACAAGCTGCCTGCGCTGGACCGACCAATGCCGGACCTGCTCGCGCAGCGGCGCCGGCGACCCGATCTGCTCGAATATCGGCATCAGCTGTCAGCCGGGCGCGGCGCAATGCCTCCAACGCAAGCAAGAGGGCAACCCGGATCGGCCCTGACCATCTTGCCTGGCCCTATCTCTGTCTAGCTATGAACTTGGCGGAGGAGTAGAATCGAAATAGCTGCCTATCGAGCCGATTTCAGTTCCAAAATCGCTAGCGGACATTGGCTACACGCCCAAGGTGGCGGCCGGCAGATTGCGTGCAGCCGTGACCCGGCTAATCGTCGCTGCAAACTCAATACAGCATGCTCGGGATATAGCTATTCGCAAAGACCAGCCCGATATTGTAGTGCCAAGTAGGAATTTCTGTTGATACAATTGCGACAGCCATCCGAACTTTTTTGCCCGTAAATATGCGCCAGACTGTGTCCGGCGAAGTGACAGGTACGGACAGGCAATTCCGTCTGCCTCTAAGAATCGATGGCCAGGAGTTCTTCTATGATGCTGAAGGCAGCGCGTTCGGAAAAATGGAAGACGTCATGGACGCTGCCGCCGTAAAATTACTCACCGAGATCAACCCCGTGCCTTGCAGCAGCAGCACAATATGAGATCGACCTGGACGAGGCATTCGAGTTGGCTAACCGAGTCA
This sequence comes from Pseudomonadota bacterium, assembly GCA_046733355.1. GTDB lineage: Bacteria > Pseudomonadota > Alphaproteobacteria > Rhizobiales > Xanthobacteraceae > VAZQ01. Next base: position 16,190 of record JBKPOZ010000195.1, on the reverse strand, counting down.
TCCTACGGTCGTCCGAACCAGCTGAAAGCATGGCTGCGGTACACGCTCTCATTGGCTCAATTTATTTCGAACGGAGTCAATATCGCGAGGCGGAGTCGAACAGCTACGGCGCCGAGCTGAAGCAAACGGTCAAACATTATTGGCTTTTTGGGGGTTGATCCTGAACACCGACGAGCCGGTATTTAGTCGAAGTCGCTCGCCCTGTACAAAGCGCCCCGACGGCACCGTTGAGGTGCTGAGCGCCTGCTCTGGCCGCTGAATATGGCGAGCGGACGGTTTGCCGCACAGCCAGGACGGGTCACCCGCGCTCAGGACGGCTTGCGATCTGATCATCTCTCCGGGCATGCCGAACATGTCCGTGCGCGTCTCAACAAGGAGAATAGCACATGGCCAAGATCATCCCGCATTTGTGGTACAGCGACAAGGCGGAAGAGGCCGCGCGCTTCTATGCGTCCCTCATTCCCAACTCGCGCGTCGACAGCATCACCACGCTGCCGGCAGATACGCCAAGCGGCCCGGAAGGCTCCGTGCAGGTCGTGGAGTTCACGCTTGCGGGACAGCCGTTCATGGCCATTAACGCCGGGCCGCTCGATCCCTTCAACCATGCCATCTCTTTTCTCATAAACTGCGACACCCAGGAGGAAGTCGACCGGCTCTGGAACGCGCTGTCAGAAGGCGGCTCGGTCGAGCGGTGCGGCTGGCTCAAGGACCGCTACGGCGTGTCGTGGCAGATCGTGCCCCGCGCGCTCGGGGAGATGATGAAGGATAAAGACAAGGCCAGGGTGCGCCGGGTCGCGCAAGCCATGCTCAAAATGGTGAAGCTCGACATCGCCGCGCTGCAGGCGGCGTTCGGGGGCTCGTAGAGCTCGAGCGCAATTGCCCGCGTATTATCGGCCAAGCCCTGAATGGCAAAACAGGCTGCCGCTATTCCGCCCTACGGGTCTGTGAACACACGTGCATCATGTCGCCGCGGGTTGACTTCACCAGCGAGCAATTTTTCCGCGATCCGGCTGTGGCCGTGAGAGCGCTGCGCGCCTGTGGCACGGTTGTCGCCGCCAGATTTCCCATCGTGGGCCAAGTATGGGTGACGACCACCTACGAGCTCGCCGCCCGCGTGCTCAAGGACAGCGCCACATTTACCCTGCGCAAGGAGGACGGCGGCGTTGCCGGGCTGCGGTGGTGGATGCCGCGTCGGCTCACTGTACTTGCCAACAACATGCTGACCATGGACGAGCCTGGCCACACCCGACTGCGTGGCATTGTGGACGAGGCGTTCCGCCGCCGCGCCATCCTGGACATGCAGCCGCACATTCGCGCGCTCGCCGAGCGCCTTGCGGAGGATCTGTTCGCGCAGGGCAGTCCCGCGGATCTGGTCGAGCGCTACGCGCGCATGCTGCCGCTCTCGGTCATCTGCGAGCTGCTCGGCCTGCCTGCCGCGGATCGGCCGAAATTCATCGCCTGGGCGCACAGCATGTCCCGTCTTGCCAATCTGTTCGATTTCCTGCGCATGACCGGCGGGCTCTCACGTATGCAGCGTTATCTGGAAGGAAGGCTGCGCCATGCGCGTGGGCACGGTGGTGAAGGGCTTATCGCCGAGCTGGTGCGCGTCGAAGCGGAAGGCGGGCACATCAGCTCGGACGAAATGATTTCCATGGTCTTTCTGCTGTTGGGGGCGGGATCGGAAACAACGACGCATCTCATCAGCGGGTCGGCGTACGAGCTCCTGAAGGATCGAAAGCTGCGCGACTGGCTCGCGCAGGACTGGAACAGGCTTCCTCTCGCCGTCGAGGAGTTTTTGCGCTTCGTCTCGCCCGTGCAGTTTTCCAAGCCTCGAATCGTACGCCAAGATGTGGACCTTGACGGGGTTCGATTACGCAAGGGCGACCGCATCATGCCCATGCTGGTGGCGGCAAACATGGACCCCCACGTCAATGAAAATCCCGAGCGCCTCGACGCGCAACGTCGACCTAACCACCACCTTTCCTTCGGCACCGGAATCCACTTTTGCCTCGGTCACCAGCTTGCGCGTATCGAGGCCATGTGTGCGCTCGAGGCGCTGTTCACGCGCTGGCCCAATCTGCGTCTTGCGGTCGAGCCGTCGCAAATCCGCTGGCGCAAGCGCGCCGGCCTGCGCGCCATCGCGAAGCTGCCGGTGACTCCGTAGGGTGGGCAAAGGCGCGCATGCCGTGAGCTTGATATGCGTGCAAACATTGCGTGCGCGCCGTGCCCACGCGGTCCGACCGCTCACAAAACCGCGTGCGGACGGCGTGCAAGAGCACGCCTTTGCGCGCCCTACGAAAGCTCACGCCGCTCATCGGCGTACGGGCTACTTCAGCACCAGGCTCGGCAGCCAGAGCGAGAGCGCCGGCAGATAGGTGACGAGCGCGAGCACGATGAGCATGGGCACGTAGAAGATCAGGATCGAGCGCGAGACCGCCTCCATGCTCACGCGGCCTATCGCGCAGCCTACGACCATGGTGGGGCCCACCGGCGGGGTGAGGAGCCCGATGCCGAGATTGAGAATCATGATGATGCCGAAATGCACCGGATCGATGCCGAACTGTCCGATCACCGGGAGAAAAATCGGCGTGCAGATGAGCAGCATGGGCGCCAGATCCATGAACGTGCCAAGGAGCAGCAGCAGCACGTTCACCCACAGCAGAAACATGTACTTGTCGCTGGAAATGTCGACGAAGAACTGCGTGGCAATGGCCGGCACGCGCATGATCGCCATCATGTAGCCGAAAGCGATGGAGAAGCCGATCATGATCATGACCATGCCGACCGTGCGCACCACGCGCGCAACCAGCTTTGGCAGGTCGCGCCACTTGCAGTCGCCATAGACAAACATCGTCACCAGGAAGGCATAGATGACGGCGACCGCCGCCGATTCGGTCGGCGTGAACACACCGGTAAGAATGCCGCCGAGAATGATGATGATGGTGATCATGCCCCAGACGGCATCGAGGGCGATCTTGAGCGCCTGCCGCAGGGGCACGATCTCGCCTTTGGGAAATTTTTGGCGATGCGCGATGATGATGACAAGCACGATGAGCGAAAGCCCGAGCAGCAGCGCCGGAATGATGCCGCCTACAAACAGGTGGGCGACCGAGATAGTGCCGCCCGCCGCGATCGAATAAATGATCATGTTATGCGAGGGCGGCACCAACAGCGGCTGCAGAGAGCCCGATATTGTGACATTCACCGCGAACAGGCGGGGATAGCCGTTCTTGATCATCTGCGGGATCATCACCGAGCCCACCGCGGCGGTGTCGGCGACGGATGAACCCGAGATGCAGCCGAACATGGTGGAGGCGACGATGTTGACGAGCGCCATGCCGCCGCGAATGAAGCCGACGAACACCTTGGCGAGATTGACGAGGCGCTCGGCCATGCCGCCCACGGCCATGATGGCGCCCGCCAGAATGAAAAACGGGATTGCCAGCAGCGAGAAGCCGCTCATTCCGCCCGAGACCTTGAGCATCACCGCTTCGAGCGGAATGTCGACCCACAGCGCGGCGAGGATCGCGGCGAGACCGAGCGCGTAGGCGACAGGCATTCCCAACAGACAGACGACGGTGAAGCTGCCGATGAGAATGAAAATGTCCATCTACGAACACTCATTCTCGCGCCGTCATCCTGAGGCGCGAGCGAGCGTAGCGAGCGAGCCTCGAAGGATGCACGACCTTCACACGGGCCGCATCCTTCGAGGCTCGGCGCGATGCGCCGAGCACCTCAGGATGACGGAGAGAGTTTAGTATTCTGGGCACCCAAAGCTACTCCGTTGACAGCTGGCTGACCGTCTCGGGCTCGGGCTCAGCAAAGAACTCCTGCGTGAGCAACCGCTCGAAGATGAACAGGAGCGTGAGCGCGCCGCCGATCGGAATGGGTAGATAAGTGAGGCCTACGGTGAGCAGCGGGATCTCGGCGACGCTCTGATGCCAGGTCGCCTGCACGAGCTTGATACCCCACACCAGCATGAAAAGATTGGTGATCAGCATGCACAGCTCGAGAAACCAGCCGAGCAGCACTTTGGCGGGCCCATCGATCAGCGCCGGCAGCACGCCCACTCCGATATGCAGATGCTCGCGATAGCAGACAACAGCGGAGAGAAAGGAGAGCACGATCATCAGGAGCACAGCGACCGGCTCCGGCCATGACGCCGCGCTGTTGAGCACGTAACGCGTGAACACCCCATACGGAACGATGATGGTGATCACGACGAGACAGGCGCCGGCAACGAACAGGCAGCCGGCGTGCACGCCGTCCATCGCGCGCAGATAACGCCGCTTCATTGATCGGCACACTCCGGCGCACTCCCTCTCCCCACCGAACTCGGGTTTACCCGAGTTCGGCACTTCATAACTGGCCCAAGTCGGATCAATCTGGCTTGGGCTGGGGAGAGGGTTGGGGTGAGGGGGTCACTACACAACGAGAGACTGCAACCCCTCACCCTAACCCTCTCCCTAAAGGAGAGGGAACACAGCTGAGCTTGTGGCAAGATCGTTGTCACACGCAGCATCAGCGCAGGGCGTCGATGCGCTTGATCAGCTCGGCATACTGCTTGCCGTATTTTTCCTTCACCGGCGCGACCGCCGCCTCGAAAGGTCGTCGGTCCTCGATCTTAATAATATCGACGCCGGCGGCCCGCAGCTGCTCCACCGACTTCGCCTCCATGTCGTACCAGAGCTTGCGCTCCTCCTGCTGCGCCTCTTTTCCGAACCTGGCGATCAGCGCGCGGTCCTCTTTACCAAGCTGTTCCCATATCCTCTTCGAGAACACGAGGATCTCCGGAATCATCAGGTGACCGGTGAGCGAGAAATATTTGGCGTAACGGTAATGCTGCCCGGTCGCATAGGTCGGGGCATTGTTCTCGGCGCCGTCGACGACGCCGGTCTGCATGGCATTGACCAGCTGGTCGAACCCCATCGACACGCCGTTGCCGCCCAGCGCGTTCATGGTATCGACAAAGATGGGATTGCCCATCATGCGAATCTTCAGACCCTTGAGGTCCTCGAGCGAACGCACCGGCCGCTTGCTGTTGTAGACATTGCGGCTGCCTGCATTCATCCAGCACAGGCCGATAAGCCCGGCGGTGGGATGATTCGAGAGCTTCTGCAAGAGCTCGTCGCCGATCGGACCGTCGATGACGCGCTCCATATGCGCATCGTCCGCAAACATGAAGGGCAGGTTGAACACGTTGAGCTCGGGCACGAGCGGGCCCATGGGTCCGACGCTGACGCGTGCGATGGCGAGCGCGCCGACCTGCGCCTGCTCGATCATCTCCTTCTCGCCACCAAGCTGCATCGCCGGATACATCTGCACCGTCAGCCGCCCGCCCGTGGCCTCTAGCTTCTTCCCCATGCGGACGACTGCCTCGACCGTGGGATAGCCGAGCGGGTGCACGTCGGTTGCTTTCAGCACCATCTTCTGCTGCGCAAGCGCGGGGGCGCGCGACTGCGCCGCGAGCGCGAGCGCCGAGACGGCGCCGAGCCTTAGAAGCGTGCGGCGATGCATGATCTCCTCCTTGTCGAGTTGTTGTTCTTCGCAGCGGGGGTCACGGCGCGGTTGATCCGCAGCAGGCGCCCATGCCGGTCATCATATCATATGAAAACGGGGCTGCGGAGAAGCCGCGCACGCGTAGACCTGATGAGCGGCAGCGACGCCGCAGTCCTTACAAACGTACGCCTAAGCCTAAGCGATCAGCAGCGACGCGTAGCCGCCTGTCGCGGGTCCACAAAGTAGCACCTGCAGTCAATCGCGTCGCGGCAAGAAGATGGGCATCGACATAGGCGATGCCTAACTCATAGAGGCGCTCCGCCTCGATGAAATCCAGCACTTCGTCGGTGCCCGCAACGACCGCATGCGGAAGAACGCGCAAAGTGTCGAGAATGAAGCGGCGCTGTCGCAGACCGCCCAGGGCAAGCTCGCCCGTGACAAACGGATGCACCAGCACCTGCCCCGTATCGAGCAGCTCTACCAGACCTCGATCGGTGGAGCGTAAATGATCCACCCACACCGAAGTATCAACAAGGATCACTTAGGCCGTGCACGCCGCCGATGCGGCGCTTTCGCCGCGCGCTCGCTGCCACCGAGCCGGGCCATGCGACGCGCGGCTTCCCGTTCGATCAAGGCTTTGAGTCCCTCTCGAACCAGAGCAGATTTTTCCTTTAGGCCGGTGAATGCTTGCGCCTTTGCCAACAGATCATCGTCCAGCGCCAAGGTCGTGCGCATTAGGTTCCTCGCTGTTAGGCACGAACTTAGGCATCATTTGATGCGACGTCCAGTGCCACTGAGAGGCCGTATCGCTCTATGTTGAGCCGCAACATGCGGTTGATCGACCGTGTCTCCGCATGATCTCGTGCTGACCAGCTCATGCAGCGCGATCAGGCGCGCTCCAGGGCGCGTTGCGGCGGCGCTTGGCGTCGGCCTCGATCCAATAGCTCTGCCAATTATCGATTGGGCCAATGCCATCCATGCTGGCCGGCCCGCGGACCTCGCACGCGCTCGCCGTATCCAGAAACATCAGCGGCTTGCCGCCCGAGGCTACCTTGTCGATCTCGCGCTTCAGTAGCCGGCGATACTGCACGATCCCCTTGTCCGACGTGCCGAGATGCTCGCGCGTGCGGTCCTGGATCGCTCCCATGGATTCGACCGCCCACTGATCATGCACGTTGATGTCGTCCCCCATCCCCGTGTAGGTGTGGGTCGCCTGCTCGCGGGGATCAAAGCCGTAGTCGTTTTCTTTGTTGCGCCGCGGCTTGTAATCCGGCAGCTCATAGAGCTCGAGGCGCTGCTCGCGCATGAGCTTCTTGTCCACGGGGCCCGCAAAGCTGGTGAACACGGCGTACCAGTAGGAGCTGGTGTCGTCGACGGGCACGTGCCATTGCGTAATCGTCATGTCCCGGCTCAGCGGGATGACAATACCGTGCGGAAAGAGCTGGTTCGTCACCCGCACATGCATGCGCTTCTCATCGATCTGCCGCAACGTGACCAGGCGAAGCCCATAGTCGGTCTGCTCCACCTTGATGGTCGGCCGCTCGTATTCGCGCAGCACCTGCGTCATGGAGAGGTCGCTGTCCGCAGACGCGTCACGGAATTGCCGGCCATAGGCAGCGCGCATGCTTTCATCCTCGAAGAAGCGGTGCAGGAACGAGGCATGCGCGGGATCAATTCCCACTTCGAGCGCCTGCAGCCAGTTGCATTCGAGAAACCCCTTGAACGCGAACGTATGACTCGTGGGCGCGACGAAACAGTCGAGCGCGGCAAATGCGGGCGGCTCGCCCTCGCCCAGCCAGGCCCACAGAATGCCGCTGCGCTCGATGACCGGGAAAGCGCGCTGTCTTATGTTCCTGTGCATGGGCGAACCCGCGGGCTCCGCGGGCGTTTCCAGGCACTGTCCGTTGGGAGCGAAAAGCCATCCGTGGAACGAGCAGCGCAGCCCGCTCGGCTCCGCGCGTCCGAAGGCAAGATCGGCGCCGCGGTGCGGGCAGTGGCGCTCCATCAGGCCGTATGTTCCGCCGCCATCGCGAAACAGCACGAAATCCTCGCCAAGAAGACGAACGGGCCTGATCGGCCGCGGGCCTTCGAGCTCCTCCGCCAGCGCGGCGGGCTGCCAATACATGCGCATGAGCCGGCCTGCGGCTGCCCCCGGCCCGATCCGGGTGAGGAGATCGTTCTGCTCGCGGCTCATCATCGCGCATTTTCTCCCGCTCGGTCGTCATTGCCGGGCTTGACCCGGCAATCCATCTTCGAAAAATGGACCACCGAACTCGGATTTACCGAGTTCGGCCCCAAGGTGCGCAAGTCGAATACATTCGACTTGCGATGGTCAAGCCCGCGGGTGACGATGAGCGTCACGTAAGAATGTCATCGCATAAGCGCCGCACGCGCGCACGCACTTTCGTCGACCGACACGGGCTGTGGAGCGATGCGCAAATACGCGCGGCGCTGGCGGCCGACAAAGTGATCCGTCAGAACGACCTCGAGCTCGTGCGTTTCTCATTTGCCGACCAGCACGGCACGTTGCGCGGCAAGACGCTGCTCGCAGCCGAGGCGATCCATGCCATGCGCAGCGGCATCACCATGACGAGCACGCTGCTTGCGAAGGATACGGCGCATCGCAACGTATTCCCGGTATTCAAGCCGGGCGGCGGCATGGGATTGGCCGAGATGGGCGGCGCTGGCAATTTTCTGATGATTGCGGACCCGGAAACTTTTCGCGTGCTGCCCTGGGCCGGGAAAACCGGCTGGATCCTGTGCGACTGCTATTTCACGAATGGCAAGCCGGTGCCCATGGCCACGCGTCAGCTCTTTCGCACCGCGCTCGAAAAATTGGCCAGGGCCGGCTTCGACTATTTTGCCGGTCTGGAGATCGAGTTTCATCTCTTCAGAATCGAAGACCATCGGCTCGCCCCCGAATACATCGCTTGGCCGCCGCAGCCGCCGACGGTGACGCACACGACGGCCGGCTATCAGTACTTGACGGAAGGCCGCTACGATCAGGTTGCGCCCATTATGGACGTCGTGCGCAACGCGCTGACCGCGCTCGGCCTGCCGTTACGGTCCATCGAGGTCGAGCTTGGTCCCAGCCAGTTCGAGCTCACCTTCGCGCCGCAGGCGGGCATGGAGCCAGCCGACGCCATGGTGCTCATCCGCAGCGTCCTCAAGCAGGTGGCGCACCGGCACGGATATCTCGTCAGCTTCATGTGCCGGCCGGGACTGCCCAATACCTTCGCGAGCGGGTGGCATCTGCATCAGTCGCTGCTCGACAAAAGATCGGGCGCCAATGTCTTCGCCTCGAAGGGCGGCAAGGAGGCGCTGTCGCCTCTCGGCAAGCAATTTCTGGCCGGTCTTTTGGCCAATGCGCGCGCTGGGATCCCGTTCGCAGCGCCCACGCTCAATGGCTACAAGCGCTATCAGGGGGTGAACACGATGGCGCCTGTCCAGGCGGTGTGGGCGCAGGACAACCGGGGCGTGATGGTGCGCGTCATGGGCGAGCCCGGCGACCCCGCGACCCGCCTCGAGAACCGCACTGGCGAGCCGCTGGCCAACCCGTACCTCTACTTGGCCTCGCAGATCCATGCCGGGCTCGACGGGATTGTGCGCAAGCTCGATCCGGGTTCCTCGGCCGATGCGCCATATGAGCGTGCCGCCGAGCCGCTACCGGCAACCCTTGCCGAGGCGCTCGCCGCGCTGCGCACGAATGCGTGCTTTCGCGCGGGCTTTGGCGGCTTCTTCGTCGACTACTACCTGCACCTGAAAGAGGCCGAGATTGCCCGCTATCGCAGCGAAACCGGCGCGAAGGCCGATACGGCCGAGGTCAGCGAGTGGGAGCACCGGGAATATTTCGACATGCTGTGAGAAGGGCAGGCGGGGTCCTCAAGGCCACCAGGATTGTTCTTTCCACAGAAAGTTTTCATGTATATTATTGCTGCAGGAACGGAGCATCCAGATGCCCTCAGCAGCCAAGCCTTGCCAGGCATCCGCAGCCGGCCAAGCCGCGGTTCTGACCAAGGCAGCGCTGCGGGCGGCGACCCAGCTCGGCATGACCAACAAGGCGCTCGCGACGGTGATCGGCGTCTCGGAGGCGACCGTGTCCCGGATGCGCAGCGGCGATTATTTACTGCAACGCGGGCAGAAGCCGTTCGAACTTGCCGTCCTCTTCGTGCGCCTCTACCATTCGCTTGACGCCATAGTCGGGGGCGACGATGCGGTCGCGGGCGCGTGGCTCAAAAACCGCAACACCGCGCTCAATGCCGAGCCGGTCGCGCTTATCCAGACTGTGCCCGGCCTGATGAATGTCATCCAGTACCTGGACGCCCGCCGCGCTGTCGTCTGATGCGCGCCAACTTGCCGGCACATGCTGGCGGCTGGTCGAAGCCCAGTATCACGTCTCCACGCTGAAGCTTCTGGATTCGGTTGACGAGCAAAAGGTGCTCGAAGACCTCATCGAAGCGACCAAGCCGCCGCTGCCGCCCGAGCGCCGCGATCTACACTATTTGCTGTCGACCCCATTTCGCTATGGCTCGGTCTACCCTGCGGGGTCGCGGTTCCGCCGCGCCGGTCTCACCGAAGGTGTCTTCTACGCATCGGAAGCGCCGCGGACCGCAGTGGCCGAGATGGCCTTCCACCGCTTGCTGTTTTTTGCCGAATCACCGGCAACTCCGTGGCCCGCCAATGCCGCCGAATACACCGCCTTCTCTGTCAAATACGCGACCAGGAAAGCGATCGACCTCACTCGAGCCAAGTACGACGCCGACCGAGCCAGGTGGGCCCATATTACCCACTACAGCTATTGCCAGGCGCTTGCGGATGCGGCACGCACGGCGAAGATTGAGATCATTCGCTACGAGTCCGTCCGCGACCCAGATCATGGAATGAACCTCGCCTTGTTGACATGCCGCGCCTTTGCGAGGCGCAAGCCCTTCGGTCAACAGTCATGGCATATTCGGCTGAGCAGCTCAGGAATCCAGGCCGTTTGCGAGGCGCCGAAATCCGGCATGACCTTCGATCGCAAGGCCTTTGCGGCGGATCCGCGGATTGCGAAGCTCCGCTGGGATCGCGCCTGAATTCGTTGGCTTTGATCGAGGCAGAGGAATTTTAGTTTTGTTACTATGCGCGGGTCGGACCCTGGTGAAATTGGCGGAGGAGAAGAACTGCAAACTAACGTTCTCCGGGTGTTGTCTGCGTGTTGGTGCGTACTAGGGAGCGAGTGCGACTCGCAATTTTTCGCCGGCCTTCGTTTTCTCATATACAGCTCCATGCTGGTTGCGCGCCTCACCATCGTTGACTGGCCCCTGGAGTTAGGCCGTGAGTACTCGTCGCGCGCGAGCTAAACGCAAGCGAGATCACGGAGAGTAGCAGCGTGAGCAAATACTACTGGCTCTCACGGGCAACTTGATCTCCATTGCAGCCACAAGAGCGGACTCATCCGCTGCAAACATCAGGCAGGACCCTTCCCGCGGTCACTTTCGTGTACTTGTCGGTCGAGTGCCCTTTTGACAAATTCTACGGAATCGATCGCCGCGCCAAGTTCAGTGCGAAATTGCTCAATCGCTTCTTTCATCGGCTGCGGCAGGTCTCCCCACCAGTCAACAACCTGACTCATCGCTTCTTCGACCGTTCCCAGCATTTCCTCTATTGCAACTTCACGGTAGGTTCTCGCCATAGCGCTGTTGCCTTTCCCAGCAGATTAGCTACAGCAAAACATCAGCTCTCTGCCGGATGGATCTCAGCAAGCCTCCGCACAGAAAGTGTATCAGACTCAGTTGCCGAATGGGGTCGTGAGTTCCGTCTCGTTCGTGTCAACCACGAACACTGCCAGGAGCTTGGCCGGGTTCGTCTCGCTGGCATTCGCGCTGACACCGTGGCGGTCCCCAGGTAGCTCGGAGAAACTCTGTCCGGCCTCGTAGATCGTAACGGGTCCGTTGTTGACCTGGCTGCGGATCGCCCCCTCAAGAACGGTCGCGTAGATGAAGGCTGATTTGGGATGCGTGTGGCCAGGCGAGTAGCCGCCTGGGCCATATTCGACGAGCACGCCCTTGATGCTCTTGCCCGGGACGTTCGGCAGCTCATGCTGATAGACGACTGTGACCTTGGCGTTCTTCTCCTTGGGCGGATCCGCGAGCACGCTGCTAAACGGCAGGGTTGCGACAAGCACCGAATAAAGGATGCGATTCACGGGGGCGTCTCCTTCGGTTGGCGGATACTGGATCAGGCTCTTGCCTGTGAGCGGCGGAGCCATTCGTCGAAACCGATGCGGCCGAGGCGCGCTTCGCCCAGCGGCACCAGCGAGCGCTCCTCGACTCGGCCGCCGAAGTATCGCGCCTCGGGGTCGCTCACCACTTTACGCGGGTCGCCGACCGCCTTCAGATACCGCGCGACGATTTCGTTGAATGGTGCGCGTTCCGGTCCGGCGATCTCAACGACGCCGTTTCGCGGCGCCGCGAGTGCCACATCGGCGACGATCGCAGCAACGTCGTCCGCTGCAATGGGTTGGAACAAGCCGGGCGAAAGCCTGACTACGGCTCCATCGGCACTTGAATCGGCGATGCCGCGGAGGAATTCAAGGAACTGGGTCGACCGGATGATCGTGTACGGAATCCCGGAGGTCTTTATCAGCTCCTCTTGGGCGACCTTGGCCCGGAAATAGCCATTTTCGGATGTCCGGTCGGTGCCGACTATGGATAGCGCGACATGGTGCCGGACGCCGGCTGCGACCTCCGCGGCGAGAAGATTGCGGCCGGAGGTCTCAAAGAAATGCAGCACCGCCTTGTCTTCGAATGAGGGCGAATTGGCGAGGTCGATTACCACCTGCGTGCCGGCGATGGCCTCCTTTAACCCCTCGCCAGTGAGCGTGTTGACGCCCGTGTTCGGCGACGCCGCAAGTACCTCGTGACCTTTCTGCTTCAACTTCTCAACGGCCTTGGACCCGATCAAGCCGGTTCCGCCAATCACCACGATCTTCATGACCTCACCTCTCGCTAATCCGTCTCGATAGAAACGACGTGTTATCTCTCATTCATGACGTACACCCGCCTGAACTCTGGGAGCATCGGCTATCCCGCTATAAAGGCGAGCAGTTCGGGGTTCACCACATCGGCGTGGGTGGTGCACATGCCGTGCGGAAATTTCTCGTGGACCTTGAGCTTCCCCTTCTTCAGGAGCTTGGCTGAAAGCGGCGCCGAGTCCGCAATCGGCACAATCTGATCGTCGTTGCCGTGCATCACGAGTGTCGGCACGTCTATGATCTTCAGGTCCTCGGTGAAATCGGTCTCCGAGAAGGCTTTTATGCCGTCGTACTGCGCCTTGGCACTCCCCATCATGGCCTGCCGCCACCAGTTTTGAATGATGGCGGGGACGGGCTTCGCGCCTGGCCTGTTGAAGCTGTAGAAGGGACCACTAGCAAAATCGAGATAGAACTGCGCCCGGTTGCCGGCGAGCGACTTTCGCAAGCCGTCGAAGACCTCGATCGACAGGCCGCCTGGATTGGCTGGCGTCTTCACCATGATGGGCGGCACAGCGCCGATAAGCACGAGCTTCGCAACGCGACCGGCGCGCTGACCATGCTGCGCGACGTAATGAGTCGCTTCGCCACCGCCCGTGGAGTGACCAACATGGACGGCATTTCTCAGATCAAGATGTTCGACCACGGCGGCAGCGTCGGCGGCGTAGTGATCCATGTCATGCCCATCGCTCACCTGCGCCGAGCGGCCATGGCCGCGCCGGTCATGGGCGATGACCCGGTAGCCCCTCTCAATGAAGTAGAGCATCTGGGTGTCCCAATCATCACTGCTCAGCGGCCAGCCATGGTGGAAGACGATCGGCTGGGCGCTCTTGGGGCCCCAATCCTTGTAGTAGATTTCAGTGCCGTCTTTGCTGGTGATCGTACTCATGATCTCGACTCCGTCGATTGAAACTTCCCCTTCAGGTTATTCTAGCCCTTGGCCGAGTAACACGACCGAGTAGCCTCGAAAAGAAACCAGGCGCGCCGCTCCGCCTCATCGATCCAGGTTTCCAGCAAGCTTGCACTGGCGACATCGCCGTGCTCATCGCAAAGCTCATGCGTCTCGCGCATGTTGGTTACCAGCTGCCTATTGTTGTCCCGCAGCTCAGCAAGCATATCTGACGGGGTGACGTAATCTGCGTCGTTGTCCAAAACGCGCTGCAGACGATTAATGTGACCAATTGAGTGTATGGTGATGCCGCCAATCTTTCGAACGCGTTCGGCGATTGCATCTGTTGTGGCGAAGATCTGGTCACCTTGCTGATCCAGCAAAAGATGATAGTCGCGAAAATGGGGACCTGAGACGTGCCAGTGAAAGTTCTTTGTCTTCACGTAGAGAGCAAACATGTCGGCGAGCAGGATATTCATCGCCCCTGAAATATCTTGTACCGCTTCCGGCTTCAGATCGGTTGCGCCCTGAAGCGGAGCCGTCAGCAAGGGTTTGGCCTCTCGAACGTTCATCCGGTTATCCCTTCTGTTCAATGTCATGTTCGGAACCTGCGGCTGCTCCGTGCGCGCAGCGCTTATCGGACAACTTGTGCTGCAGGCTATGCGGCAGTCCGGAGCGATGCCTTTCCAAAAAACCGGAGTCGTGCAAATCTTCCGAATATAATGCTGACGATCGGCCAGCTGCGACAACGCGGGTCCGAGGGACAGCGGCGGCGGCAATGAAATCGGTCGTAGAGACATGCCTCTTGGAACTTCAATGAATTTCGGCGCATTGGATACTTAAGGGGGCGCCGAAGTCGTCGGGTGGCTAATGGCTTCTTCCGGTCCCACCGATATCAGGCATGCGAGCAGGTGGGCTCCCGTTCTCTCCGGGGTGGAAGTGGCGCGTGAGGGGCGCATTGAACCGTTCCTGAATGCCCACCCGACACTGTCGAGTTCTTCAGTGCGTTGGGCGGGCTTGGCCGTTGAGGACTACTCGATACCGCCGTGCGTAATACCGAGGCACGAGCATCTCGAGAACTTTCTGCATGTTGTTTTGCATGGTTCGGTTGAATACGAGGTCTTAACACGAGGCAGGGTGCTCAATTTTCATGCCGGTCCGGGTACGACGTTCATCCTTCCTCAGGGCACAATTGACGAGTTGAGATGGAAAGGCCCGACACACCGAATTGCCGTCGCGATACATCCAAGCTTGTTGCTGAATGCTTTGGATGGAACAGCGCACGATCGCGATGTCGAGCTGACCGAGCACTGGGATTTGATGGACCAAAATATCATGGCTGTGCTCCTCGCCATGAGAACGGACTTGGAGGGTGGTTCGCCAGCAGGGCGGCTGTATGGTGAATGCCTGGCGAATGGGTTGGCTGTGTATCTGCTCAAGCGTTACACAGTACGTCCCTGCACGCCGATGACATACAAAGGAGGTTTGCCGGGATATCGTCTCAGGCGTGTGCTCGATTACATTGCAGATAATTTGGCGGAAGATCTCAGTCTGGCGCAACTAGCCACGGTTGCAGGGATGAGTCCGCATTACTTCGCAGAGCTGTTCAGAAAGAGCACAGGGCATGCTCCCCACCGGTATGTGTTATTACAGAGAATAGAGCGCGCAAAACAGGATCTTCGGAATACGGAGCGCAGCATCATTGAAGTAGGACTGGAGGTCGGTTTTCAGAATCCAACCCATTTTGCTCGGATGTTTCGCAAATTCGTCGGCTTCAGCCCTTCGAGATTTCAGTCAGAGGTAAAATCACGTAAGTGATGTCCCACTCTGGACTGCCCAGCGGTGCGCCCGAAGATTACGACGCGATGGCTGGTTGGTAGCGAACCCATGAGACGCCGAGAGTTCATAGCCCTTGCATGCGCTGGCGGAATTGCTTGGCCCCTTTCTGCACTCGCCCAGAAAAGGGAAAGGCCGTCGATCGTCGGCATTCTTTCACCATTCAATGATGCCCAGAGTACGCTTCTGACCGACTTGCGAGCCGGTCTTAGAGAGCGCGGCTATATCGAAGGACAAAACTTGAAAGTCGCTATAGATCTGCGGAAGGCCGCACGGAGCAACTTCGCAGCTTGGCCTTGGATCTGGTCAATGCCAATGTGGACGTCATTGTCACCTCCAGCGCACCGGCAATTCAGATTGTTCGTGAAGTGACGAGCAAAAAACCCGTCGTGTTCGCGCGAGTTGGAGATGCGTTAGATCAGGGAGTGGTTCAGAGTCTTGCGCATCCCGGCGGCAACATCACAGGAATCTCTTGGTTCGCACCCGAACTAAGTGGAAAGAGTATCGATATTCTAAGAGAAGTGTCGCCTGGGATTTCACACGTCGCGATCTTCCGCGAGGCAGCCGGAGGAGCTGCATCTGCCAACGCGGCAGAAACTGCCGCGCGACATTATGGCCTGAAAGCAACTATCTTTCAGGCGCGCACGGCGGTTGAGCTCGAAACAGCCTTCGAAGGAATGAAAGATGCGCAGGTCGATGCAGTTATCGTTCTCGAAGGCCTAATGATTTTCAACAATGCGAAATCAATTGCAAACTTGGCGTCGAAGTATCAGTTGCCGGCGATTTTCTTTGACTCTGCGTTTGTGGATGCCGGGGGGCTCGTAAGCTACGGCCCGAACTTCACTGATATGCACCGCCGGGCTGCCTATTTCGTTGATCGTATTCTCAAGGGAACGAAACCCGGTGATCTCCCAGTCGAGCAGCCGACCAAATTTGATCTCGTGGTCAACATTTCGA
>JBKPOZ010000194.1:0-36690 GCA_046733355.1 Pseudomonadota bacterium | reverse complement strand
TAGCGGATACAGCCACGGCGGTAACGGCTTCGAAGGAATGGCGTTCCTGCTGGAGCAGTTCAAGGACGCCGACCTGAAGGATCCAACCGATCGCAATCACGGTCTCGACTTGAGGGCGATGGCGAGGCGTTTTGCTGAAGTGTACAAGGAGGCGAAGGCGCAATCGAAGGAATCCGGGCTCGACGGACCTCGCGCATTACCGGGCGTGCATCACCCGGTCTTCAAGGGCAAGCCCGTCAATTATGATCCTCGCGAGCGGTTCATCGCCGATTTCATGGCAAAACGCGGCGACTACAATGTTTTCCATGATTTCTACCGCGAGCTAGTGCAGGCGCTCTATGACACCGGCGCAAGCCGGTATGTGTATTGCGTCAACGTGGACGCAGTGATTGCCGCGCTCCTGCTCGGTGTGCTCTGGAAAGACTACCGCTCGGACGCTTTGACGGAGAAGGATTTGGAGACGGCTGCGTTCAACGTCTTCCTCTATGGCCGGATGATCGGGGCAGCAGCAGAGATTGATGACCATCTCAATCGCGGCCGCAACATGGATACACGCACCCCACAGGAGCAGTGCGCATTCGTGGTTTGATCAGGAGGAGTCAATGAGCGCTTGGGTTCGACTTATTAGCGAGCGTCTAACGGGTTAATTTGTTATCGCGTCGCAATGGAGACTCCGCATTCCGGAAGCCCATCGCCAGGTCGGCGTCTATGCCGGCCGCATCCTCAAGAGGGGAAGCGGGCTGAATCCCAACCAGTGATGGCCCTGGCAATTTTGCTGTGATGCACAATTTGATTCTGCAGCAGGGCGCAGCCGACCAATTCGAGTACCTCATAGCCAATTTTCGGAGCCACTGAACGGCTTGCGCTTGCCCATAAAACTTTGCCCCAGGTGCACCGGCTGCCCGGAACCGCGATCAGGCGATGTAAGTTGTTATCTACCACCGGCAACGGCTTGGCCCAGAGGCATCCGCGGCTGAAAGATCGCTAGCGCTTCCGCCTTGACAGCGTGACGATGACTGAGGTTGGCAAAGCGTACTCAATCATTCACTCTCCGGCAGGTTCGATGGTAGTGCGGTAGCGTACACGATCCGGCGACAGGGGATGCGGCACAGGCATAGAACAAGGCGGTAGGACCAACGACGAGTCACATAGAACGCCCAATCGCAACTCAGGACATCTGCTATGACCGTCGAAACAATTCTGAAACACAAGGGCACCGAAGTCTCAACAATAGAGCCGGAAGCCAGCATCAGGAAGGCGGCACACTGGTTGTGCGTAAAGAAGATCGGCGCTCTTGTCGTGACTAATGGGAAGACGGTTCTTGGTATTATTTCCGAACGTGAAATCGTTCACGCATTTTCCCGTAATGGCGAGGCCGCCGGGTCAATGCCTGTCAAGGAAGTCATGAACTCCCGCGTGATTACGGTTTCGCCGGAAGAGAGTATCAGTCGGGTGATGAGACTCATGACGCAACATCGCGTGCGCCACATGCCGGTGCTGCGTGATGGAGAGCTCGCCGGTATCATCAGCATTGGCGATGTAGTCAAGAGTCGTCTGGACGACCTGGAGCTTGAGAGTAACACGCTGCGTGATGCCTACATCGCCGCAAAACATTGATGCGTTGAGCGCACATTGACGTGCTCACACTGTCCGATCTTGATCTCGGCTGCCAATGGCGGAATTACGATTGGTGACGCATGTGCTTGGCCGCGAAATCAAGGAAATTTGGCATGCTTGCCTGAAAGCCGCGCAACGCATCGCGCGCGCGAAAAGCGGCTAATGTGCCATGAATACCGGCAGCGTCGCCGTGCTCAGGATGTGGCTGGTGGTGCCGCCGAAGACGAACTGCCGCAGGCGGCTCTGCGTGTACGCACCCTTTATGAGGAGATCGCAGCCCTGCGCCTTTGCATGGGCGAGAACCGCCTCGCCCGTGACCCGGCCACCGAGGCCAACCGTCATGGCTTTTGCCGTCACCCCGCTTAGCTGCAGATAGCGGCACAATTCCTCGCCCGAGGGTCCCGGTACTGCCGCGCCGCCCTCGACCGTGAGCACGATGACGCGGCTGGCGCGCTGCAGAATCGGCATGGCGAAAGCTACGGTGCGCGCCTGCTCGGTGCTGCGGTTCCAGGCGATGAGGACATTCGTGCCAAGCTCGGACGGTGCGGAGGGCGGCGCGATCAACACGGGTCGGCCGCTTTCGAACAGCGCAGCCTCAAGCGTGATCATGCGCGGGCCATTGGGATCGCGCGCAGGCCTGCCGAGGACGATGAGATCGACGAGCCGGCCGTGGCTGCCGACAAATTGATCGCTCGCGGCTGCGTCCTGCAACCAGGCGCTCGACAGCCGCGCTTGCGGGCCTGCAGCCGGCACGCCGTGCTCCCGCATGAAGCTCTCGAACATGCTGCGGCTTTGCTGTGCTTGCTCCGCAAAATCCTGCTCGAACGAGGGTATCGTCAGAGCGCCGACATCGCCGACCACGTAGGCCGCCGGAATCCCCGCGTGCAAGGCAAATCCTTCGATGTGACTGTCGAACTTGCGCGCGAGAAGAAGCGCAGTGTGCAAGGCCGAGCGCATGAGATCATGCTGCTCGACAGGAACGAGAATGGTCTTGAAGCTCATGCCGAACTTCCCTTCACACTCTATTGGCTGCCCGATTCACCGGCGATGCCTTGCAAAACTCCGCGCATTGCCTCGAGCTCGGCTCCGAAGCCGGCCCAGTCGCCGGCCTTCAGATGCTCGAGCGCTCGATTGTAATGATCGAGTGCCTGCCGCGCTTGATCCGCAATGGCACCGGCGGCTGCTGCCGGCGTAGCCGGCGCGACCTCGTTCGCAAACAGCGCGGACAAGGCCTGGCTCAGCGTCTCCTCCATGACCACGTGATCGCCATAGGCGGCAATCACCCGCTTGAGCTCGGGCAATTGGCCGTGCTCCGCCCGCAAGTAGAGCGGAGATACATAGAGAATCGAGTTTTCGATGGGTATGACAAGCAAATTGCCGCGGATCACTCGCGATCCAATCTGGTTCCATAACGAAATCTGCTGCGAGATGTAGGTGTTCTGGTTGATCAGCGCCTCGATCTGAAACGGGCCGTAGATGAGCTTCTCCTTGGGAAATTCATACACGATCAGCGTGCCGTAATCGGGAGGATCGCAGCGGGCGGCAAGCCACGCAATCATGTTGTCGCGGCGGGAGGGCACCATGGGAAGCATGATGAAAAACTCGGCCTGCCTCTCTCCGGGGAGCCGCATGATGATGTAGTAGGGGACCATTCTGGCCGTGCCGCCGCCGCCCGGCTGGCGCGGGAATTGCCACAGATCCTCGCGATTGTAGAAAACGTCGGCCGCCTCCATGTGATAGGCCTGATAGAGCTGCGCCTGGATCAGAAATAGATCTTCGGGGTAGCGAATGTGCTTCTGCAAATCCGCAGGCATGTCCGCGAACGGCTTGAGCAGCTGCGGGAAAATGCGACCATAGGTCGTGACGATCGGGTCCGCGGCATCCATCTGATAAAAATCGACGTTGCCGTTATAGGCGTCGACTACGATCTTCACCGAATTGCGGATGTAATTGAGGGCAAAGCCGCGCGCGGGCTGCGCATAGGGAAAATAGTCGCTCGTGGTATAGGCATCCTGCATCCAGAACAGGCGCCCGTCGCTGACGACCAGATAGGGATCGCGGTCGAGGCGAAGGAACGGCGCGATCGTGCGCACCTGCTCCTGGATGTTGCGCCGGATCATGATCCGGCTGTCGTGCGTGATGTAGCTCGAGAGCAGCAGATTGAGGTCGGTAAAGTACCAGGCGAACAGAATTCTGCGCCCGATCCCGCCGATCGGAACCCCGCCGGTGCCCGTATACGTCACGTAGGCATTGTCTTTGCCTTTGGGATAGTCGAATTCCGCGGTGCTCCCCTTGACCGTGACGTAGGTGTCGGTCTCCTCGCCGAAATAGATGCGCGGCTCGCGGATTTCCGGACCGCCGCTCGCCACCGGCGGAATGTCGTGCAGATAGAATATCGGCAGCCCCTCGGCGTTCTTGCGGGTAACGGGGCTCATCACCACGCCGTTGCCGTGGGTGAAAAGCACGTGCCGATTGACCCATGTCTGCGCGTTCGGCGGCAGCAGTGACGCGCTCAATTCCCGCGCCGAGAGCATCACGCTCTGGTACGCGCCACCGAGCCAGTAGCGGTCCACGTCGACGTCGTGAAACTTGTAATAGGTGCGGATCTCCTGCAGCTGCATGTAGGCGTCGATGAGCGGCTGCCAGTCCCACAGCCTGATGTTGTCGACAGTCGCCTTGTTTGCCTCGAGTGCCCTGGAGGTGAGGTCCTGCTCGGCCGGAAACGGCTTCACCGCGATACGGTTGAGGTTGTAGGCC
This sequence comes from Pseudomonadota bacterium, assembly GCA_046733355.1. Lineage (GTDB taxonomy): Bacteria > Pseudomonadota > Alphaproteobacteria > Rhizobiales > Xanthobacteraceae > VAZQ01. The sequence goes on along the minus strand of JBKPOZ010000194.1, from coordinate 32,316 downwards.
TGCTGCGTGAGCGCGATGTTCCACTCGATATAGGGCTTCTCCAGCTGCAGCTCGTTGGGCTTGACGAACACGCGCTGGAACAGCCCCGGGAGAAGGCCGGACAGCAGCAGCGAGCCGCCGAATACGACCGCGACTGCTGCCGCGGGAAGCCGAAAGCTGCGCGCCCAAACATTGACCCAGGCGGCGAATGCCGCGATGCCGGCAAGCCCGACCAGCATCCATAGAACCGGCAGCTGCACATGCACGTCGGTGTAGCTTGCGCCGACGACGACGCCGTTGTCGTCATAGAGGAGGTGATACCGATCGAGGACGTAGGACCATGCTTTCACAACGAAGTAGAATCCGAGCAGCGCTGAGCCATGCGCGAGCACTCTCGGCGAGACCACAGCACGATGCGCGCTGAACTCGACGTCGCCATGGATCAAATACACCGCTCCGGCGAAGAGCGCGCTGAGCAAGAGCGTGAGCAGCAGCCAGTTTTTGACGGCCACGTAGGCGGGCAGGGAAAAGAGATAGAATGCGATGTCCTTGTCGAACAGCGGCTCCTGCAGGCCATAGGAAACCTGATTGAGAAACGTGAGAAAGATGCTCCAGTTGTGCATCTCCGCCCAGGCGACGAGCGTCGCGAGCAGACCGGCGCCGGCGGCAAGCGCAAAGCCCCGAGGCAATCGATGACGCAAGAAGTGTGCGACGTCCGGCGAGGTCAGGCTGCCGGTGTGCTGCGAGTCGAATGCAGCCGAATGTGGCGTCGCAGCCGGCTGGGCGAGGCCATATGCGAGGCGCCCATTGAGCCACAGGATGATGCCGGTGAGCAAGAAAACAGCGAGGAAGACCTCGGATTCGGCAAAGATCGTGGTCCAGAAGACGCCCGCATAGCCGATCGCTGAAAACCACAGCCAATTGACCAGAAACTCGCCCATCAGCCCAAGCAGGATGAGGCAGATCGCGAGGATGACGCCCGCGCTGGCGAGCGCGACGACCGGTGCGCGCGAGCGTCTGCGCCGCCTGGGTCCCGTAATGCTGCTCGTCATGGCGTGATCGGCATGGCCGGCATGGCCCGCATGCCCCCGCGTGGGCACCAAAATCGCGGTCAGCCTAGCTCAGGTCAAGCCGCTCAAGCGAGCAACAATCGCCCGCGCAGGCGGGCGACCTAGTAACCGCAGCAGGAGCGACCGGGGCAACCGTGGTTACTGGATGCCCGCTTTCGCGGGCATGACATGCGAGAAAGTCAAGGCTGCGCAATCGCGGAAAACAGATCATCCAATTCGGATTGAGTTCTTCGATCAGCCGTATTCTCCACGTGCGATTCCATTTCTTCAGGCGCTTCTCGCGCTGAATCGCGTATTCGACATCACTGAATTGCTCATAATAAACCAGCCGGTGAACGCGATAACGCTTCGTAAATCCAGGCACCACGCCGGTGCGGTGTTCATATATGCGCCGCACGAGGTCATTCGTTACCCCTATGTTAGAGAGTGCCGCCGATCCTGCTGGCAAGGATGTAGAGTCAATAGTACTTGTCTTCGGTCATGTCCCACGGCCGTGCTCAATCGCGGCGACTCCTACCAAGTGCACTGGCATGTCATCGCCCACGCATGCGGGCGATCCCGTAATCACAGCAGGAACGACCGGGGGAACCGTGGTTACTGGATGCCCGCTTTCGCGGGCATGACATAGACGAGACGGCTCGATCAGGTACTTGACAGTGTACAGAAACGTGCTATGCACAGGGTAGTATCAATACGTGTGCTCGGGCGGACCACCGCGCCGGACTTTATTTGTACCCGAGCGCAGGCGCTCTGCAAAGAGAATTCCGCAGAATTCACGAACAAACAAAGACGGAAACCCGTATCAGAGCCGAGCAGAGCCATCCCTCTCGTGCAGAATTAAAGAATTCGCATTGATAATACCTGTTATCTGCATTGATCCGCATTGTTATTTGTCCCGCGCTGGCCGGCATTCATTGAGAAAATCAGCTACATAGCAATTCGGCATTGTATTTCCATTGTTGTTTACAATGGCCGGCGGCGAACAAGTTGGAGTGCACCCTTCGACTGAGACACGAAACTAGAGACTGGTTGCGCTGCCAAATCTGTCAAAACGAACCCAACTTTCATCTGCTGAACTCACGCTAATCCGTCATTGTAGGGTGGGCAAAGGCGCACGCAGACAACTCTACGCAGTATGTGCCAGCTTGACTGCGGCGCGCCGTGTCCCCTAGCGAGAAGCAAGTTCTGCTTTGGAAGCAAAGACCTCGCTTGATAATGCTTGTTATAGCGTCCCGCCTCTCTGGTTTTCCCTTGGGTTTTCAAAGCGATCGCCGTCCGAAGCTTGTATTTTTCGTTGTTATTTACAAGTGGAGTGGTGGAGTGCACTGAGTGCACCCCTGGACTGAGACACGAAACTAAAGACTTGGTTAGGTTTAATCGCGCATTGCCAAATTTGATCGCGGTAGGGACGCTCATTCCTGAGCGCCCCCCGCACAGAACGTACGTGCCCGATTCGGGCATACGGTTCCCACCTTGGGTGTGTGACGGCGAAGCGGGCCTAGTTTACCGCTGCCGCATTCGCCGCAGCACCGCCACGATCTGCTGGCGATCGCACTGCACTGCGCCCATCCTGATGGCCCGCACGCGCTCATATCCGGTCAGGTCATAATGCGGCGCTGTCGCAATGGGCGGAGATTGAAAGGACGCGCGCTTGATGCCGAGGCAGCCGCAAACCGAGGCAATTCATCCGCATCGTCGGCCAGCAGATGACACCATCTCAGCCCCTGCCAGTTCCAGATCGCGTCATCGACATACACGGTCATTAATTGCTCCCATTCCCGGATCTGCGACCGGCATATCTCAGTTTAGCCGTTCGCCACGGGCGCCGGAAAATTGCTGCTGAGCGCCGCTATTCCGCCCGCTGCGCAGCCGGACGCAACGCCTTGCGCGCAATCAGTGCATCAAGTCCCAGGCTCCGCCCCGAATTGGTGACGACAAAAAATGCCTGCACCAGGATGAGCAACACGTAGAGCCACGGCCATTCTTCGGGCTGCCTATAGAGCCCAAGCCACAGGTGCGTGGCGAACAGCATGCCAACAATGGCCAGCGGCCGTACCAGAAAACCGAGGATGAAGCTCACCGCCAGCGACAGCTCGGTGAGGTAAACCAGCGGCCCAAGCACCGGCAGGACGGACATGAAAATGTTGTTCGCGATCCACCTGTGAAACTCGAAGGCGGCGAAATCGCCGATCGGCGTGATCGCGGCGCGGAAGCCGCCGGACACCGGAAGCGGAAGTTTCCAGATCGATCCCTGGTACCACATGGTGCCGATCATCACGCGGATTACCCAGACCGCGACTTGCTCCCACCTTCGCTGCACCGGATCTAGTCGCCAGCTCACAAGCGCGATGCAGACGCTGGCCAGGAGAAGCGCGATGAACAGCAGCGTCAGGAACCAGCCGACGCCGCTCGCGGCATGCTCGCCGGTCTGCCCGGTGAGAAACAGCCACGCGTCGTCAAACGGGTTGGTGCGCATGCGCTATCTTCTCTTCCCGCAGTTGCGATAGAGCGTCATGAGTTTTGATCCGGTCAGTGGCTCCGCTCACGGTAGGATGGGTTGAGCGCAGCGAAACCCATCACCTTTAGTGCGTACATGGATTGATGGGTTTCGCTTCTCGCTCAACCCATCCTACGAAGACCCCTGGACAAACCTCAACCGCAGGTGAGAGCGGATGTGCTCAACCTGGGGCGCTCTAGTTGCGGCCATATGACCGGCTTCGCGGTTCCGGACTCGTCTGCTATTCTGGTTCCTGCTCCGGCCTTAATTCATCAAAAAAACAGGGAGGAACTGTTATGAGATCGACCCGACGCGGTTTTGTCTGCGGTGCGGTCGCGGCGCCGTTCGTCATTGCAAGCTCGCGCTTGGGCACTGCATTCGCCGCCCAGACGCTCAAGATATCGCACCAGTTTCCCGGCGGAACGATCAGCGAAGGGGATTTCCGCGACCGCCTGTGCCGGATGTTCGCTGCCGAGATCGAGAAGCGAAGCAACGGCGCGCTCACCGGCCAGGTGTATCCGAATTCGTCGCTGATGAAGACGGTGGCGCAGTTCTCAGCGCTGCGCAAAGGCGCCCTCGACGTGAGCCTCTATCCCATTTCCTATGCGGGCGGCGAATATGCCGAGCTCAATATCGGGCTCATGCCCGGCCTGGTCAGCTCGTACAACCAGGGAGCCGCCTGGAAGACATCGGAGGTCGGCAAGAAATTCGCTGCATTCCTGGCCGAGAAGGGAGCGATCATTCTCTGCTGGGTGTGGCAGGCGGGTGGTGTCGTGAGTCGGTCCTCGCCTCTCGTCAACCCCGACGACGTCAAGGGCCTCAAGATACGCGGCGGCAGCCGCGAGATGGACATGGTCCTGCAGGCGGCCGGCGCGACCACATTGTCGCTCCCCTCGAACGAGCTCTATGCCGCCATGCAGACCGGCGCCTGCGACGGCGCGATCACCTCTTCAACGAGCCTGATCTCCTTCCGGCTCGAGGAAGTCGCCAAGGCTCTGACCACCGGACGCGGCAAGTCCTATTGGTTCATGCTCGAGCCTCTCATCATGTCGAAAAAGATATTCGATGCCCTGCCCAAGGATCAGCAGGAGATGATCATGGCCGTGGGCAATCAGCTGGAAGAGTTCGGCACGAAGGAAGCGATGGCGGACGACCAGAGGGTGGCGGATGTCTACGCCAAGAAGGGCGCCAAAGTCGCAGACCTCGACGAGGCGACGGTCGAGAAGTGGCGAGCCATTGCGCGCAATACCGCGTGGAAGGACTACGCGGGCAAGACGCCGCTTTCCGCCGAGCTCCTCAAACTGGCGGAGGCCGTCCCCCTCTCCTGATCAAAGCCGCGAATACAGTCGCTGACTACACGCGAGCAGCAACCTCGGCGCGTTCCCCTCCCCAGCCGAAGTCGGATCTATCCGACTTCGGTCATTTATAGCGCCGAACTCGGGTAAACCCGAGTTCGGGTGGGGAGGGGTTAGGGGTGGGGGTACATTAGTGAACAAACAAAGAGAAAAAGTAACCCCCTGCCCCTCCCCACGCTCGCAGCGCAAATGCGCTGCTCGCGGGCGAGGGGAGTGCACGTTCGGCTGAGGGCGTCGTCCATGCATACCGAATACGGGCTCGAGAGCGCCGTAGAAGAGCCGGCGGCACCGCAAGGAATGGCGGAGCGGGTGCTCGCCGGCGTCAATGGCGTAGCGGAATATCTCTCCTGCATCGCGCTTGTGATTGCCAGCTTCGTGCTCAGCTACAGCGTCATCGTGCGTTATTTTCTGAAATTCTCGACCGACTGGCAGGACGAGACTTCGGTTTTTCTCATTATCGGCGCGGTCTTCGTTTCGGCGGCGGCGGTGCAGGCGAGGCGCGGGCATGTCGCCATTGAAGCAATTGTCGGCTTCTTGCCGGGCCGCGTGAACGCCATTCGCGTCATCCTCGTCGACGTCGCGAGCCTGGTTTTCTGCGCCTATTTCGCATGGAAATCCTGGCTGCTGCTGGACGAAGCCTGGAGCGAAGGCTTCCGCACCGGCTCGACGTGGGCTCCGCCACTTTGGATACCCTATTTGCTCATGACCGCCGGCATGACGCTCCTGTCCGTGCAGATGGCGCTTCAAATCATCAGGGGCCTGCGCCTGCGCAGCGGCGCCGAGTGAGCGTTCTCTCCATCGGCGTTCTCTACGGCGCAGCTACGCTCGTCGTTATGTTTGCCGGCATGCCGATCGCGTTCGCGCTCGGCGCGGTTGCGACCTTGTTCATGATCTTTTTCATGCCCGCGAGCTCGGTCGATACCATCACGCAGAACGTGTACGAGGAAATGGCCTCGATCACGCTGCTGTCCATTCCGCTTTTTATCCTGAAGGGATCGGCAATCGGACGCTCGCGCGCCGGACAGGATCTCTACACTGCCATTCACGTGTGGATGCATCGCATCCCGGGCGGGCTCGGCATTGCCAATGTGTTTGCCTGCGCGCTCTTCGCCGCCATGGCCGGCTCCTCGCCGGCGACGTGCTCGGCGATCGGCTCCGCCGGCATTCCGGAAATGCGCAAGCGCGGCTACCCGGGCGGCTTTGCGGCCGGCATCATCGCCGCCGGCGGCACGCTGGGCATTCTGCTGCCGCCCTCCATCACCATGATTCTCTACGCGGTTGCCGCCGAGCAGTCGCTCGGACGGCTGTTCCTCGCCGCCATCGGCCCCGCGCTCCTGCTGGTCGCGCTGTTTGCCACCTATGCCGCATGGAAGTACCGGCACGAATATTACAAGGCGCGCGCGCTGCATCTTAGCGGCGGCGCACGCTCCGAGTTGCTCGCGCAATCGGATTTCACGCTGCGTCAGAAGCTCGATTTGCTGCCCCGGGTGCTGCCATTCGTCATTCTGCTCACCGGCGTGATGATCGCGCTCTACGGCGGCTACGCAACGCCGTCGGAAACGGCGGGCCTCGGCGCGCTGCTCGCCTTGGCGCTCATCGCCGGCATCTACAGCGTGTGGACGCCGCGCGACCTCGCACCCATTCTCACAGCGACGTTGCGTGAATCCACCATGCTGATGTTCATCATCGGCATGTCGCTCTTGTACTCCTACGTGATGAGCTATCTGCACATCAGCCAGTCGGCGGCGCAATCGATCGTCGAGATGCAGCTCTCGCGTTGGGTGCTGCTCGCGGCAATTCTGCTGATGGTGATCGTGCTCGGCTTTTTTCTGCCGCCCGTATCCATCATCCTGATGACAGCTCCGATCATCTTGCCGCCGTTGAAGGCCGCCGGCTTCGACCTGATCTGGTTCGGCGTGGTCATGACGATTGTGATGGAAATGGGCCTGATCCATCCGCCGGTAGGGCTCAACATTTTCGTCATCAAGAGCATTGCTCCAGATATCCCGCTCCGCGATGTCGTCTGGGGCGTGATGCCGTTTGTGGTGCTGATGACCATCGCGATCGTGTTCTTGTGTCTGTTTCCGGAGATCGCTACGTGGTTCTCCGACCTGGTGATGGGACGCGCATGAAAACGAAAGTTCACCGCCGCAAGTTTCTCTCCCTGTTGGCGGGCTCTGCTGTCTTGGCGATGCCGCGCCTTGCGCGTGCGGAAAGCTATCCGGCGAGGCCGGTGCGATTCATTATCGGCTATCCACCCGGCGGCTCCGCCGACATTACGGCGCGCCTGATCGCGCAATGGCTGCAGGAGCGCCTGGGGCAGCCGTTCGTGGTGGAGAGCCGGCCCGGGGCCGCCACTAATCTCGCGACCGAAGCGGTCGTGCGCGCACCCGCGGACGGTTACACGCTCCTGCTCGTGCCGCCAGCCGCGGCGATCAATGCCACGCTCTATGACAAGCTCAATTTCAATTTCCTCGAGGACATCGCGCCCATTGCGGGTCTCATCCGTTTCCCCAACGTAGTGGTCGTCAATCCTTCGCTTTCGATCAGGACCATCCCCGAGCTGATCGCCTATGCCAAGGCCAATCCGCGCAAGCTCAACATGGCGTCGTCCGGCAACGGCTCGACCATCCACATGTCCGGCGAGTTCTTCAAGATGATGACGGGCATCGACATGGTGCACGTGCCTTACCGAGGAGGCGCGGCGGCGCTGACCGATCTGATGGGCGGGCGTGTGGACGTCATGTTCGACAACATCCCGACCTGCGGCGAATACGTGAAAGCGGGCAAGCTGCGCGGCCTCGCGGTGACCAGCACGATGCGCTCGGATGTGTTGCCCGATCTGCCCACGGTCAGCGACTTCGTGCCTGGTTACGAGGCGAGCGCCTGGTACGGTCTTGGCGCGCCGAAGGGCACGCCGCCCGACGTCATCGACACCCTCAATGTCGCCGTGAACGCGATACTCGCGGACGAGAAGGCGAAGGCGCGGTTTACCCAGCTTGGCGCTACATTGTTGCCCGGCTCCGCCTCCGAGTTCGGCAAACTGCTTGCAGATGAAACGGACAAATGGGGTCGCGTGGTCAAGTTCTCCGGCGCCAGGCCGGAGTGACACGCGTCATGGCCGGGTTTGCCCCGGCCATCCACGTCTTTCTTTGTCGCGGCTGTAAAAACGGGGATGCGCGGAACAAATCCGCGCATGACGCGGCAATCAGTTCGGCTGCTGCAGCCACTGCGCGATTTCGGGCCAAACGGTGGAGAGCACCTGGCTGCCCATGAACAGCCCGAGATGCCCGCATGGGGCCGTCGCTTTGGTGATCGTGCAGCGGTTCGCACTTACCAGACGCTCCGTTGCAAAGAGCTGGTTGGGCGCAACGACCACGTCATCGCGCGCCGCAAGAAGAAAGAGCGGGCACTCCACTTCTGAAAGCTGGATGTTGCGGCCCAGCGCCACGAAATTGCCGCGCGCGAGACGGTTCTCCTTGTAGAGCTGCTCGACGACCTGAATGTAGTAGGTGCCCGGCAGATCCAGCGTGCATGCATACCAGTCCTGAAAACGCCTCTGCAGATCGCGAAACGGCGCCGAATCCAATGCATGCGCCGGCTGCAGCAAGTCGTGAATGGCGGCGCTGTCAATCTCCTCCGTCCAGCATTGCAACAGCTGCTGTCCAAGAACGCGACCATGACCAAGCTGGACCAGCTCGTTGAAGAACCGCATCGGCGTGTCCAGCGCCATCTCCGACAGTTTGGATCTGCCTGCCTCGATGTCGATGGGCGCGCCGGCAAGCGCCAGTTTGCGCACCTTGCGCGGAAACCGCACCGCGTAAATGAGCGCAAGCCACCCGCCCTGACATAAGCCCACGAGTTGCACTGCACCGCCGAGCTCATCGACGAGAACGTTCAGCGTCGCAAGATAATCGTCGATGGACCAGAACCGCATGTCCGGCGTTGCCGAGCGCCAGTCGGTGACGAATACGCGGTCGAGGCCAGCGGCATGCAAGGCAGCGACGAGGCTGTGCTGCGGAGCAAAATCGACGATCGTGGCGCCATGCAGCGCAAAGGGCGCGCAGATCAGGGTCGGCGCTGCATCGCTGCCATTGGAAAAATCGCGCAGCCGCACCGCGCCAAGCTCCATGGCTATCTTGTTGGGGTTTGTCCAGCATGGCTGCGCGGCCGGTACTTGATTGCTATTGCCGTGCGCGGATGCAAACTCGCGGGTCATCGCGGAGGCGAATTCGCTCGCATATCCGAAGGCCAGCGCGGGCCAGAAAAGCCCGAGCGCAGCAAGCTGTCGATCCGTCGGATGCATGGGAGGGCGAATGCTCGCGCCGACCTCAATGGAGGTCAAGCACTTCCATCTTCACATTGTCGGATTGGCATAGTTCCCGCCGAGCGCGGCGAGCCCATATGCCGCGCCTGCGATATCGATCGACCCCGCTATGGTCAGTCTTATTAGCAAAGATCGTAGGGTGGGGTTGAGCGGAAGCGAAACCCACCGCGCGAGTAGCCAGGCGCGAAGGTGCAGTTACGGCGCTGCGCGCCTAACGCGCCCCACGCGAGAGCGATTTGACGGGACCCGAAGGCACCCCTAGGTATTCCACTTTCCGGGACGGAACAGGACAAGGAAGCATGAAAGTCCGCAATTCATTGAAATCGCTGCGCGGCCGGCATCGCAGCAACCGGCTGGTGCGCCGCAAGGGGCGCGTCTATGTCATCAACAAGGTGCAGCGGCGCTTCAAGGCGCGGCAAGGATAGACTGCAGCTCTCAAACCGGCGCGACCTGGTCTTCTTTGCGCCGCTGTCCGGACCTACATAGCTCGCATGCGCGCATCGCTGCTCGCAATACCTCCCCTGATCATGGCCGCCATGCCGGCTTTCGCTCAGGCCATCGATAGCGAACCGCTCAAGCCGGTCGAGCCACCGAGCACGCTGCCGCGCGTGCAGCTCGCCGAGAAGGCGCAACTCGATCGCCTGTTCGAGGCGCTCAAGCTCGCGCCCGATGAGGAAAGCGCGAAATATTTCGAGAACCGTATTTGGGCAATCTGGCTCAACTCACCGAGCGACACCGCAAACCTCCTGATGGGTCGGGTGAAGACAGCCATCGACGCCAAGGAATACGATCTCGCCATCAGGCTGCTCAACGCCATCCTCGATCTCAAGCCCGACTTCACCGAGGCCTGGAACAGACGCGCCAGCGTTTTTTTCACCAAAAAGGATTTTTCCCGTTCGCTCGCCGACATCCATGAGGTGCTGGCGCGCGAGCCGCGCCACTTCGGCGCGCTTTCCGGGCTCGGCATCATCCTGCAAGAGCTCGGCGACGATAAGGGCGCGCTGGAAGCGTTTCGGCGCGCGCTCGCCATTCACCCGCACCTCGAGCGCATCCCCGAGCTGGTAAAGCAGCTCTCCGACAAGATCGAGGGGCGGGATATCTGAACCAGGAATCAGTCGTCAGTAATCAGTAATCAGACCGCCGTGCCCGCCTCTGATTACTGAGTACTGATCACTGATTCCTGCTACGCGAACGCAATCCGCAGCATGTTGGTGGCGCCGGGTCGCCCCAGCGGCACGCCCGCAACTATGATCACACGCTGCCCGCTTTTTGCAAAGCCGTCCCGGCAGGCGAGACTGGTTGCGCGCTCGACCATGTCATCGAGGTCGCGCGCGTCCTCCGCCACGATGCTGTGCACGCCCCAGGCCACCGCCAAGCGGCGGCCGGTCGACAGATTGGGCGAGATCGCCACAATCGGCGGCTTCGGGCGCTCGCGCCCGACGCGCAGGGCGGTCGCGCCGGAGCTTGTCCAGCAAACGATCGCGGAGAGCTCGAGCGGTTCCGCGATCTCACGTGCCGCAGCCGCAATTGCATCGGCACCCGTCGCCTCGGGCTCGCTGCGTTGCGCGTCAACGATGGTCCGGTAGAGCGGGTCTCTCTCGACCTCCTCGGCAATGCGATTCATGGTCGCCACCGCCTCGACCGGATAATTGCCGGCCGCCGATTCGGCCGAGAGCATGATGGCGTCGGCTCCTTCAAAAATTGCCGTCGAGACGTCAGATACCTCGGCGCGTGTCGGCACCGGGCTGTTGATCATGGACTCCAGCATCTGGGTGGCGACCACCACCGGCTTGCCGGCACGGCGGCTGCTGCGCGTCATGTGTTTCTGCACGCCCGGCACTTTCTCGAGCGGCATCTCCACCCCGAGATCGCCGCGCGCCACCATCACCGCATCCGTAAGCTCGATGATCTCGGCGAGGCGAAGCACCGCCTGCGGCTTCTCGATCTTGGCCATCACCGCCGCCCGCCCGCGCGTAATCTTCTTGGCTTCCGCAATGTCCTCGGGCCGCTGGATGAAGGAGAGCGCGACCCAATCGATGCCGGCGTCCAGCGCCGCTTCCAGGTCGGAACGATCCTTGTCCGCGAGCGCCGAGAACGGCACGGTGGTGTCCGGCAGGCTCACGCCCTTGCGGTCGGAAAGTTTTCCGCCCACCTCGACGCGCGTGGCGATGCGCTCGGGTTCGACCTCGATCGTGGTGAGCCGGATCTTGCCATCGTCGAGAAGAAGCGTCTGGCCTGGCTCGAGGGCGGAATATATTTCCCGATGCGGCAGCTCCACGCGATGCGCATCCCCCGGCGCGGGATCGCAATCGAGCACGAAGGTCTCGCCTTTCACCAGCACGGCAGGATTCTCGACAAAGCGCCCCATGCGCAGCTTGGGGCCCTGCAGATCGACGAGAATTCCGATCGGCCGATCGTGCTCCGCTTCCACGCCGCGAATGGCACGAACGAGCTCGCGCATGCGCTCGTGCGACGTGTGGCTCATGTTGATGCGGAATACGTCGGCGCCGGCGCGAAACAGCGCAGCGATCACGCTCTGGTCCGAAGAGGCAGGGCCCAGAGTCGCGACGATCTTGGTCCGGCGGAGCCGTCGCATCAGAGCATGATCCCGAGAAAGCTGGCCCGCCCTCGCGTCTCGAGGGCGCATCCGGGTTCTAGGAAATGATCATGCTCAAATAAACAGCCCGAGGGCTCCGCTGTTTCGCGGAAAATCCGCCGCTCTAATTGCGGTTCTTAGAAGCTGGCGGCGGCGCGGTCGGCTTCGCCGCGGCGGGCGGGGTCTGCAGCATGGGAACCCGCGACTGCAACGGTTGCTGCATCGGCACCTGATCGGCCGATTCCGTGAGCTGCACCGTCCATGAAGGCTGGTCGCCGGTATCGACTTCGAAAAAGCCGGTGCGGTCGTAACCACGCGCTAGACAATCCTCGGTGCCGCGGATCGTGAACTCCTTCTCCCGCGTGCACATGAAGGCCTGTCCGGACCATTCGCCGCCCCGATCATAATCGACAGCGTAGATATAGTAGAAGCGTGCAACCAGGGTGCCGCGCAGCACTGTTTCGCAGCTGCGCGCAGGAATGTTCCACCATCCCTCGGTTGTCCAGCCGTCGTTCTCCTTGTAGCCGACGGCGATGCCCACCCGATTGCCCGTGTTGTTGCACAGGCGGAAGTCGGCGAGCGCAGGGTCGGCAGCCAGTGTGCCGACGAGGGCGAGGAGGCCGCCAGACGCAAGCGCAAGGACGATCCCTTTGCTCAGCCTGCAGCTCATCCCGCAATCCCGCGCATCATCGCCCCGATCTGCCTAACCCGCACAGGCGGCTTTTTTCCAAACAATTCGGTCGAATTGTTGTCATAAAAACGGGCGTCGGAAACCGCCGGTGAGGCATCCCGGCCGGTGCAAATGCGCTGGAAAGCGCGACCCAGGGCTCTTATCTTTTAACGCGAACGGACGAATCGGCCCAGCCCTTGCAGGAGGAATAATGGCGTTTGACGACAAGCTTCGCACCGAGCTCGAAGCCGCTGCATTCCGCCGACTCATCGAGCATCTGCGCGCGCGCACGGACGTGCAAAACATCGATCTTATGAATCTTGCAGGCTTCTGCCGTAATTGTCTTTCGAACTGGATGAAAGACGCCGCGGAGGCGCGCGGCGTGCCGCTCTCGAGAGAGCAGAGCCGGGAGCTCATCTACGGCATGCCTTACGAGGAATGGAAAGCCAGGTATCAGAAGGAAGCCTCGAAGGAGCAACAGGGCGAATTCGCAAAGCGGGCGCACAAGCATTAGACGATCTCGGACATGTCATGCCCGGCGAAGGCGGCGCATCCAGTATCCAATATTGCGGAAATGCTGGATTTCTTGTGCAGATGATTACTGGATCGCCCGCCGACGCGGGCGATGACAACAGCGGGCTGTGTACTTTGGGGACAGCGTGTCCGTCGACTTGACCTCGGCCGTTTCGCTTCCGAAACGTTGCGCGTCGCCCACGCCAACCAGGAGGCCCCATGACCGCCAGCGCGGCCGCAAAAGCAGAACAGCCGTCCACACGCTTCGCCAAGGACCATCTCAAGGCCTTTGTCGAACGCGTCGAGCGGCTGGAAGAGGAAAAGAAGGCAATTTCCGACGACATTCGCGACGTTTACGCCGAAGCCAAAGGACATGGCTTCGACGCCAGGGCTCTGCGTACGATCGTGCGCATGCGCAAGCAGGACCTCGAGGAACGGCGCGAGCAGGAGGCCATTCTCGCGACCTACATGCACGCGCTCGGCATGGCGTGAATGGAAATTCTGTAGCTGCCGTAGCCCGGATGAGCGCAGCGTTATCCGGGGCGCATTTCCCGCATGTCGCTTCGCTCTCATGCGGGCTACGGTCGTGCTGAGACTCTCAGCGCGCGGCGCTGCGCGGCGGGGCCGCCACCGAGGATATGAACATCACCGCAGCGCCTGAGAACTTCTCGCTGCTCATGCCCAGATACGGATCGTCCTTGCTGAAGGAGAGCGGCGGCGGGGCAGCTGTTGGCTTGTGGAAATATGGACCGAGGTGGCGGAAGTCGGGCGCGCCGAGAAGTGTTGTCTTCATGTAGCTCTGCGCGCTTGGGCTCACAATCATGGCGCGCATCCAGGGATCATCGAAGCGGTCGCCTACCCGTACCACGCCGCCGATCTTGGCTGGCCTTGCGTTCGGCTCACCGACCGGTTCTTCGATCTTGCTCGCCGTCTCGGCCGGCGCCCGCTCCTCGCTATGCTTGGCGACCACGGTCGTGTCTGCGTGCGGTCGGCGCGCCATCGTTCCCATAGGCAGCGGGCGGGCAGCAGCAATCGGTGTCGGCTGTGCTGCGTAGGAGAGCGCGTTCGGCAGGGGCTCGCCTCCATCGCCCACCGGCCATGGAGGCGTGCCTCCGCTTGTTTTTGCCTCGGCGTTGGTGGGACGGCGCGCAGATGCAGGTAGCGCAGCAGGTACGCGCTGCTCTGCAGTCCCATGGGAAACCTCGAGGGGCTCGGTTTTTGGCGCGCCCTGCCAGAACCCGCGCGCGCTGATCACATCGCTCGCGCTCTGGCTGCTGGCCGGAACGGTTGTCGCTTGCGCAAGGCGCACGGGCGGTGTCGAGGAAACGTCCTCGGGCGCTGCGGCAAAGCTTGAAATCACCTCGGCGGCCGCGGGCACGACTATTTTCGTGTCGGCGGAAGCGAGTTGGAAGCTTTGCGGCCGCGCCGTCGGGACAGGCACCGCGGCAGCCTGGATATTCCCCGCGACCTGCGTCTTCTGTGGCTTCGGCTCGGATTTGGCAGCCGTCGCCGCAACGCTCGCCTGCGCGGCGGCGGTCTCTTCCTCGTCGTCCTTCGCCCCGAACAGGCGCGCGAGGAAGCTCGGCTTCGCGCTCGAGCGCTCAACATCCCCGCGCGCGAGCGCGGTCCCCTTCGGGTCGGAAGCAAACTGGCTTGCGAGTTGCCCTTTCGCCATGATCTTCGCGAGCTGTGCTTCCGGCACATGCGGCCAATGCCGCACGCCGCCGGTATCGAGATGGACGAAGCCTGAGCCGGGGTAAAAGCCGACACCGCCGCGCTGGGCGCGCAACCCGGCTGCGCGGACCTCCTCGAGCGGCACGCCCGGAATATAAAAGTCGATCGCCTTGCCCTGCATGTGCTGGCTGTGCTTGGCCACGCCGCTGGAGCGCTTTCTCAGGGACGCATTTGTAGTCGGTGAGCGGTAGCCGCAAACGATCCAGATCGGCCCCTTCGCGCCCACTTCGCGATGCACTTCCCACAACAGATCGATGACATGCGGATCCATTGCGGTCGGCTGCTCTTCGCGCCAGTCGCGCAGCAGGCGGTTCAGTTTCGCGAGCGCCGCCTCGTCATACCGGCCATTCACCTTGTAGGTGATGGTCAGGTCCTCATTGGTGTGGATGTGATGCAGCGAGATTGTGCGCGTCTCGCCCTCGGCCGCGGCATTCTGCAGGGTCTGGCAGCCGAAGAAGAGCAAACAGGCAGCAACGCTGCCGCAATATCCTGCGCGGGTGAGACGCAAGTGCAATGCAAGCTTGCGCGCGGCTTCGAGCGTCACAATGCCTACCCGTGTTACCTGCGTCAGTGCCTGACAACGAGAGCTTTGCCGACAGGCGCAATCATCCGCCGGCGGATGGAATGCCGGCGAACAACGCTAACGCAATGTTAACCAGGGAAGGGTTAACGCGCGGTTTGCGCCACCCGTCCCCCCCGATACCACGAGCGTGACAGGCGAGTGTGGCGAAAACTTGCCGCGCTGTCGAAAGCACAAAGAAAGCTTTAATCGCCTCTGTTGGTCGTCATGCGCGAACTTGGTCCGCGCATGCACGTCTTTGGTTGGCGAAGCAAAGACGTGGATGGCCGGCACAAGGCCGGCCATGACGTACAGTCTGAGCCGCGAAGATCAGCGGTAGTAGTAGACCCCGCGCGGGGGCCGCACCACGCGGCCGGGAGGCGGCATCGGCCGGCCGAACAGCGCGGCAAAGAAGGAGCTCGGCGTCTGCGGCGCGGATGCAGCCGTCCGGCTGCGGCCCGAAGAGGACGATGACGACGCGACTTCCGGCTCCTGCTTGCGCTCCGGCGCCGCCGGCGCGTTCTCGATGATCGCGCGCTCGCTCCTGATCGCCGCAATCGTGCGGCTATCGATGCCGTAGATGTCGCCCCTCGTATGCAGTTTGCCGGCATCGTCGACGAACGCGCTTTGATAGGTGATGTGCACCCAGATGTTTGCCTGAGCTACCTGGATGTCTCGCTCCCCTGCGCCATAGAGCCGAGTGACCCTGTCCACTGTCCAGTGCTCGTCCGGGCGCGCAATATTGAGCAGGATTTCCGCATATCTCGCGGGATCCTGCACCCGCATGCAGCCGTGGCTATGGGCGCGGACTTCCTCAGCAAACATGAACTTCTCGTTCGTGTCGTGCTGATAGACGATGAATTTGTTCGGGAAGTTGAAACGCAGACGACCGAGCACATTAATCGCGCTCGGGGGCTGCGACACGTGAATGCCGCCACCCGGTAGATAGGTGACATTCAAGCCCATGCGCGCGAGAATTGTCGGATCGCGCTGCAGCGCCGGCAAGTACTCGCCATAAATAATGGATGGCGGCACGTTCCAGGTCGGGTTGACGGTGATCGACTTCATTGTCTCGCTCAGCAGCGGGGTCGGTTTCTTGGTTTCTCCGATGACGATTTTGGTGGACCACACCCGCTTGCCGTCGCGCACGACGTGAAGCATGAACTCCGGTTGATTCACGATGACGTGCGCGGCGCCGAGATCGCGCGCATACCAGCGCCAGCGCTCCATGTTGGCAATGATGAGATCGACATCGCGAGTGCGATGGGGGCCGTTGAGCTCTTTCACCGTGCGCGAGTCCAGAGTGCCGGTCGGGGCGAGCTCATGCGCCTGCTGGAATTTCTTCACCGCCTCTGCGAGCGTAGCATCGTATTTGAGGTCTGCTGCATTCGCGCCAAGCCCCAGCCGCTCGCGCAAGAGCGGCACGCGCGCATCCTCCATCGGGCTCTTCGGATTGAGTTTCAGCACGGGACCATCGGCGATCTCGATCTTCGCGGGGCCCGACTTGCCGCGCAGCTCGGCGAGCTTGGCGCGCAGCTTCCGATATTCCTCCTGCGGCGGGCTGAACTCATCGAGCGCTTTGCCGGCATCGGCGGCGTTCACCACCTTGGCCAGGACATCGGCCGGCTCGGGCGCGAGCTGCGGAAGCTGAATATTGTGCTGGCTCACGCGCGTGTAGGGAAAGCGGCCGGCCTGCAGGTGCCGCGCGAAGGTGAGCACGACCTGCGTGAGCTTGACATCGGCTTCGGCGAGCGCCTCGGGTGAAGCGCCGGACAGATTCGGTATCGCATAATCGCTGAGAGAGAGCCCATCGGCTTCCGCATCCTTGATGCGGGCGATTGCCGCCCTGGCGCGCGCAGTCTCGATGCCTTTGTCGAGCCAGACCGGCGCGAGATTGCGCGCCTGGTAGAACGCCTCAACTGCCGCACGATCGTTACGGCTCGCAAACATGCGGTCTGCCTTGCTGGCAAAGAGGTCGCGAATTTTTTCCGCGATTGGACGATCGGCGGGGTCGAGCGAAGCGAGGCGGTCCACCTGCTCCGCCTCGGATCCGCCAGTTGCGGCAGGTGCCGTCTCCTTGGCCCCCTCTGCACCTTCCGCAGGTGTTGCGGGCATCTCGGTCTTGGGCTGCGCTGCAGGTCCACCGGTTGGTACCGCGGCATATTTGCCGGCCTCCTGCTTGCCCTGCTCGGTCTGCACCGCCTCCTGTTTGGCCGTTTCCTTTCCGGCTTCCTGCGCACGGGCGATCGCCGGAGCCGCGAGAACCAGGGCAAGCGCCGTGGTGGCCAAAATGGAGTAACGGGGACCGCTCATGAAGAATCTCCCATGTCCTTGCGGACCCCAATGCAGCTGCGGGTCCCCACCCCGGCCGAACACGAGCGTGCCGGCCTCGCTTACGCAACTCGGCAACAGGTGGCTGGCAACATCCAACCGAATTTGGTCGATTTTGGAGCGGGCGTGCGGGATTAGAAAGGCGGATGAGCTGTATCACCGGGTTTTTCGGGACGAGTGTCACCCGATTACAACGCTTCGCCGCGGCACCGCCTATGAATGGGTGCCCAGCACGTCGAGCTTGCGGTAGAGCGTCGAGCGGCCGATACGCAGCCTGCGCGCAACTTCCGACATCTGCCCGCGATAATGCACAATTGCGTAGCGTATCGCCTCGGTCTCGAGCTCCTCGAGAGGGCGCACGTTGCCGGTCGCATCGAGAAGATCGAGCTTGGCAGGAGCCGCAGCATCCGACGCCGCGAATGCATCGCTCGCTACACCTTGCAGATCCTCGTGAGCCTCGTCTGCAGGCGCAAGGCTCGTGGCCAGCGGCTCCTCGGGACTGACGGGGTAGCGCTCTGCGTCGAGCCGGGCTGCTATGTGGGGAAAATCATGCGCGGTTATCGTGTCGCCCTCGCAAAGAACAACAGCGCGAAACACTGCATTTTCCAGCTGCCGCACGTTGCCGGGCCAGTGACAACGCCGCAGAAGCTCGATGGCATCCGTGCTGAGCCGGACTGTGCGCTTGCCCTCCTCGGCCGCAAACCGCACCAGGAAATTTCGCGCCAGCTCGGCGATATCTTCGGGTCGCTCGCGCAGCGGCGGTACCGAAATGGGAAATATGTGCAGCCGGTAAAACAGATCCTCGCGGAAACGCCCCGCTTTGACCTCCGCGATAAGGTCCCGATTTGTTGCGGAGATGAGACGCACGTCGACGCCGGCCCGCTTGCGTGGGTCGACTGGCTTCATCTCGCTCGCAGCAATGGCCTGCACCAGCCTTGCCTGCGCCGCAGCTGACAGCTCGCCGACTTCATCGAGAAACAGCGTGCCCCCGAACGCTTCGGCAAATTTTCCGACGTGCGTGTTGGCCGCGATCAACGCACTCTGCTCGTGTCCGAATAGAACTGATTCCACCAGATCGTCGGGAATGCTCGCGCAATTGACAGCGACGAAGGGCTTCGTCCTGCGCTCGCCCAGGCCGTGAATGGCGCGCGCAATCAACGCTTTGCCAACCCCGGCTGGTCCTTCGATCAGCACCGGGATGTTTGAGGCCGCTGCTTTCTCCGCGCGGCGAAGTACCTCCTGCATGCGCGGGCTCCTGCTGACGATGTCGCGCGTGCCGACGTTGCCCGCGCGGCTATGCCTCATCCGGGCCAGCTCCCCTTGCAAGGCGCTCATCGCCAGCGCGTTACGCAATGATATCTGCAGACGCTCGGGGCTTGCCGGCTTGATCACGAAATCGGCAGCACCCGCGCGCATTGCGGTGATCACGTTGTCGATGCCGCCATTCCCGGTCTGCACGATGACCGGGAGGTTGAGCCCGGTCTGGCGCATTCTTGCCAGCACACCCAGACCGTCGAGGTCAGGCATGACAAGGTCGAGGACGACCGCATGGAACGGTGCGCGCGATTGGTCGGCCAGGAGCGCGAGTGCTGCCTCGCCGCCATCGGCGACGCATGGCTCATAGCCGAGCTTCCGTACCAGGTTATCGAGGAGGCGACGCTGGACGGGATCGTCGTCGACGATCAGGATACGCTCACTCACTGCGCAACTCGCTACACCTGCACGCTGGCCATCGCGGCCCGTGTGCCGAATTGGGGCACTCTGCGCTGAGTTGGGTTAATGGCGCATGAATTGGGCGCGCTGGTGAGACGGGAAACAATTCGGTAAACCGCCTCCTCTCCCTCCGTTCACTAGGCGCCAACAGCCCGCTGGCGCAGCAAGAAGGGCTCATGCCCGAAAAAAAACGCCGCGCAGCAACTGCTGTCGCAAAACCCCGCTCGATGCGAAGCCTGGGGCAATTACCCGAATGGAATCTGGCTGATCTCTATGCCGGCATGGATGACCCCGACATAAGGACGGACCTCGACCGCGCCGACGCGGAGAGCATCGCGTTTGCGCAAGCGTACAAAGGCAAGCTCGACAAGCTCGCGGCCGCGGCGGCAGGCGGAAGCGCGCTGGCTGAAGCGGTTCAGCGCTACGAAGCGCTCGATGACCTGCTCGGGCGTCTCGGATCCTATGCAGGGCTCATTCACGCCGGCAACACGCTCGATCCGGCGCGGGCCAAATTCTATGCCGACGTGCAGGACCGGCTGACGACCGCTTCGACGCATTTGCTGTTTTTCGTCCTCGAGCTCAACCGCGTGGATGATGCGCTGCTCGAGGCCGCCATGCGGGATCCCGCGCTGGGCCATTACCGCCCGTGGCTCGAGGACATCCGCAAGGAGAAGCCATATCAGCTGGAAGACCGCGTCGAGCAGCTCTTTCACGAGAAATCGGTGACCACCCATTCCGCCTGGAACCGGCTTTTCGACGAGACCATTGCGGGAATGCGTTTCAAAGTGGGTGGGCAAGTGCTCACCATTGAGCCGACGCTCAATCTCTTGCTCAGTTCCGACCCGCGACAGCGCAAGACCGCGGCGCAGGCGCTCGCCAAAGTGTTTAAAGAGAACCTGCGGGCATTTACGCTCATCACCAATGTTCTGGCCAAGGATAAGGAGATCTCCGATCGCTGGCGCGGGTTTGCCGACGTTGCCGATGCACGGCATTTGGCCAACCGCGTCGAGCCGGAGGTAATCACCGCGCTGGTGGACGCCGTTCGTGCCGCCTACCCGCGCATCTCGCATCGCTATTATGCGCTCAAGGCGAGCTGGTTCGGCAAAAAGCGGCTGCCGCAGTGGGACCGCAGCGCGCCCTTGCCGAAGGTGCCGACCCGCACCATTGGCTGGAACGAGGCGAAAGCGACGGTGCTGACTGCGTATGGGGCATTCTCGCCCGCAATGGCGGAAATCGCCGAGCGCTTCTTCAACAATGACTGGATCGACGCGCCGGTGCGTCCGGGCAAATCGCCCGGCGCCTTCTCACATCCGACGGTGCCGTCCGCCCATCCCTATGTGCTCCTCAATTACCAGGGCAAGCCGCGCGACGTGATGACGCTCGCGCATGAGCTCGGCCATGGCGTGCATCAGGTGCTTGCCGCGCGCAATGGCGCGCTCATGGCGCCGACGCCGCTCACCCTCGCCGAAACGGCGAGCGTCTTTGGCGAGATGCTCACGTTCAGAAAGCTTCTGGCCAATGCGGGGAGGAAAGAGCGCAAGGCGATGCTCGCTGCCAAGGTGGAAGACATGATCAACACCGTGGTGCGGCAGATTGCGTTCTACACTTTCGAGCGCAAGGTGCACACCGACAGGAGAAAAGGCGAGCTCACCTCGGACCAGCTCAATGCGCATTGGCTCGAAGTACAGCAAGAAAGCCTGGGGCCGGCGATCGAATTTAAACCCGGATACGAGACGTACTGGTGCTACATTCCGCATTTCCTGCATACGCCGTTCTATGTCTATGCCTATGCTTTCGGCGATTGTCTGGTGAACTCGCTTTACGCTGTCTACGAGCAGGCCAACGAAGGCTTTGCCGAGCGCTACCTGGACATGCTCGCCGCGGGCGGCACCAGGCACTATTCCGAGCTGCTCGCGCCTTTCGGGCTCAACGCGCGCGATCCGGCATTCTGGCAGGGCGGGCTCGGCGTGATCGAGCGCATGATCGGCGAGCTCGAGGCACTGGATTGACCGGCGGCGCCGCCGCCCCATTTTATCCATCAGACAATGGCCACCGATCGCGAAGCGAACCGGTTCTCCGCCCGCGCTGCACGCTATGCCCGGGTCGGTGCAAACATGAGCGGGGTGGCAGCGCGCTTTGCCGCCGCGAACCTATTGGGCCTCGCGCTCGATCGGTCGAAAAACGCGGCGGAGCTTGCGCTTGCACTCGGCGGGCTCAAGGGCCCGATCATGAAGGTGGCGCAGCTCATGGCCACCATTCCGGATGCATTGCCGGCCGAATACGCGACCGAGCTGATGAAGTTGCAAAGCGCAGCGCCGCCCATGGGCTGGGCTTTCGTCAAGCGGCGCATGGCGGCGGAGCTCGGTTCCGACTGGCAGAGGAAGTTCGGGAGCTTCGAGCATCAGCCCGCGGCAGCGGCTTCGCTGGGACAGGTGCATCGCGCGCGCGCACACGACGAGAGCCAGCTCGCCTGCAAGCTGCAATATCCTGACATGCAGTCGGCCGTCGAGGCGGACCTGCGCCAGCTCGCAGTCATTCTGGCCATCCATCGACGGATGGATCCGGTGATCGACACCACCGAGATCGCCAAGGAGATCGGCGCGCGCATTCGCGAAGAGCTCGACTACCGCCGCGAAGCCAAGCACGTGACCATGTATCGGGAGATGCTTTCAAGCTTTGCGCAAATCCGCGTCCCGCGGGTGTGGCCGGAGCTCTCGAGCGGACGGCTCCTTACGCTTGAGTGGCTCGAGGGCCGCCCGTTGCTCGCGCACAAGAACGACGATCTGGCGTCGCGCAATCTGCTGGGTACCGCGATGTTCAATGCCTGGTGGTGGCCTTTCAGCCGCTTCGGCATCATCCACGGCGACCCGCATCTCGGCAACTATACGGTTTTCACGACCGGTCGCCGCGCAGCCGGCATCAACCTGCTCGATTACGGCTGCATCCGCATTTTTCCGGCAAAATTCGTGGGCGGGGTGGTCGACCTTTACCATGGCCTTCTGCGCAACGATGACGCGCTCGTCGTGCACGCCTACGAGACATGGGGCTTTCGGCGCCTCAACCGCGAGGTGATCGAGGCGCTCAACATCTGGGCGCGCTTCATCTATGGCCCCCTCCTTGAAGATCGCCTGCGCAGCCTTGCCGACGGGGTAAAGCCCGCGGAATACGGCAGGCGCCAGGCGTTCCGCGTGCATCAGGCGCTCAAGCGGCTTGGCCCCGTGACCGTTCCCCGCGAGTTCGTGTTCATGGACCGCGCGGCAATCGGTCTTGGCGCCGTGTTTTTGCATCTACGCGCCGAGCTCAATTACTATCGCCTATTCAACGAAGCAATCGAGGAGTTTTCGCTCGCGGGCGTTGCCAAGCGCCAGCAGGCACTCCTGGCCAAAGTGAGGCTGGAGCGGCCGACTTAAATGCCAATGGCCCCCGCTCAGATCGTTGCTCTTGCCGGCCAATTGCGGTAATTCTGCAAAAAACCGGCGGAGGTGTAAAATGGCCGAGCACGCGGATTTGACTTACGGCGTCGCGGCGGGGAACGATCTTCCCGCGCACGAAGCCGGCTACGAGCGCTTCGTGCATCTGGTTTTCATCGGCTGCGCGCATGTCGCAAGTATCGTCATCGCATTGTGCATCGGCGCCGTTCAAGGTCATTGGCTCGCTGCGTTCCTCCTGATTGTGGTCGCGACGGTCCTTGCGGTACACGGATTTCTGACCGGAGCGCGCGGGCCGAGCGCTGCCATGGTCGTGGTGTCGCTCCTCTCGCTAGCAGCGGGCGCAGCCTGAAACACGGCACGGCGAGGAGAGACCGGTGCCGATGGACATCGTTGCCGTCGCCAGTGGGGCGCAGGAAGCGATCAATCCGTTCATTTTCCGGCTCTCCATTTTCGTGCTCGCGGTGTTCGTGGGGTATTACGTCGTCTGGTCCGTGACCCCCGCCCTGCACACGCCGCTAATGTCGGTGACGAACGCGATTTCGTCGGTGATCGTCGTGGGCGCGCTGCTCGCCGTGAGCGTGGCGCTTTCGCAGACTCAGTCCGGCCCGGTCTGGGCGCGCGTGCTCGGGTTTATTGCGCTCTGCTTCGCGGCGGTGAATATTTTCGGCGGCTTTCTCGTGACCCAACGCATGCTCGGCATGTATCGCAAGAAGAAGTAGGTCGGGTTAGCGCGGCCACGCGCTTTCGTATGCCTGGGATCGCGGTCCGCGCGTAACCCAACATTCGCGACCCGATCTACAGTTTCCGGTGCATCACCAGCGCGTCGACGAAGCCGAGCCGCGGGTGCTCGAAGGCGGCGGGCAGCCGGCCGACAATGGCAAAGCCGCAGTCCTGCCACAACCGTACAGCGCGCTCGTTGCTCTCTATGACAAAATTGAACTGCATGGCGCGAAAGCCGCGCACCCGGGCGCGCTCGATTGAATGGACGCTCATCGCGCGTCCAACGCCGCAGCGCAGCGCGTTTGCGGCGACCATGTAGCCGCAATTCGCCACGTGTTTGCCGCCCCCCGCGTGGTTCTCGCGCAGATAGTACGTGCCGACGATCGTGCCCGCGCGTTCTGCCACGAGCACCTCGTGCGCCGAGGCGCACCAGTAGGCGAGCGCGGCGGTTTTGCTCATGTCGCATGGAAGCGGGTAGGTTTCGCCGGCGCGGACAATCGGCTCGATCACCGACCACAGCGCATCCGCATCGGCCGGGAGCGCCGCACGGATGGTGAGCTCGTTATTGCGACTTTGGATCGGCGACTGATAAGGAGCGGGCGCATCCATGCTCAAATGGCTCCTTATTCTGGCGCTCGGATACGGCGGGCTCGTTGCACTCGTCTATTTCGGCCAGCGCGGGCTGCAATATTTCCCGGAGAAATTTCGAACAAGCCCGGCGGCAGTGGGGCTTGCCGAGGCCGAGGAAATCGAGCTTGGCACGAGCGACGGCGAGCGCGTCATCATCTGGCACATTCCACCGCGTGAGGTGAAGGCGACCGTCGTTTATTTTCATGGCAATGCCGGCTCGCTCGCGTGGCGCGTCGAGCGCTTCCGTGCGCTCACTTCGACTGGACTTGGCCTCATCGCCCTGAGCTACCGCGGCTACGGCGGCTCGACCGGGCGGCCGACCGAGGCAGGACTGATTGCCGATGCCGTGGCCGCCTATGCGTTTGCGGCCGAGCGATATACGCCGCGCCGGCTTGCCCTCTGGGGCGAATCTCTCGGCAGCGGTGTTGCGGTCGCGGTAGCCTCGGCGAAGCCGGTGGCTTCGGTCGTGCTCGAGTCCGCTTTCACTTCTGCCGCAGACGTAGGCGCGGCATTCTATTGGTATCTGCCGGTGCGGCTTTTAATGAAAGACCCGTTTCGCTCGGATCTCTTGATCGCCAAGGTGACCGCGCCGGTTCTGATGCTGCACGGAGACAGGGATGCAGTCGTGCCGATCGCGCTCGGGGAGCGTCTTTATTCACTGATCACGGCGCGCAAGCGTTTCCTGCGGTTTCCCGGGGCCGGGCACAATGATCTCGCCGAGCACGGCGCCATCACCGAGGCGACGCGGTTTATCGAGCAGGAGCCGGCGCTGACTGAGTGATCAGGGCGCGGGGCGGCGCGGCGGACGGCCCGCGGCCGGAGCGCCCGGCGCGGGACGCGGCTTCATCGGCAGCAAGCCTTCGCGCTGCATGCGCTTGCGGGCCAGCTTGCGGGCGCGACGGATCGCCTCGGCTTTCTCCCGGGCCTTTTTTTCCGACGGCTTCTCGTAATGGCCGCGAAGCTTCATCTCGCGGAAAATACCCTCGCGCTGCATCTTTTTCTTCAGTGCCTTGAGCGCCTGATCGACATTATTGTCTCGGACGAGAACCTGCACCCAGGATTCCTTTGCTGTTCAAAGCTTGCATGTTCCACGGCCGGCAATCTGCCGCAAGCACGACCACGCAGGCTGCCGATTTGGCCGCGCGTGTAGCAGAGGAAGAATAAAGAGTCCAACGCGGGCGCGATCAATCGTGAACGATCAGTGTCACGTGTCCCATCTTGCGGCCCGGGCGCGCGACGCTCTTGCCGTACAGATGCACACAAGCGCCCGGCCGGGTCAGCCATTGCGCGGCGCCTTTGACGTCATCTCCGATGAGGTTGAGCATTTCAATGCGGCCGTGACGGCGCGGTCGTGCGAGCGGCCAGCCCATCACCGCGCGTACATGCTGCTCGAACTGCGAAATGGTGGCGCCGTCAATGGTCCAGTGGCCGGAATTGTGTACTCGCGGGGCTATTTCGTTGACCAGCAGATCCCCTGTTTGCGCCAGAACGAACATCTCGACGGCCAATACCCCGACATAATCGAATGCGGCTGCGATCTTTTCCGCAATGCTGCGCGCGTCGGTGCCAACGCGGTCGGGCACGCGCGCAGGAACGCACGAGCGCGCCAGAATGTGGTCGCGATGCTCGTTCTCGATCAGATCATAGCACTCGATGGCGCCGCTTTGCGCGCGCGCGGCCACGATCGACACTTCACGCTCGAAGGGGACGAACGCTTCGAGGATCGCGGGCTGCTCGCCTATGGCGTGCCAGGCATCTGCCGGATCGGTGCGGTCATGGATGCTCGCCTGGCCTTTCCCGTCATAGCCGAACCGCCGCGTTTTCAGCACAGCGGGCACACCAACGTCGTCGAGGGCCTGCACGAGCGTAGCGACTGAGGACACGGGCGCGTAACGCGCGGTTTGAATCCCGAGCTTTGCGACAAAATCCTTTTCGCTCAGCCGGTCCTGGGTGATTGCCAAAATGTTCGGGTCCGGAACGACGGGCTTGCGGCTCGCAAGAAACGAGGCCGCCTGCGCCGGCACGTTCTCGAATTCATAGGTGATGACGTCGACATCGGCCGCAAAGCGATCGAGCGCGCCGGTGTCGGCGTAATCGGCGCAGGTGACCCGATGCACCACGTCGAAGGCGCAGGAATCGGGACTCGGCGCAAAGACGTGGCAGCGCAAGCCGAGGCGCGCCGCTGCCAGCGCCAGCATGCGGCCGAGCTGACCGCCGCCAAGAATGCCGATGGTCGATCCGGGCTCGAGCACGAGCGGCACCCCTTCACCGCTCGTCCCCGCGGAAGCGGGGACCCAGAAAATGTCGGCGTGCCTTTCGATTCCCGCTTGCGCGGCAATGAACGGGGGAGATCATTCTAGCGCGGCCGATGACCGACGGCTTTCGTCTGCCGCGCACGCCATGCATCAACCCGCTTGGCTACGCCCGCGTCAGCAAGCGCGAGCACGGAAGCCG
Source organism: Pseudomonadota bacterium (assembly GCA_046733355.1). Taxonomy (GTDB): domain Bacteria; phylum Pseudomonadota; class Alphaproteobacteria; order Rhizobiales; family Xanthobacteraceae; genus VAZQ01. Next base: position 5,737 of record JBKPOZ010000194.1, on the reverse strand, counting down.
CAAGCAGCGCCGCATTGATCGCGCCGGGCTTGCCGATCGCAAGCGTGCCTACCGGAATGCCGGCAGGCATTTGCAGAATGGAAAGCACGCTGTCCTTGCCTTCGAGCGCGTGCGTATTCATGGGCACCCCGAGCACCGGCAGCGGCGTGAGCGAGGCGGTCATGCCGGGCAGGTGTGCGGCACCGCCAGCCCCGGCGATCACCACTTTGAAGCCCTTGCGCTTGGCGGCTTTGGCGAACTTGAACAGCCGATCGGGGGTGCGGTGCGCCGATACGATCAACGCTTCATATGCGATGCCAAGCTCGTCGAGCGTATCGGCTGCATGCTTCATCGTAGCCCAGTCGGATTGGCTACCCATGATGATCGCGACTGGCTTGCCGGCCATTCTTCCCAATCGGGCAAAGCGAGGGCCAAAAGCGGCCAACAAAGAAGCCCACGATTATAGGTGCGCCATACCTCACCCTGAAAGGGGGAGGTCGATCGGCTTCGCGTAGCGAAGTCGATCGGGTGGGGGTCCGATGCACTTCTTTGAACGTGACCCCCACCTTTGAACGTGACCCCCACCCCAAACCTCCCCCTTGCAGGGGGAGGGAGCTGACCCAGTTTGCCGCAGGATCTGCCCCTATTTCCGCCGTGTTCCCGATGGATGTGACAGGTGGGAACGGGTAGCGCTGCGCCACTGTATCGCCGTTTGCAGCACGCCCGCATTTTCGGGGGGTATATGAAAGCGCGCCAGCTCACCGCGCTCGCGGTCGTGGGTGCCGCGGTCCTGTGGATCGCATCAGGGCACTTGCTGCCGCACGAGAGCGGCAAAGGCAGCGCGGCGTCGCGCGCAACTGGTGCCCAGCCCAAGAAGCTTTTTCGCGTGGCGGTCCTGCGCACGAGCGTCCTTCCGCATGCACGCAAGCTTGCGCTTTCCGGCCGGACTGAGGCCGACAAGCGCGTCGTGCTTACCGCCCGTACGGCCGGCGTCCTAACCGAGTTGCGCATGAAGCGGGGCACTTGGGTCAACAAGGACGACATTGTCGCTGTTCTGTCCGATGAGGCGCGCGAAGCGCAGGTGCGCCAGGCAGAGGCCATCGTCACGCAGAAGCGCACCGAGCTTGAGGCCAAGCGCCAGCTCATTCTGAACGGCACGTTGCCGCGCCTGCAGCTGGTCGATCTCGAAGCGCAGCTCAAAGCGGCAGAGGCCGCTCTCGCGGGCGCCGAGGCCGAGCGCGAGCGTGGCGTCGTGCGCGCGCCCTGGTCGGGGGTGGTGCAGGATGTTGCGGTCGAAATAGGCCAGGCGGCATTCTCGTTTGCGGGACGCGAGCTCGCCACGTTGATTGCGCTCGATCCGATGCTTGCGGTCGTCGAGGTGGCTGAGCGCAAGCTCGCAGGCATCAACATCGGAGACGTCGCCGACGTTCGCCTCGTGACCGGACAGGCGGCGCGCGGAAAAGTCCGTTTCGTGGCGCAAAGCGCGAGCCAGACCACTCGTACGTATCGGGTCGAGATCGAGCTGCCGAATGCAGACCGGAAAATTCCGGACGGAATTACGCTCGAAGCGGTGCTGCCGCTCGCGCCCACCCCGGCAAGCCGCATCCCCCGTTCTGCGCTCACCTTCTCCTCGGGCGGCGACCTCGGCGTTCGTGTCGTCGCCGCGGACGACCGCGTGGAATTCGCGCCGATCAGCGTGATCGAGGACGAGCAGAGCATGATGTGGGTGACAGGACTTGCTGATGGAGCCCGCGTCATCGTGCAGGGCCAGGACTTTGTGCGCGAAGGGCAGGAAGTCGAGCCGGTCGGTGCGCACGAGCTTACCGCGGTCGCACGATGAAAAAACAACCTGTCATTCCGGGGCGCTGCACGCAGCCAAGTTTACGCAGGCTGCGCAAGCTTGCCTGCGTGCGAAGCAGCGAGCCCGCAATCCATGACCACTGGCTCGGAGTTATGGATTCCGGCTCTCGGCCCTTTCTGGCCTCGACCGGAATGACGGCGAATTTCTCTGACTGAGCCGCCCCGATGTTCCGCGCCATCGATTACGCCGTCAGCCACGCGCGGCTTACCATCGCGACGCTCATCTTTCTCTTGGGCGCTGGCCTCGTCTCCTATCTGACTATCGCCAAGGAGGCGGAGCCCGACATCAAGATTCCGATTATTTACGTGCAGCTCTCCCAGCGCGGCATCAGCCCCGAAGATGCGGAGCGTCTGCTGCTGCGACCGGTCGAGACGCAGCTCAAGTCCGTGGGCAATGTGAAGGAGATGCGCTCGACCGCCTTCGAGGGTGGCGGCTTCGTCCTCCTCGAATTCGAGGCGGGGTTCGATTCCAAGGCAGCGCTTGCCGATGTGCGCGCCAAGGTCGACCAGGCCAAGCACGATCTGCCGCGCGATGTCGACGAGCCCCAGGTGCTCGAGGTGAATCTTTCGCTTTACCCCGTGCTGGTGGTCGGGCTCTCAGGCGACGTGCCCGAGCGCACACTGCTGCGCATCGCACGCGCGGCGAAGAACGCGATCGAGCAGGCGCCGGGCGTGCTCTCGGCGGAGCTGCGCGGGGCCCGCGACGAGGCGGTCGAGATCATCGTCGATCCCATGCTCATGAGCAGCTACGGCATCTCCCTCGATCAGCTCGGCACGCTGGCGGCAAGCTTCAACACCCTGATCGCAGCGGGCGCTCTCGAAGGCGACAGCGGGCGTTTTGCCGTGAAGGTCCCGTCCCTGTTCGAGAAGCCGCAGGACATCCTGAAGATCCCGCTCGTCGCCTCGTCGAAAGCATCGGTCACCTTGCTCGACTTGGCGCAGGTGAAGCCTACGTTCAAGGACGCAACGTCCATCACGCGGGTGAACGGGCGTCCCGCGATGACCATCGAGGTGTCGAAGCGCACGGGCGCGAACCTGATCGAGACGGTGGACGCCGTGAAAGCGGTGGTCGAGCAGCTGCAGAAGACCTGGCCCGCGTCCGTGCACCTGACCTTCACGCAGGACAAGTCGAAGATCATCCGGCAGATGCTTGGCGACCTGCAGAACTCGGTAGCCACGGGCGTGCTCCTCGTCGCCATTGTCATCCTTTTCGCCCTCGGCTTCCGGGCTTCGCTCTTCATCGGCATTGCGATACCTGCTTCCTTCCTCGCCGGCGTGCTCGGGCTGCAGCTCGCGGGCCTGACCATCAACATCGTGGTGCTGTTCTCGCTCATTCTTGCAGTCGGCATGCTTGTCGACGACGCGATCATCGTGTCCGAATTCGCTGAGCGCCGCATGGCGGAAGGCATGGGGCCGAAGGAGGCCTATGCGCTTGCGGCCAAGCGCATGGCGGGCCCGGTGATCGCCGCAACCGCAACGCGTGTGGCGGCCTTTTCTCCCCTTCTGTTCTGGCCCGGCGTGGTCGGGCAGTTCATGAAATATCTCCCCATCACGCTGATTGCGACGCTCTCCGCCTCCCTGGCAGTGGCATTGTTCTTCACGCCGACCCTGGGTGCGCTCCTCGGGCGGGCGGCAGCAGTGCCGCATAATCATTCGGCGCAGCGTGAGGGCGCGTATATGCGCACGGTGCGCACGGCGTTGCGCAACCCGGGCACCACTTTAGCTTTGGCGGCGCTTCTGCTCGTGGTCGTGCAGGTCGCCTATGGGAAATTTGGGCGCGGCGTCGAGTTCTTTCCCACTGTCGAGCCTGATTATGGGCAAGTCGTCGTGCATGCGCGCGGCAATCTCTCGCTCGAGGAAAAGAATCGCGTGGTCGGAGAAGTGGAAAAGCGCGTACTGCAGTTCGATGGGCTGAAAACCGTCTACACGCGCGTAGGCGAGCAACCGCGCGGCATGAGCGAGCTGACCGAAGACACCGTCGGGGTCATTCAGTTCGAATTTGCGGACTGGCGCAGCCGCAAGCCGGCGCACGTGATCATGGATGCCATTCGCGAGCAGTGCGCGACAATTCCCGGCATTCTCACCGAAGTGACCGCGCCGCGCGCGGGCCCCGCTACGGGAAAGCCCATTCAGGTGCAGATCAGCGCGCTTGATCCCGCAGAGCTGCCGGCGGCGGCCGCGAAAGTTGCGGCAATCGTGAGTGGACACCGCGACATTCGCGACTTCGATGACGGCCAGCCCCTCCCCGGCATCGACTGGAAGATCGAGGTGGACAAGGCGGAAGCCGCGAAATACGGGGCCGGCATCAACACGGTGGGGAATGCCCTCCAGCTCGTCACCAACGGGCTCAAGGCAACCGAGTATCGGCCCGTAGAGAGCGACAAGTCCGTGGACATCCTGGTGCGCTTTCCACCCGACAAGCGCAGCCTCGATCAAATCGACGATCTGCGCGTGCAGACCGCGATGGGGCATGTGCCGATCGGCAATTTCGTGCAGCGCACCGCGACCCCACGCGTCGGCTACATCAATCGGGTCAACGGCAACCGCGTGATGACGATCTCGGCTAACGTGGCCCAAGGCGTGCAGACCGCGAACGTGCAGGAGGCGATCACGAAGGATCTCGCGGCCGCCGATCTCGGGCCGGGAGTGAGCTTCCGGCTGAAGGGCGAGGACGAGGAGCGCGCCAAGGCGTCGGCGTTTTTGCTCAAGGCATTCGGCACCGCGATTTTTCTGATCTTTGCCATCCTGCTCGCGCAATTCAACAAGCTCACCTCGGTGGCGCTGGTGCTCACAGCGGTGGTGCTGTCCACCTTCGGCGTAATGCTCGGGCTGCTCGTCATGGGGCAGGCGTTCGGAGTGGTCATGGCAGGCATCGGCGTGATCGCCAATGCGGGCGTGATCGTGAACAACAATATCGTGCTGATCGACACCTATGACCGGCTGCGCCGTGAAGGTGTCCCCGCTTATGATGCGATTGTCGAAACGTGCCGCGAGCGCGCACGGCCGGTGGTGCTGACCGCGACGACCGCCATCCTGGGCGTGCTGCCCATCGCCTTCGGGGTGAACATCGAATTTCTCGCCCGCGAGATCACGGTGGGGGCACCCGCCACGCAATGGTGGATCAATCTCTCGACCGCCATCGTGTTCGGGCTTGGCTTTGCAACCGTTCTCACGCTCGTCGTCACCCCCGCGGCACTGATGGGCATCGAGAATCTGCGCGCGTGGCGCTTGCGGCTTTCGGCTGCCATGCGCGGATGGTTTGCCCGGGCGGCCTTGCCGTCGGGTGGGTAAGGCGCGCGGCTGCGACCTTTTTTCCGCGTGGGCAAAATCGGACACGCGCCGTGCCCACGCGTTGCGGCCAAGGGCGATTTTGCCCACCCTACACGAGCATCACGCAATTATATCGGGCGTGAGCTGGTCCTCGATGTAGGCAATTCGGTCGCGCAGATAGAGCTTCCGTTTCTTCAGCCGCTGAACCTGGAGCTGGTCGGAGCCGGGAGAGTGCTGCAGGGCCGAAATCGCGGCGTCCAGGTCGCGATGCTCCTGTTGCAGGCGCGCCAGCTGGTCCTGCAGCTCCCGTTCTTCCTCTTTTGTCATTTCTACCAAGGGTTGAAACGGCCTCGCCCTGGTTCGAGAAACGGTAGCCCGTGGCGCCACTGCCATTCAAGGGATGGGCAGGGCGGCCGGGTTAATCAAAGCGGGGATTGGTGCAGTGCACAATGAAAACAGGCTTCGAAAGCCCCTCGCAAAGGTGTAACGTTGCGTCGTCAGTGCAACTGGCTGAGGAGAACCCCCGGACATGTCCATAGAAGCCCATCTTGCGGAATTGCAACGACGGCACCGGGCCTTGGAAGCTGAGATCAACGAAGCCCGCGCCCATCCATCGGTCGACAATCTC
>JBKPOZ010000193.1:0-18210 GCA_046733355.1 Pseudomonadota bacterium | reverse complement strand
GCCGCGCGCGCGAGAGGACTAGAGATCAAGGTCCTGAACGCCAGCACCGTAGCCGACGTCGACAAAGCATTTGCAACGGTGCTCGAGCAGAAGGTTGGCGCTCTGATGGTGGGAACGGACCCGCTTCTGCTTGGACAGCGGGACCAGATCGCGGGACTGGCGGCACGTCATGCCGTTCCGACGATGTATTTCCTGCGCGAGTTCGTCCAGGCCGGCGGCCTGATGAGCGATGGGCCCGAAATCCGGAGAGGTTATCGGCAAGCCGGCGTCTACACCGGCTACATTTTGGGTGGAACAAAACCAGCCGACTTGCCGGTGTTGTTGCCGACCAGCTTTCTGCTCAGCATCGGTCTCAAGAGTGCAAGGGCCCTTGGCGTTGCGGTGCCGGCAACGCTGCTCGCGCTCGCCGACGAGGTCGTCGAATAGGCGCGCTTTGCCGCGCTGATTGCGCAGATTTACGATCAGCGATTACTGAGCGGCGATGCTTGTCACGCGATGCGTCAGTCGGGAAATTTTCCGGCTGGCCGCATTGCGGTGAAGTACACCTTTCTGTGCCGAACGCATGATTACGGGCTCGGCCTCTTTCAGGGCAGCCAATGCGGTGCCACGGTCGCCGGCAGCAATCGCTTCCTCCACCTTGCGCACCACTGTGCGCAGGAGGGAACGGCGGCTTTTGTTGATCGCCGTGCGGCGCGCGATCTTACGGACGGCCTTGCGGGCGGAAGTGCTGTTGGGCATCGGTCCTTGTGTAGCCTCGGCTCGGCGCCGATCGGGGTTGCATTAAAAGGAAAGCGGCGGCGAAAGCTCGCCGCCTCGAAATCGGCTTATAGGAGCGGGATGCGACAGCGTCAACGTAACTGCCGGCTCACCCTGCCGCCGATCGGGCCGGCTCCCTGCGCTGTTCGGCCGAATGCGCGCCACTCCGAATGGCATCATATGCCTTTGCCAGCTCTTTTCGTGCCGCGTCGCCGTACGCAAGGAGCGGCGGCGCCACGCGCCCCCAGTTTGCATGTTTGTGAATGTGGGCCAGCGCCGCTTTCACGCCCGGCACGAGCGGCTTGCCGTCAAACAGCCTGCGTATGCTCACCGCAGCTGCGAGCGCCGCGGCATCGCCTTCCGTCCACGCCCGCGCGCACAGATCGGCATTGATATTCGCAGTTGCCGAGACGCAGCCGGCAAATTCTCCCGCGCGTGCCTCCAGCAACACCGCTTCGGTGGAAGGAAAGACGTCGAAATGCTCGGCGATGCGAGCGACCTCGCGCGCGTAGTTCATGTCTCCGGAAGAGTCCTTAAGACCGGCAATCCGGCTTCCGAACTGGTCGAGCAACCGCCTGATCAGGCCGACGTGCCATGGTAGCCCGGATTGCGCCGGAAAATGGTAGAGATAGATCGGAATGGGGCGATCTGCGGTGGCGCCCACGATGCGGGCCACATAGGCTGCGAGTCCTTCATCAGGCACTCCCTTGTAATAGAAAGGTGGCAGCACCAGCGCTCCCGCAAACCCCAGTTCCGCGGCGTGCCGGGTCAACGCTATGGCATCGGCGACCGCGGCCGCGCCAGTGCCCACCATCAATTGGGCGAGCGGCAAGCCCGCATCCCCATAGGCGGACATCACCGCCTTGCGTTGCTCAACAGAGAAGGAGGTCGCCTCTCCCGTGGTGCCGAGTACGTTGAGGCCGTTGCAGCCGTTCGCAAGCAGGTAGCGCGCGAGCGCCATCGAGCGGGGAATGTCAGGTGCGCCATCGGCGCAGACGGCGGTGGCAATCGCAGCGATGACGCCACGCATTTTCTTGCGGTTCATGATCATCCACTCACGTTGAAAGCGGCCAGAGCCGCCATGTTCACCAGCTGAGCATCGTTCGACGAGAGCGGCACGATCTGCACCGGGCGGTCGAGCCCTACCAGTATCGGCCCGATCACGGTTGCGCCGCCCAGCTGTTGCAGCAGCTTCGTCGAGATCGAAGCGGAATGGAAGCTGGGCATGACCAGTACGTTGGCCGGCCCCGACAGACGACAAAACGGATAGGCTTCTCGCAGTTCCATATCGAGTGCGACGTCGGCAGCCATGTCGCCGTCGTATTCGAAGTCGACACGCCGCTGGTCCAGAAGGCGCACCGCCCCCTGCACGAGCACGGCACGATCTCCGGGCGGCTGGCCGAAGGTCGAGAAGGCAAGGAGCGCAATGCGCGGCTCGTACCCGAAGCGCCGCGCCACCCCTGCCGCCTCCACGGCAATGTCGGCGAGGCTTTCAGCGTTCGGCATCTCCGTCACTGCGGTATCGGCGACGAGCACGGTCCGCCCGCGCGCCAGCACCAGAGACATGCCCATCACGCGATGGCCGGGCTTGGCGTCAATGCAGCGGCGGATGTCGGAGAGAGCGGGCGAGAAACTGCGTGTCACGCCGGTAACGATGGCATCGGCATCGCCGAGCGCTACCATGCAGCAGGCAAAGTGGTTGCGGTCCTGATTAACGAGACGCTGACAGTCGCGTTGCAGGAAGCCCTGCCGCTGCAGCCGCTCATGCAGGTAGGCCGCATAGGCGGCGTTCCGCTGCGAGAGTCGCGCATTGATGATCTCGATGCCCTCGCCGAGCTCGATACCTTGATGTTGGGCGGTCTGGCGCACGCGCTCCTCGCGGCCGACGAGGAGCGCGGTGCCCAAGCCTTGCGCGACGAAACTCGCCGCTGCGCGGATGACCTGCTCTTCCTCGCCCTCCGCGAACACGACGCGTTGCGGACGGCGACGCAGCCGCTCATAGATGCGCTGGAGAAATCCGGCCACCGGATCGCGGCGCGAGCGCAACTGCGCGCGATAGCCCTCCATGTCAACGATTGGACGGCGGGCTACGCCGGTGTCCATCGCCGCCCGCGCGATGGCGGGCGGCACATATGAAATGAGCCGCGGATCGAACGGCACCGGGATGATGTAGTCGGGTCCGTATTTTGGACGCGCGCCGTAGGCGACCGCCACCTCATCGGGCACGTCCTCGCGGGCAAGGCCGGCAAGCGCGCGGGCGGCGGCGATCTTCATCTCCATGTTGATCGCGGTGGCGCGTACGTCCAGGGCGCCGCGGAAGATATAGGGAAATCCAAGCACGTTGTTGATCTGGTTTGGATAGTCAGAGCGGCCGGTTGCCATGATCGCATCATCGCGAACCTCGGCGACCTCCTCGACGCTGATCTCGGGATCGGGATTGGCCATGGCAAAAATGATCGGCTTGTCTGCCATGGATTTCACCATGGCTTTGCTCACTGCGCCCTTCACCGACAAGCCGAGAAACGCATCCGCGCCCGCTATGGCTTCCGCCAGCGTGCGTGCCGACGTGTTCACCGCATGCGCGGATTTCCACTGATTCATGCCCTCGGTGCGGCCCTGATAGATCACGCCTTTGGTATCGCAGAGGATGATGTTCTCCGGCGTAAATCCGATGGCTTTGAGCAGCTCCAGACAGGCAATGCCGGCAGCCCCGGCCCCGTTGCAGACGAGCTTCGTCGATTTGATGTCGCGGCCCGTCAGATCGAGGGCGTTGATCAGGCCGGCAGCAGCGATGATGGCGGTGCCGTGCTGGTCGTCGTGGAACACCGGAACGTCGAGCAGCTCGCGCAAGCGCTGCTCGATGATGAAGCATTCGGGCGCGCGAATATCCTCGAGATTGATGCCGCCCCAGCTTTTACCCAGAAGCTTGACGCATTCGACGAACGCATCCGCATCCTCGGTGGATACTTCGAGATCAATGGAATCGATATCGGCGAAGCGCTTGAACAGGACCGCCTTGCCTTCCATGACAGGCTTGGCCGCGAGCGCGCCGCGGTTGCCAAGGCCCAGGATCGCGGTGCCGTTGGTGATGACTGCGACGAAATTGCCCTTGGTCGTGTAATCGAATGCAGATGCCTCGTCCTGGGCGATGGCAAGCACGGGCACCGCGACCCCGGGCGAATAGGCGAGCGAGAGGTCGCGCTGGGTGGCCATGGGCTTGGTCGCGACCACTTCGAGCTTCCCCGGCCGGCCCTGGCTGTGGAACAGCAAGGCTTCCTGATCTGTGAAGACAGGACGGCTCGCACCAGTCTTGTTCTTCGGTGCCATTCCGATCTCTCTCGATGCCGCCAACGTAGCCTGAATTACGCCCAAGCAAAATGATGCTGCCATGCGGAGCGGAGCGTAGCGCGGCAGGGGACCACGGGAGGGAGCATAGCGAGGAAGTGGTGGTGAGGGGCATTACAGCCGTTGCGTCTGCCCCGCTTGGTTTCGCTTCGCTCATTCGCAGGGGAGGTCAATGCGCCTTATTGAATGCAGAGGGCGATACCGCTATCGAGCAGGAAATATTGAATGCAGGGCAGAGCGGCGGTGCGATGATTCGTTTTCTCTTTCGCTTCCTGGGGCTCTTGTTACTCGCGCTCGGCTTCATTTTCCTGGTTCATGATGGCACAAAGTCGATTGCCGACCAGACGCTTTATCTCAGCACCGTAGGCTCCACCTGGGCCAATGTACATCAAACTTCGCTTTCGGCGCTGCAGCCCGTCATCGAGCGCCTCATAGGACATTGGTTCTGGCAGGGTATCGTGCAACGATATTTTCTCGATCAGCCCGTATCCCTCGTCCTGGCAATCGTGGGGGGCATTCTGATCCTTATCGGGCGCAAGAAAAGGCCGCTCATTGGCTATGCGCGGGACTAAATCCCGCACTGGAGGGCATGCGCGATGAACATCCCGGAAAATGACAATGCGCAGCACGGCAATGAGCGCTTTGTCCAGGTCATGGGCCAGGCTGTGGTCGCGCTTTGGAGCGACCTGCCGCAGCCCGTTCAGGAGCAATTATTTGAACGTGCGGTCGTGCTCGGCCATCACAGCGAACGTGACGAGATGCTGCGCGAGCAGCTGGCGAAATTTCTTCACGACCATCACAAACGGACATCAGAAGGCGGTGATCAGTGATCCGATCACCGGCTCTGGTTACCGACTACTGATTGTTGCTCCTGCTCTGGCCCGTGGTCTCGGGTAACTGCGCTCCCGTGCTGGTCTGAGGTGCCGGCTTTGGAACGCCGGCAGCGGGAGCCGGCGCAGCCATGATGGCCGGCTCCTTGGCGGCAGTCTGCGCGTTATGCCGCGCATTGATGCCATAAAAGATAGCCCCGAGTGCAAGCACAAGCGCAATCGCAATGACCCAGCTCCACATCGCTTGCCGGAGGCCGACGCCACTCGGGGGCTCCGCAACTGCTTCATCGCCCAGGTCCATCATGCGGATTCTCCTAATTTTAAGGACACGGATTCAATCCGCACTGATCCGGCAAGGTTCCTGACGTAAACCGCACGTCATAGCGGCAGGTGACGGAAATGGGCCAAGCCGTCACGCTCAATGCGCGCCAGCAGGTCCGTTTCCCATGCGAGGTAATCTCGCATGGCCGCATGCCCGCCCGTCTGCTCGTAAGGCTTGAGCCAAACGTCGACCGGTTCATCTGCCATCAAGGCCGGCTCGGCACTGAGTTGTCGGCCCTCCGCTTGCCACGCCGCATTTCCCCCGAGCAAATAGCGCGCCGGCTGCTCCCAACCCCCCGCCGCATCCCCGCTGGCCAGACCGGCAAGCACGCCATCCGTGGAGGTGAGCACGAGCGTGTCCCTTCTCGGGATTTTCGTGAGGGCCCGACACAGGCGGGACCGGATCGCAAACCACGCGCCGGGAATATGTGCGCGGCAGTAGTCGCGGCTAAGCGAGAGGTCGACGATGGTCGCCGCGTCGCGTTCCTGCAGAACTGCAAGTTCGGAACAACTGATCGCTGCCTCGTGCGACGGAGGAGAGCCCAAAACGGGTGTATCTGGCGCGCTCGTTTCGTCGCCCTCTTCGGCAAGCACGAAAACGTCGCCCCAGCCCATTTGCCGCAGCCAGGACGCAGTCATCAGCGCGCGCACCTCGTGCTCATCGACAAGCACGATGCGGGCGCCCAGCGTGCCGATGTAATGATCGGTCGCCTGCACCAGCTGGCCGCCCGGCGCCGAGCGCGCGCCGGGGAAATGGCCGGCCTGATATTCGGCCGGACTGCGCACATCAAACACATAGAGCGTGCGCTCATCCTGTTGCGCCAATCGCGCCAGCGTCTCGCCATCGATGCGCTCCACGCCGCAACGGCGCGCCAGGCGGGCGGCTGCGGATTTTGCCCAGGCGAGCGCCTCGGCGCTGAAGGCCGCCGCGTGCGCGCTTGCGCCGCTCGCGCACTCGTAACCGGCAAGCGACCAGCCCATCGTACCATTGCGAAGCGCGAGCACCTGGTTCGGCACGCCTGCATTGATCAGCGACTGCGCTCCGATGATGCTGCGGGTGCGCCCCGCGCAGTTGACCACGATCGTGGTTTGCGGGGAGGGCACGATATCGCGTGCGCGCAGCACCAGCTCGGCGCCGGGCACGTTGACGCCTGTCGGGATCGAGATACGCCGATATTCGTCGAATGGGCGGCTATCGAGCACGACGACATCGGCCTTCTCTGCGAGAAGACGATGCAGGTCCTCAGGCGCAATGCTGGGCGTACCGCTCGCATCCTCGATGAATTCACCAAATGCCTTGCTCGGCACGTTGATGCCGGAGAACAGCTCGAAGCGCGTCTCGCTCCACGCCGCAATGCCGCCCGCGAGCGCATGGAGCTCGCAGTACCCGGCGGACGACAAAACAGAAGCCGCGCGCTCGCACAGCCCATCGTTGTCGTCGCAGAGCACGATGCGCGTGCCACGCCGTGGCACCAGCCGCGCAAAGTCGAGCTCGAGGCGGCTCAGGGGGATGCAGCGGGCAAACAGAAGATGGCCGCGCGAAAATATCAGCTCCTCGCGCAGGTCGACGAGCGCGAGCTCTCCTCCGTCCTCGTGCATCGCCCGGAGCGCGTGCGGCGTGATGAAATGCATCGGCTTCCCCGGGAGCAGTGCGGGAGTGCGTCGGAGGAAATAGCTGAAAGCGCGGTCCACCGCACCGGGGCCGCGCTTTCAGAGTCGGAAAGGTAATAAGCCGAAGGAGGTTTTAGGCGACTTGCGGCTTTGCGGAACGTTCCGGCAGTACGCTGCCGGCCGAGAGCAGGAACCAGCCGAGGAAGATGTACCAGGCAGCGTTGCCTTGGTTCATGCCCGGGATGGGCAATTCGATGGGCAGTGCCGACAGGACACCGACCATGGCCAGGCAGCCGGCAATGACGAAGAGAGCGACATTGGGAGCACGCAGATTCATGGATGACCTCTCAGCCCGTTTCGCAGGCTGTCCTACGCGCAAGACCGTAATCGGCCCCTTAGTCGGAAAGCACGATTTGTCTTCAATCACGCACAAAAGCGCACTCGGTTAACAACACCTCAATTGTCCGACTCCACGGGATAGACGGCCTTTTCACCGCGCAGAACGCGTGCGACGTCGCTCGCGCATTTGGTCTGCAGCTCTTCTAGCGCCTCGACCGAATAGAAACCCGTATGCGGCGTGAGGACGAGGTTGTCGCGCCCGAGGAGCCGCGATTGCCGGGTCAACGGCTCGACCGTGACCACGTCGAGCGCTGCGGCGGAAAGCTGACCTGAATCGAGCGCCGCGATAAGCGCATCCTCGTCGACGAGCGGGCCGCGTGCCGTATTGATGAGGATCGCGCCGCGCTTCATCTTTGCGAACGCGTCCGCATTGAACATGCCGCGCGTCGCGGGTGTGAGCGGCGCGTGCACAGAGATGAAATCGGAGCTGCGCAGAAGCTCGTCGAACGCCATTCGTTCCACACCTGCGCCGGCGAACACGTCCGCTTGCACAAACGGATCGTGCGCAATAACGCGCAACCCGAATGCCTTGGCCTTGGGCGCAAGCGTGCGCGGGATATTTCCGAAACCAACTAGGCCCAGAACCTGACCGCGAATGCGGTGAATGGGAACAACCGGCGGCACCTCCCACCGCCCGTTCTGCACCAGCTGGTTCGACAACGGAATCTTGCGCGCGAGTGCAAGCAGGAGCGCCATGGCGTGGTCGGACACTTCGTGCATGCAGTAATCGGGCACGTAAGTGACGGTAATGCCGAGCTCGGCCGCAGCCTTGAGATCGATATTGTCGACGCCGAGCCCAAAGCGGCCGATCACCTTGCACCGGGTAAGCTCGCGCAAGAGCTCAGCCGGCAGTTTCGCATACGTGACGAGGATGGCGTCCGCATCCTGCGCGACGGCGAGAATATCCGGTGCCGCTGCGCTTGCGGCCATGCGCAACTCCGGGTCAAGCCGGGCAAGCGCTGCCTTTGCCGGATCGAGCGACGGAAACGGGCTATCGGTAACCGCAATCACGGGGCGCGCCATTGCTTATCTCCGGTCGCTGCTCTCCAACACTTCAGGGTTGGCGCAATTCGGCGGAGCTCGGCCTGCAAGCAGCGCCAGGATGTTGTCGACCACGATGTTCGCCATCTGCTCGCGCACTTCGGTGACGGCGCTTCCGAGGTGGGGGGTCGTGACCACATTGGGCATGCGCAGTAACGCAGGCGTCACCTTCGGCTCATGCTCGAAAACGTCGAGACCGGCACCCGCAATCTGTCGTTTCCTGAGGGCGCGGGTGAGCGCGGCTTCGTCGACAATCGCGCCCCGAGCGGTGTTGATCAAGAACGCGCTCGGCTTCATCAGCTCGAGCTCGCGTTTTCCGATCTGGTGCCGGGTTTCCCGGGTGAGCGGCGAGTGCAAGGAGACAAAGTCGGATTGTCGCAGCAGCTCATCGAACGGGGCGTAAACCATTGCGTATTCCCGCTCCAAGGTTTCCGGTTTTCTCCTCGGGGACCAGTACAGGACGCGCATGCCGAAGCCGCGGGCGCGGCGTGCCACCGCGCTGCCGATGCGGCCGCCGCCGCCAACAAGGCCGATGGTTTTTCCGAACACCGCCGATCCGGCGAGGAAATTCGACTGTGAGCCCGGGAAGCGGCCTTTGTGCACCAGGCGGTCGCCTTCGACCATGCGCCGCGCCACCATCAGCATCAGCCCGAAATTGATGTCGGCGGTTGCTTCCGCGACAATGGGCGGAACAACAGTCACCGGAATTCGGCGCCGCGTCGCCTCGTCCACATCAATGTTGTCCGGCGTGATAGATTGCGAGGCGATGCCGCGCAGTTTCGGATTCGCGGCAATCACGCCCTTATCGATGCGGTCGTGTAGCAGGGAAAAGAGAATGTCGCATGTGCGCACGCCTGCAAGGAGCGCTTTCCTGGAGATGATGCGGCTCGCATCCGGGTTGATGCGAACAGTCGCAACTTCGCGCAACCTATCGATCGCGCTCTGGGCAACGGGCTGGGTGACCAAAATGCGTGGGCGCATCAACGCATGATCCCGAAAAATGGGAACCGGTTTTCGGGAAAGATCATGCTGTAGCAAAACTGTTGAGCTGGGGGACAATTCGAAGAATGGTCATCCCGCTAGCGCATCCAGCGCACCACGCCGGCAACGCCATCAACCGCAACCTGTGAGCCGTCGGGAATATGGCGCGTCGCGTCAAGCACGCCCAGCACCATAGGGATGCCGCGCTCGCGGGCGAGCGACGCCAAGTGCGAGGTCGAGCCGCCGAGCTCTGCTACGACGCCGGCCACGCGCGGAAGCACCTGGCTCAGAGCCGGTCCGGCCACTTTCGTCACCAGTACGTCACCCGGTGCAACCCGGGACAGCTCGCATTCACAGCTGACCACGACGGCGCGTCCCGCACCCCACCCGACTCCCGCTGGGTGACCGTTTAGGCCCGGATGCCGGAGCCAGATCTCGTCCGGCACGGCGACGGGCTCGATGGCGAGAGGCCGCGCCTGCAGCAGCTTGAAGCCCGCATCGTCCATGGCCCATTCGATCTCGATCGGGCCGCCGATCACCTTTTCGGCCGTGCGCATCAGCCGCCCAAGTGCGGCTGCTTGAGCAGCAGTCAAAGAGGGGGCTTGCGCGAGATCGGGGGCAACCGGCTCTGCCGAAGCGACGTGACCGCAGGTTACGCGATGATCTTTGCGGCCAGCGTCGATCTTGCGCACAAACCCCTGGCGCGAGAGCACGATGCGATCGGGCACGACTTCCCCCTGCGCGATCGCGCTGCCCAGGCCCCAAGTCGCGGAAATCAACATTCCGCCTTCGGCGGTTTCGCTCAATCCACCGCCGGAGGCGCGGGCATCCACAACGGGCTGCACGAGCACGGCCATGGCGGTTGCTTCAGGACAGAGCCCGTGATTGTCCATGTAGCGGCGTGCGTTCGTTGTCCACAATGCCGCCCAGCACGCGCGCACCGCTGTCAGAAAAGCTTGTTCCTCCTCGATGCCGAGAAAGCTCTCGAACTGGCCTGCGAACGTCGCGCCCGCTCTGTCCTCGATCAAAGCTGATGAGCGCACTGCAGTCTTGGCCGAGCTCTCTGCGCGCTGCACCCGCCAGGCATCGAGGAGCGGTTCTGCGACTTGAGCGGCGATCGGTTGCTCGTACAGTGCCAACCGGATGTCCACCGCGATCCTTTGCTGCTCGCGCGCATCTGCGGCAGTGAAGCGGTTGAGCAACGGCCCGAGCGAGAGCGCCTCGACCTGCGTCCGATAAGCCGCTGCGGTGAGCGCGAATCCGCCCGGCGTCGGCAGGCCAGCGCGCGTAAGCGCCGCAAGGTTCGCAGCCTTTGGGCCGATGCGCTCGGGACCGGCGTCTTCGGCCGCCGCAAGGGCTACGACGAAACCGCTCACGCGGGCACGGCAAGCCCGACCGGGCAGCTCACGCCGGTGCCGCCGAGACCACAGTAGCCACGCGGATTTTTCGCGAGATATTGCTGATGATACTCTTCGGCGAAGTAGAACGGGGGCGCATCCACTATCTCGGTCGTGATTGCACCATACTGCTTCGCATTGAGCGCCTGCTCATACGCTCGTTTTGATCGCTCGGCCGATTGGCGCTGCTCCGGACCGAATACGTAGATGCCGGAACGATATTGCGTTCCGATATCATTGCCCTGGCGCATCCCCTGTGTGGGATCGTGATTTTCCCAAAATGTTTTCAGCAAAGTCTCGTACGAGATCAAGTTCGGATCGAAGACCACCAGCACCACCTCGTTGTGACCGGTACGGCCGGAGCACACCTCTTCGTAGGTTGGATTTGGCGTATGGCCGCCCGCATACCCGACGGCGGTGACATGGATGCCCTTTTCCAGTTCCCAGAACTTGCGCTCGGCGCCCCAGAAGCAGCCCATGCCGAACATCGCGCGTTCCATTTTCTCCGGATACGGCCCCTTGAGCGGCCGGTGAAAAAGAAAGTGCTCCCGGGCGGTCGGAATCGGGCTTGGGCGGCCGGGTGGCGCCTCTGCGGCAGAGGGCATCGTCAGGCTCTTCTTCAGGGTAAACATGCGGGTCTCCGGTGAATTCGCCCCTTTATATAACGTTTACGCTGCAAGGCGCATGGGTTGGGCCGGGTGTCACCCGGCCTGAGCCGGCGATATTAGCCGGTTGTTAAACTTAACGATTCACATTGGCAGAGCGTTCAGGTGGGAATCCAGTGATGCGTCCGCATTCTCTTGCTGTCTCCGTCGCCGTCATCGTGAGCATCGCAAGCATGCGCGAGGCAGAGGCTGTGTCCCCTTACGCCATTGACGGCCTGCGGTTGGGCAGCTCGTTTACGCGCGAGCGCGGCTTTCAGTGCAAGCCCAGCGAGCAGTTCGCCGACTCCATGTTTTGCCGCCGTGACGAGAGGCGCGGCAGGAGCAGCTCTATCACCAAGGTGCTGCACGACCGTACTGGCATGCTCGGCTATGTCAGCCGGGAGGTTCGCCCTGCTTTCTTTTCCGGCAACGATATTTCCAACGAAATAAAGCGGCTTTCGACTCGGTTCGGACCGGTCGCGCGCGAGATCAGGCTGCCTGACCGCGAGGATTTCGGCGATGTCCGCATTGCGATCTGGGGCGAGCTCGAGCTCGAAGAGATCCCGCCCGGTCAGCTGCGGGAGGCGCACTCCCCTCGGGCGCAAACGGTGCTGATCGATCACCTCGGAGACATCGAACGCTCGAGACGGCTTGGACTTCCCATCTACAGGCTCAAAGGCGGTCCGGGCTTCCTATGGTCGGCGGCTTCGGACGAGGACGGGCACGGCCGTCTGCGTTTTCTCTTCTTCGATGCGGGCGTGCTCACCGGAACGAAAGTTACAAGAAAGGAAGTTGCCACACCTCCCGCGCAGGAGAGCGCCGCCGCCACCTCGCCTGCGCTGATAACCGGCAGCGTGAAGGAGGCGGGCGGCGGTAAACTCGAAAAGAAGCAAGTGAAGGCGGAAGATCGGCTCCCGCAAGCAACCAATGACGACGTGGCGCGTGCGGCGGAGCAGAGGAGAATCGCTGCTGCGGAGCGAATGGCAGCGGCGGAACGAGACAAAGCGCGCCTGGCGTGGGACCGTTACGAGGCAGAGAAGGCCTCGCGCGAGGCGCGCGAGCGGATGACCTGGATGGTGGCGCTGTTGTCTATGCTTCTGTTCGGCATCTTTGCGCTCATTCACCGCATGCAGCAGGCGGAACTGCAAACGTCGACGCTGCGCCGTTTACGGGAACTTGGCTCGTCTGCGAAAGCACGTTTGCGGCTTCGAGCCGTGCAGCCCAGCTTGCGGTCCCTGACTGAGAAGCTCATCGCACGCGGGCACGCCGTGCTCAGCCGCTCGCAGTCCCTGATTGCGTCACACCCGCGCAGCTAGCGAACGAGCGTCACTGTGCATCACTTCGGGCATTCGCCCGGGGTGACGTCTTTCGCCTTCGCAGCCCGAGCAAAGCAGGCGTTGGAATAGGTTCGGCGATTTCCTTTTTCGTCAGTCCCGCAGACCGGCTGATAGACCTCTGTGCAGACTTCGGGTGTGGAGATCTGAGCCAGCGGAGTGGAGCTTTGAGCCAGCGCTGCGGCGCCTGCACATAGCAGGGCCGCGAACGCGATGTGTGCTTTCGGCATTCCCACTAATGCGGGCTCATGCGTGCGGATGCAGGATGACCAGGCACCTTGAAGCGCTTGCCGGTATCCGTAACGGTGCTGCCGTCTACGCTGAATATGGAGAAGTCCTCGGTCAGATAGTTGCCGATCAGGAGATGCCGGCCGTCAGGCGTGAACACCGCCGGTTCCGGCAATCCGCCCACGTCCAGCTGCTTGATGTTTGTAACCTTCTTGCCGTCGATGCGCAGCACGTTGATGTAGCCGTTGGGGCGGTGAAAGTAAGCGGCTTTGTTGTTGGATCCGGCAAGTATGGCGGCGACCGCAACGTCCCCTTTCGGGCTCATGGCAATGCCTTCCGGGCCGTCGCCCACCACGACACGGTCGATAACGCGCGGCGGCTTTGCGTCGAGATCGACAACGCTGACGGTACCGACATTGCCGCTTGAGGAGCCCGCATTGCCGTTATCGGCGGTGAGCGCGAGATTGCCGCTCGGATGCACAACCAGGCTATATGGCCAGAGCCCGACATAGATATCGAGCTTCGTATAGGTGACCTTCTCCCCATCGACGTCCAGGAAGGAGATCTTGTGAGTGGGAAATTTGGCGGCGATGGCGCGCTTGCCGTCCGGGGTAAAGACAACGTGCGATACCACGTCACCCATGGGCACTGTGTCAATGAGCTTCACCTCCGTGCCCTTGACCGACAGCACGGCAATAGACTTGTCCTCCCGATTGGCGACGAGCGCGAGCTTCCCGTCGGGACTGATGCTCAGGCCTGAAGGCTGCTTGCCAACGGCGACGCTTCCGACGTGTTTCGGCGGATTGGCCTTGAGATCGATGATGTGCACCTTGTCGTCGGGCACCTGCTTGAGGGTTTCTCCCTCTTTGACGACATTCACCGAGTCGGCGACGAGCGCCACCGAACCGCTAGGGTCGATGTCCACGTTTACGGGCGGACCGATAACAGAGTTTTTCAGCGGCAGATTGGCAACGATTTTCGGGTTGAGCGGATCGGCGAGATCGACGATCAGCACTGAGTCTTTTCCCGGCGGCGAGAGCACGGGCTTGCCCTGATCGTCCCACAAGAGCTTCTCGTCATTGCCGACGATCATGAACGGCGCAGCGTGGCTCGCTCGCATGCCGCATGCGAGGACGATGCAGGCTGCGGCGGCGAAGGGAACGTTGACGCACAGGTCGTACCGGCGCGCAAACAATGCACTGAGCAGGCGCATGACTTTCCCCCTATTGCGACCTCTCGCGGATCGCTGTCGCTGATACTTGCACCTTGCGTGGGGCGGTACAAGGCGAGTGTACCTCGCTTGAGGATTTGGCGAATCAGCCAGGTGTTGCCGGCTCGACACAGGCAACTGGAAACAGCTTTGCAATCCCCGTGGAAATCGAGCCGGCGCATTGCGGCGTCTCAATTCGGACGCACTGCGTGCGTGAGTTCAACGCCGGATGCGGCGCTCGAGCGGGGGAGTACACTATGGCCAGACGCAGAAGCAGAGATCGCGAGACGCGCGTCATGGCGCTGCGGCAACCGCAGCCCGACATTCTGTCGCCGGTATGGGACTTAACCGGACGGCAGATCACCATGATCGGTGCGACGATTCTGGGAGTGGGGCTCGCTTCCCTGCTGCTCCTGGGCTAGTCATCGGAATTGACACGGAACGGTTGGCATACGCGCGCGTTCGCCTTGCACAAATGGAGGCGACTATGGCGGATGATGCAACTGGCGCCCAATACCGTGACATATTCCTGTTCGTGGCTGGAATGGGTGCCGGCGCCTTTCTCGTCGCGCTGCTCTACGCATTTGCGATGAGCGGCGGCTTGCACATGGCCTGAACGCTCGCTGCGCGGCGTAGCGCAGAGCGGAGCGACTGCGTGACGTGTTCCGGGTATCGTTCGCTCACCCGGCTGACAGACCCATTGCATCGAATCGACTAAGCAGATATTCAAACGGGCGTTTGAAGGAGCCGCAGTGCCCACGCGCCCGTCCATTCTCACCCGTCGCCGTATCCTCAAGGCGGCGTCCCGGGTCTTCGCCGAACGGGGCTATGAGGGGGCAAGCATACGCGACATCGTCGCCAGGGCGGACGTCAATCAGGCCGCCATCAATTACCATTTCGGCAGCAAGGAGGGGCTCTATCGCGCCGTCCTGGAGCTCGCATTGGCAGCGCTTACCAATGCGGATGTTGCTGCTGGAAACAATGGCGAAACCCGCGAAGCCGAGTTGCGCGCCTTTGTAGGGCGGCAACTGCGGCCACTCCTCGGCAAGGACGAGCTCAGCGATTACCTGCGCATTTTCAACTGGGAGACGGTGCGGCCAAGTCCGGCTTTTCGTAAATTCGTCGCACAGGAGGCCGGTCCCTACCTCGCATCGGCAACGGCACTGGTGCGGCGCTTCCTGCCGCCGCGGGCGACACAAAAGCAGGCGACGCTGGCCGCGCTTTGGCTGCTCGGCCAATGCAGCATATTTGTGCGCAATCGCGAACAGCTTGCGCACCGGCCCCTTGGATTTGACCTCGACCAGTGCTTTGTCGAGGAATTGACCGGGATGATTGCCGATTGGGCTGCCGCCGGACTTGCCGCCTCGAAAGGGTAATTTTGCCGGGTTTCCGGCGGCAAGGGTCGCGATTTTGCCTCAAACGCGTGTTTGAAAAACAACGGGTCGTTTTAATTTTGGGGAGCCTGGCATGTTGCAACGTTTTCCTTACCTGTTGCGTACCGGCAAGAAACTCCTGGAGATCGCGGGCGCAGGATGCGCGAGCGCGCTGGTCGCGTTCCTTCTGGGCAATTCGCACGAGCAGCCCACGTCCGCAGCGGCCGCGACAAACGCGCCGGCGGTGGTACGGCTGGCCCCTGCCGATGAGGAGATGATTCGCGCGGTGCGCCAGGAAAGCGCGAGCCTGGTTGCGCATTTGCGCACCGGTGCACAAGGGCCGACAGCGGGCACGGCGGCCGTTGGAACTGTCCCGGCGGGTGCGGCCGTTGCCGCCACGAGTCCGAAAAGCGCGAAGACGCCGCCGCCTGCTCAGGCCCGCCGGGAAGCCAAGGCGACCCGAGCCGCCGTGCCGGAAAGCAAACCGCGCGCTCCTGAACCTGTTCCAGCAGCGTCGGCAATACAGGCGCCCGTCGCGCCGTCCCCCCGTCCGCAGGGGACCGCAAATATTGAAGTGAACGAATCGAGGGTCGCCCAAGCTTCGACTTCCCAAGCCGATTCGGCTCAGGTGCTTTTCACGCCGATATCGACGTGGTTTTCGGACGTTCCGCGGCCGCCCGTAGGAATCGGCGAGGACCCCTCACGCTCGATGTGACGGGTTGCCTCGCTTTCAGCGGGACCTACAGGTCGACAGAGCGCGCGCGTTGGCGCAAGAATGGGTCGGCTACGCGCGGCGTCTGGAGCCGGCCCATGTTTTCAAGCCTCAAGACGGCGTTAAGCCGGCTGTTCGGCGGCGGACAATCTTTGGCCGGCGGGGAAGTGCCCGCGGCTCCTCCCGTCGAGTACAAAGGCTATCGCATCCGGCCTGCGCCCTATCGTGCCGACCGGCTCTATCAGACTGCCGGCGTGATCGAGAAGGACACGCCAGAGGGGACCAAACAGCACCGCTTCGTGCGCGCCGACACGCATCAAAGCCGCGATGATGCGATCAGCTTTGCCGTAATGAAGGCCAAGCAGATCATCGATCTGCAAGGCGACCGCATTTTTGGTGCGGAAAACCCCGAATAAGTTGGCATTTCCTGCGGCTGCGGGACTCGTATGTCGCGTTTATGTCGCGTTCACGCCAGCAGCGCACTGGTAGCCGCTGCCAACTCGGCCCGGTCATCGCCGCGCGGGAACAAATGCCCGTACCTGTCCAGCGTCATGACGATGCTGCTGTGCCCAAGTAGGCCTTGCACCACCTTGGCGGGCAACTCGCGCCCGCCGTCCGCCTTCCTGTTGATGCACCACGAGGCGAAGAAATGACGGAAGGCGTGTAGGCCGTATTTGGGCTTGCCTGATCTGGTCACCACGCCAGCGGCGCGCATCACGGGCGCGAGGCTCCCAAGTGTGTCCGCGTGGTGCATGACACGCCCCGGCTTTGTCGGGAACACGAGATCAAGCTCGCCTTTCGGACAAGCAAGCTTCCACACCTTCAATGCGGCCACAACCTCGGCGCCGAGCGGAATGGTTCGCGTGCTCGACGCCGATTTGGGCGGACCGATCTTGCAGTAGCGGTCGGCTCGTTGGCGCACGTGTACCTCACAGGCATTCAGGGCAATGTCAGCCCAGCGCAGGCCGCGCAGTTCGGAAGCGCGCAGGCCGCATACGGCTGCCGTCAAGAGCAGTGCCCGAATCCTTGCGTTGTCCTTGGCAGCATCGACGAGCCGCTTGATCTCGGCGGGTGTCGGAATATCGCGCCCAACCTCCAGCTTGCGTTCGGTGCGCTTGCTGCTGCCGATCGACACACCGTCCGCCACATGCGCGTGCTTGCCGGCCCTCAACAACGATTTCAGGGATACGAGTACCTTGCGCGCCATCGGGCGCGAGACTTTCGCCAAGAGATCATCGCGGAAAGATTCCACCTTCGCGGACGTCAGGTGCGCCAGCTTGTACCGGCCAAGACGAGGCGCGATGTGCAGCCTCACATGCTGTTCGTACATTGCGAGCGTACCGCGTTCCCGGCCCTCGGCCTTGACGCGTTTGAGCCAGCGTTCCGCCGCCTCAGCTACCGTCTCGCTCTTGGCTGGAGCGGTGTGGAAGCCATGCCGCACGTCCACCCTGACTTTGGCGTGGTGGGCCTCGGCATCCTTCTTTTTGCCGAACGTCGCGATGTGCCTATCGCCGTCCTGATCGACGTAGTCAACGATCCAAGCTTCTTTCTTCTCGCCACGGCGAGTTGTCCACTCTCGTTTCCTGACCGACATTGCTGCCCCCTATGTCGTAATAACTGATAATATGTCGCAGTATGTCGCAAATGGGTCTGCTTGGCAAGCCAATGACCTGCCAACGACATACGGCATGCGGCTGTGGCGCGGCGGCTGGCGCGCTGAAATGGCTGGCGAGTGGTCCGAATAGCCTGCCGCCGTCTCGGCTTCCCTGTGGCCTCCGGCGGCCTCCGTACGGCTAGTTACGTCAGTAAGGCTGACTTCCCGCCGTCGGGCAGGTGGTCGTGAAAGCGTTCACCGCCCCGACAGTAATGCGATAAACGGAAGGACTAGGACAAACACTCTATCCCGATCGCGAGCAGGCAGTCGCGGCCTTCCTTAGAACGCAAGAGCTTCAAGAGGCCCCAAACGACCCAAATAGCAGCCACGCTTGCCCCGATCACTAGGGCGGGGACTATCAACCCGGATAGGCC
>JBKPOZ010000192.1:0-5828 GCA_046733355.1 Pseudomonadota bacterium | reverse complement strand
ACGCAGTACTGAGCGCCTTGTGGTCGAACCATCCCGAAATAACGCTTCGACGTTCGATTGGTCTCATTTCCGTAGCCTATGTCATCATGGTAGCGACTACCTTTCTGCCCACGGCTCGGCAAGCCATTCTCCCGCTCTATTTAGCCTTTGTCGTAGCTCTCATTGTGACTGGTGCTGCCGCAACATCAGCAGCTGCATTCGACCCGTCCGGTCATTTTCGTGGTGCTGCCGGACATAAGAATCTGCTGGGGGCCATTGCGGCATGTGGCATCATTATAGGTGTCGCCGCTTGGAAATATCTCGCCTCGACGTGGACGCGAGCGCTCTTGCTTGCCTATCTGGCATCTTGGGCCGTTGTGCTTGCCGCGACCGCTTCGAAAACGTCGATCGTGCTCCTGATCGTCGGTCCGATCGCGTTTGTGATCATCCTCGGCGTTGCGAGAGTGGTTCGCACCACCGTGGGTGTGGCTGCAACTATCGTGGTCCTGCTTCCTCGGATCGTGCTTGCGTTGGTAAAGGCAGGGACCGGTTACTCGGTTTATGACCTGATTCAGATCATGGGTGGCGACCCGACGTTCACTAACCGCACGCCGATTTGGCAGTTCGTCCAAGCCCAGATCACGCTTGATCGACTCCTGCTTGGGCAAGGTTTCGGAGCAGTATGGGGCGTCGGGTTGGATGCTGCCAACCTTAGCTCGCCCCATATCTATCTCCGATTGATCAACACTGGCCACAATGGCTATCTCGATATCCTTGCCTCCTTGGGGGTAGTCGGATTTCTCCTGGCGACAGTTCTAATATTGCATTTCGGAGCACTCGCCGAACGGCTCCGAGGCAAATCCATCGTGGCATTCTGCTTCGTCTGGTGCGTGATGATCTTCTTTCTTTTGCACAATTTCATGGAGAGCACCTTTGCAGTGCCGTTCGACCCGGTTTGGACCGTTGTGCTGGTTTCGCTTTGCATTGCCGCGCGCTCAGGAACTGTCGGGGTTGCGCGATGACGACGCTCATCAGCATTTGCCTTTGCACGTATCGTCGCTCCAGCTTTGCGCAGACGATCGAGAGCGTGAAGCAGCAGCTCCTGCCGGCAGGCCCCGCGGCAGAGCTTGTCGTCGTCGACAATGATCCAGCAGGCTCGGCCAGGTCAGTGCTGGAGGGTGCCTCGGAGGGGATCAGCTTCCCGGTCCGATACTGCATTGAACCCAGGAAGGGGTTGGCACATGCCCGCAACCGTGTGCTCGAAATGGCCGCAGGCGACTGGCTCGCCATGCTGGATGATGACGAGATCGCAGCAGCCGATTGGCTTGCTCAGCTTTACTCCTGTGTTCAGGCCTTCGGGGCCTCCGCGGCAATCGGAACGGTCGAGCCGGCATTCGCCAGACCGCCACCCGATTGGTTGATTGCAAGTCGCCTTTTCGACCTCTCCGTGCCTGTGGCGGGCACCCTCCTCACAATGGGCGAGGCGAGGTGCGGCAACGCGCTGGTCAATGCTGGCTTCATCAAACACCATGGGCTGCGTTTCGATCTCGCATTCAACGAAACCGGCGGCGAGGACACCGATTTCTTTCGCCGCTGGCTTGATCTTGGCGGCACGATCGTCAGCGCGCCGGCAGCGGTTGTGCGTGAGATGGTCCCTGAAACCCGTCTCTGCGAGCAGTATGTTGCCAGCCGGTCGTTCAGAGACGGCGAGGTCCATGCACGTGTCACGCTTCGTCATGCCGGCAGGATGGGTGTCTTGCTCGACATGTGCCGTGCCTTGCGTAACATCCTCGGGGCGGCAGCGTTGACGTTCTTTTCATTGTCCGGAGGGCCAGCGGCCTATTACCGCTACTATGTACTGCTGATCCGGAATATTGGACGTTTCCGAGTCTATTTGGGTTTCGCACCGTTGCGCATGTACAGATGAGCTCGTTTCTTTGGTGGTTGTCGATACTGCTGGTTCTCGTCACCCTTCCCGGGACGATCGAACTTGGGCTAGTCACGATTCCTGCGTTCTGTCCCGTCCGGCGGAAGAGAGAGCAACATCGTGCGCCGCGCGAAGCTGTCTTGGCTGTGATCGTTCCCTGCCACAATGAGGAAAGCGGCTTGGCACGAACTGTGCGCAGTATCCTCGCCTGCGATGACCCTGTGAGGCCGTCTGATATTGTTGTCGCGGCCTGCAACTGCACTGATCGCACCGTCGATATCGCCAGAACGCTGGGCTGCACCTTGATCGAGCGTATCGATCCCGAACGCCGAGGCAAGGGCTACGGTCTCGACAACGCCTTTCGGGTGCTCGCTGCCGGAAAGCACAATGCCTATCTGGTCGTTGACGCCGACACCGTGGTCGGCCGCAATTTCTTGAACGAATTTCGCCGCCTCTTCGCAGCTGGGGCTGACGCCGGCCAATGTGTCTTGCGGGTGGCCAATCCGGCCACTAACGTCCGAACACGGCTGCTGAACATTGCGTTTCTCGCCATCACCTTCCTGCGACCGCTCGCGCGCAAGCGGCTTGGAATCTCTTGTGGGTTGTTTGGTAACGGCTTCGGTCTATCGGCTGCAACCGTCCAGGCTGTCCCATACCAATGCTATTCGATTGCTGAAGATCTCGAATATCATGTGGCACTGGTCCGCGCAGGAAAGTTCGTGGACTTTCTCGAGAATACGTCCGTGTTCGCGGAAATGTGCACGACGGGTGAGGCGGCGCGGCCGCAGCGTGAACGCTGGGAAGGCGGTCGCTTTCGAGTTCTTATCGATGGTTTTCCAGGCCTCCTCGACGATATCTGCCGCGGTCGTGCTCGCGCCCTTGAACCGCTCCTCGATCTGGTGCTCCTGCCGCTCGCATATCACGTGACATTGCTCCTCACCCTGGCGCTCATTGCGAGCGGACCGTCGTTTGCTTATGCGATGTCCGGTTTGCTTCTCGTCATCGTGCATGTCATGGCAGCGATGGTGTTGGGAAATCTCAAATCTGACGACTGGTGGGCTTTGGCTGCACTTCCTCTTTATGTCGGTTGGAAGTTCGTCAACCTCGGGGGTGTTCTGAAGTCCATCAGACGGACGACTCCATGGAGGCGTACATCGCGCAGCCATCAGCCGCCATAAATCAAATATTGAGGGTCAAGGTTGCCGACCTCAAGACTCTGCCTGGAGAGCAAGGCATCTATAAAGAACTTGGTCGCCCAATTCGGGTATTGGAATGGTGCATAAGAACCGAAGATTGGAAAGGAACCGGCAATGCCGCCATACCAGGGCTGCCAAGGTTCACTAAGTTCCTGAGTGCACGAGACTTGATCGACAAGGCTCCGGGAGGTACGGCGCCAAGTGTCTCGCCCGGTCAGCCGGAACAAATCATCGAGGACGAGTGCCATTTGAGAATAGCCGGTGAGGCAGATGTGATGCGATGAGAAAGTCCAATCCTCAGCGATCTCCCCAGCAAGCCAATTTTCCGATTTGTAAAGGTCAGCAAGCGCCGATGCGCAGCGCATCACGCTGTCGAGTAAGGCCTGCTCGCCCGTGAGTTTGTAGATCTGAATCAGCCCCTGCATGACATAGGCTATTCCATGTGTATTGGCATTCTTGAGCGGCTTGAATCGATTATTGCGATAGAATCCGAGATCATTCTGCTGCGCCACTGTCCAGCGCGCATTGGCCAATCCACCCTGGACGAAGTTTTCGAGGCCGGTAAGCTTGCCATAGGCGACGAGGCCCCAAGCAGCCCGAACATTGTAGGCATGGACAATGCCATGACTGAGATGGCGAACGAAGCATCCGCTGTCGTCCAGTGAATCAAGAAGAAACGCCGCGGCCCGCCGGGCGGCACCCTCGATTTGAACGTTTGTCCCGTAATGCATCAGCGCGGTGAACCCGAGCAGGATCATTCCAGTATCGAAGACATCGAAATCGAGGCCACTGCCGAGTTCCCCGCCGCGGAAGCCTCCATTGGCCGCCTGGAGATCAACGAGCCAGGCGGCTATGGTCTCGGCGGTGTGGCCGGCGCCTGCCATAAGCTCTGCGCGTTCGAGTTCGAGAAGTGTCGGGATAATATAACCGCTGGTTTCGGGATATGGCGGCATCCAGCCGTCGAAAATCCGGTACGCCTTGGCAGACCCGCGGCCGTTACAGGCTGCAATGGAACGCATCAACCATGTCATCGCCGCATCCAGATGGATCGCGTCGGAGGCGCGGGTTCCACCACGCGAAAGGTCGACGGGATCGCGCCAGCGCCTGAGATCCGCAGCTGATTTAAGGACAAAATGCTTAAGCACGTTGACTTGCTGAGTTCCCTTTCTAGTATGAACTTGGCAGCATAGTTGTGTAATTGAGGCTACGCCAGCGAATGACCGAACATCGGCCAGCTATGGGTCCACTCCAATCGGCCGAACTGGTTCGCGGCGCCCCGGTCCCCACACTGCTTGATTTTCCGCAAGTCATCGGTGTTCTGCGCCGTCGTGCGCATGTAATCCTGGCGTCGATTTTGATCGCACTCGTTGCTGCGCTGAGCTATCTCTTCCTCGCTGAACCTCAATACACTGCTACCGTTCGTTTGGCCATCGACACGCGGGGACAGAAGATCCTCGATGCTTATGATGTTGTGCCGAATCTTGGGTCTGAAACCGAGCCGATCGAGAGTCAGATCGAGGTTCTGCGTTCGCGGCGCATCGCCGAGCGAATCCTCTCCTATGGCAATCGACCAGTCGAGGAAACGGCGCTGCAGGACCTGCTGCGGCGACTTCGCATAGAGCGACAAGGCCTGAGCACCGTCATCGATGTGAGCCTGAAGGGACGAGATCCGCGGGAGGCCGCACGTATGGTCAATGCGCTTGCGGACGGCTTCCTTGCCGACCAGGTTGCCACCAAACAGGCGACGATTCGTCAAGCATCGAAGTGGCTCGCGGCGCGTGTCGCCGATCTCGGTCGCGAACTGGGTGCCGCCGAGAAGCAAGTGACAGCGCTTCGCAAACAGAGCCTCGAGGGCGGCGCATCCAGAGAGGTGACCCCCGGGCTCGTCGAGCTCGAGGCAACACTCGATGCTGATCGTCAGCTTTATACCTCCCTGCTGAGGCGCCTGAAGGAGACGCGGATGCAGGAGGACATGCAGTTCCCTGATGCTCGCATCATCGCATATGCAACGCCGCCACTTCATCCCTCTGCGCCCATCTGGAGCTTCACTCTAGCGCTCGCCGCGTTGGCGGGTCTCGTGATCGGGATCGTCGTCGCCTTGATTCAGGAACATCGTCTTGCCACACCGCCGAATTAGGATACGGATGTAGCCATGAAACTGGCACTTGCGGTACGGCCCCCGAAATCCGACACGACTCTACCATGGAACAAGTAATCGACGTACCCGGAAGGGTCCGCTTTGGGTCAAACTGAGAAGAACTCCGCTTAAGCACTTGCTTCCGGATTGCCGCGTGATAGCGGACCTCTCGACCACACTTAACCGACATCGCCCACTAGGGCCAAATCCAGCCCTGGCTTCGATCTCATTTCGAAGAGGTGTTCCTTGGCAGTACCCCATGGCTGGATGCCTAGGGGCAGCAGCAGTGCTGGCGTGGGCAATGGTCTGGGGCTCAACGTTTGAAATCCAGCCGAGCGCAGATCCGCCCGAATCCGATCACGTGGCAGCAGGCAGATGCTCTCGACCTGCCATTCGAGCGCGGCAGTTTCGACCTGGTGTGCTGCCAATTCGGTGTAATGCTTTTCCCCGACCGGATCGCTGGTTATTGAGAGGCTCTCACCGCTGTGCAACCGGAGGCGCGCGGTGCAATCCTCCACCTTCTAAAGGGATTTGGTGAGCAAGACCCAATTTTGCCCTTCGTTGACCCACCCCTCCTTGACCATTGGTC
>JBKPOZ010000191.1:0-12369 GCA_046733355.1 Pseudomonadota bacterium | reverse complement strand
GGAATGACGGCCCAAACATGGGAGTAGTACTTTTTGCTGGGAGCAGAATTGAAAGTCTCATCAACGATTTTATTGGCGTTTGCGGCTGTCGTGTTCAATGCCAACCGACGTATCATAAATGCGATTTCAGACCATTTCGAAAGGTCATTTGGCGTAGAGCGCTGATCTCGCTGGAAGAACTGTCGCGCCTGAGAATCGAAGTTTCTTTCAGCCAAGGTGCCGGCCGCGGCGATTAGATGCTGCACCACCGCTACCTTTGCGGTGCGCTGATAAATAATGAGAGCCAATCCGTCGCCACCGATCACACGGTACACTGGCCGATAATCGTGCTTTGCCGCATTCACATCCGCGGGTGCAACAAGCAGACCATATTTTTGTTCAAACGGACCCTTAATCTCGGCATATTCCTGGGTACCAGCCGATATTTCCTCTAATTTTAGTTCCCCCCAAATAGCAACTTTCGCGCCATTCAGAGAGTGGAGCC
This sequence comes from Pseudomonadota bacterium, assembly GCA_046733355.1. Lineage (GTDB taxonomy): Bacteria > Pseudomonadota > Alphaproteobacteria > Rhizobiales > Xanthobacteraceae > VAZQ01. The sequence goes on along the minus strand of JBKPOZ010000191.1, from coordinate 11,885 downwards.
TTGGCGCTATGCCTCCCAACGCGTTAGATATCGTTGAGGCGATGTTGCCCGCCACCCGGTCGATATCTCCTGGTTCCTCAGATTTTCGGTATGCGTATAATATTTGGCCATCCAAAGATTTTATCAACGTGTCCGCCATAGGCGCTGTGCGAGAACTTGCTCCTGGTAAATTCTTGAGATTGCATTGCAATGTATTTGAGAACTCCATGCGCGGAGAGCAATCGTACCGCGCGCCTAACTCATTCGGCAGTGGCTGTCGCAAACTCAGCGGCCCCAAGGCGTATTCTGTAGCTTGACACCTGGATGCCGACGATAAGAAGCAAAGAGCGGCGTATAGATACAGGCTTATTTTGCAGGCGTTGCGCAAACCGGCCAGCACACCGGCTGTTCTACTGCAAGCGAGCGCTCCCATGGTCGCTCCGTTTCTCGTGACGCCCATCACGCTCAAGCTGACACTCGCAAGGAAGCGTTCCAGACTGGCGTGTTGAATGACATTGTTCCAAGTTGGTTTCAGCAGGGATGGGGATGACGGTCCCAAAAATGCTAAGACGTTGGAACACGGCATGCTTCCATCGTCCGTCAGCTTTGTCTACGAAAAAGATGGGCCGGCGATAAAGCATGGGCGAAGGCGATGCGGTAAAGCGTGGCCGACCCTGATAATGTGATTTTGCGGGAGGACTATGCCTCGAGTTTTCATCAGCCACTCGAGCCGCAATAACGATTGGGCGATCGCCCTGCGCGACTGGCTGGTTGCAGAGGGCTGGAGCGGACCCGACGACATTTTTCTCGATCTCGATCCAGAGCAGGGCATTGCGGCTGGCCAAAAGTGGCAGCACGCATTTGCCGATGCGGCGACCCGCTGCGAGGCGGTTTTGTTTATAGTCTCGGCGGAATGGCTTGCCTCGCGCTGGTGTCAGGACGAATATCAGCTTGCCAACAAATACAACAAGAAGCTCTTCGCCCTGCTGATCGACGACTATCCGCTGGAGCGTCTGCCGGGCGGTCTCACCGCGCAGTGGCAAATCGTTCAACTAAGGGCGAACCAGCCGAACGCTTCATTGCGGTGCATCCGTACACGCAACAGCAATGGCCTGTTCATATGGCCAAGGCGGGTCTCGCGCAACTTAAGAGCGGGCTGCATAGGGCCGGCATAGGCCCTGAGAATTTCGATCTGCAGCGTGAGGACAAGGGTCCATTCGGGTGGCGTTCGCCCTATCGCGGACTGGATGCGCTGGAGCCTGAGGACGCTGCGGTATTTTTCGGCCGCAACGCCGACCTTGTCCGCGGCATGGACACATTGCGCGGCCTTGCCACGCGCCCCCCTCCGCGGGTGGCGGTGATCCTGGGCGCCTCTGGGGCAGGAAAGTCGTCGTTTTTGCGCGCGGGCTTGTGGCCACGGCTGTTGCGCGATGACGCTCAATGGCTGCCGCTGAGGGCGATCCGGGCGGGTCGGGGGGGTGCTGTCAATGGACAGGAAGGCCTGCTTAACGCGCTGTGGGAGGTGCATCAACGATTCGGGCTGCGTGCCAGCCGCAGTCAGTTGCGCGAGCGGCTGCGAAACGCCGATGAGTTCGTCGGCCTTATGCGTGAGCTGCGGCAGGTTGCGGCAAAACGGGCTCTTTTGTCACAGCCGCCGTTTCCCTTGCCGGTAATCTGTCTCGATCAGGGCGAGGAATTGTTCGGGAGCAATGCTGGAGAGGAAAGCGAGCAGCTGCTTCGGCTTGCGCGCGCTGCAAGCGAAGCGGACCAAGCCTTGATCCTCGCCACCATCCGCTCGGATGTCTATGGCCGGATGCAGAATTCAAAGGCCTTCACAGGAATCGACCCGGTGCCACTCAGCCTTGGACCGGTGCCGCAAGGAGAAATCGCCAGCATCATTCGGGAGCCTGCGGAAATCCTGCGCCGCAAAGTAGGGCCCGACGCACCCGTGTTTGATGCGGCCGTAGTGGAGAAGCTCCAGATCGAAATCGAAGGCGAACCGGACGCACTGCCCTTGCTCGCTTTCGTGCTGCAGCGGCTCATGCGCGAACACGCCGGCGAAAGCGTGATCGGGCTTTCCCAGATCCATGCGTCGGGCGGCCTGGCCGAAACGATCCAATTGGAAGCCCAGGCGGCATTTTCCGATGCCGGCTATGCCGACAGTCACGCCGACTGCCGCGAGGCGCTACGCAAGCTGTTCGTGCCACCGCTTGTGCGCATTAGTCGCGAAAGCAAGGCACCACACCGGCGCGTGGCGTTGCAGACGGAATTGCCGGCGCAGCTGTTGCCGCTCGCCCGCGCGCTCACCCAGCGGCGGCTGCTGGTGGTGCGGACCAATATGCCCGGCAGCGGTGGCGCGATGGCGGGAGCAACAGATGTGGGGAGTGCGGCAATCGAGGGCGGCCGTGCGCCTGGCGGCACGATCGAGGTCGCGCATGAGGCTTTGCTGCGTCACTGGACCATGCTGGCTAAGATTCTTGGTGAGGACCGAGACGCACTGCTGCTACTCGACAGCGTGCTGCTTGCGGCGGCCGACTGGGCGAAGGCCGAAGCCCTGCGCAAGCCGGATTTTCTTGTGCACCGCGGGTCGCGATTGACAGATACGCAGTCGCTTGCCCTGCGCGGCCCCAGCTGGTCCCGCGAAATCGCCCCGGTGCAGCCATACTTGGCAGCTTGTCAGGAGCGCGAGGATGCCGAAAGACGGTCGAAGCGCCGTTCCTATGTGGTCGTCGGCCTGTTATTGGCCGTGATCGCGACCGGAGTATTAGCTGCACTGAATTCTGACCGATTGAGCCGTATTTCATATTGGTTCTTCAATGTACGCAATTACGTCAAGTCAGAAGCTCAGGAGCGAGCATTATTGGAACAGCGTACGCCCTTTAAAGAATGCCGCGATTGCCCGGAAATGATTTTCGTCTCAGGCGGCGTGTTTCGACGTGGCGGACCCCTGCTTGGGAGCCCCGATCCAAATAGAGAATCTCCTCTCACGGATGTCAAAATGCGGAGAGGCTTTGCGCTGTCGGTTACCGAGATCAGCTTTTCGCAATGGGACGTTTGCGCCAACCAGGGCGCGTGCAAACAGGGCGTTTCCAGCGGCGAATGGGGGCGAGGGAAGCAACCGGTAATTCGGGTTTCTTGGAATGACGCAAACGATTACGTCAAATGGATTTCAAGTCTGACCGGGAAGAAATACCGATTGCTTTCCGAGGCCGAGTGGGAATACGCCGCGCGGGGAGGGCAAACGACGAACTACTCCTTCCGAGATAGTGAGATTGATCAATACGCATGGCATGCCGGAAACTCGCAGGGTAGGCCGCATGAAGTTGGATCATTAAAGCCCAATCCATATGGGCTTAAGGATATGCACGGCAACGTAGCCGAATGGGTGGAAGATTGCTGGCATGAAAACTACAAGGACGCGCCGCTTACTGAAATGGCATGGACGACAGGCCGCTATTGTGATCAGAGAAGAGTGGTGCGAGGCGGAAATTGGCTGTCTGATGTCAAGGCATTGCGCTCCGCCAGTCGCGACTGGCACCCAATCGATGACGATAGCAGCGATCAAGTAGGATTTCGGATAGCGCGGGAAATCAATGCGTCTGACGCGCGTTGACCAGTAACTCTACCCACAGAAAGCGGGAGCCGGCGGGCTGATCAAGGTGCTCTGGGATAACCGTCAAGGCATGTGCCTGTTTGCGAAGCGGCTGGAGCAGGCCGTTTTATGTGGGCCGTCCAGGCGTCGACCAATGGAATGAAATCGCGCCTCCTCATGTGCCCTCTTTATTAGGTCCCATTCGTGCCAGGGCACGCTGGACGGAATCCGCCGCTAGCTAATCAGGTCCGAAAATTGGGATGAAGTAGACCACGGCGGGTTGGAACCTTTGTATTAGAAGGATATTGTATCCGACGTTGCGCGTCACTTCGCTGAGGGGCGGGGTTGGGCTTCGCGCGCAATCGGGATTTCCAGATGAATGTCGCAGCTTCTTTTCTGCCCAGGGCAGAGACTGGAATCGCAGGTTTGGACAATGTGATAGGCGGCGGGATTGCTCGCAACCGCCTCCATCTGCTGGAAGGCAGCCCGGGTACGGGCAAAACCACCATCGCGCTTCAATTCCTCCTCGAAGGAGCAAAGCAGGGCGAGGTCGGCATCTATGTGAGCCTGGCTGAGACCGAGCAGGAGCTCAGGGACGGCGCGCGCTCGCACGGCTGGACCATCGGCAAAGAAATTGAGATTTGCGAGCTCGTCGCACCGGAGAGCGTGCTGGATCCAGACCACCACCAGAGCCTTCTCTATTCGTCCGACCTGGAGCTGGGCGAGACGGTGCAGCGCATCTTCGCAGCGATCGAGCGGCTCACGCCCAAACGCGTTGTCATCGACAGTCTGTCCGAGATACGCCTGCTCGCGCAAAGCTCGCTCCGATACCGGCGCCAGATTCTTGCGCTCAAGCACTATTTTGCCCGGCACAACTCTACTGTGATCCTGCTCGACGACCTCACGACGGAGAGCACCGAGCGGGCGGTGCACAGCATTGCCCATAGCGTGATCCATCTCGATCAGCTGGCTCCGATCTACGGCGGCGAGCGCCGCCGCCTGCGCGTCATCAAATGCCGGGGGCAAACCTTCCGAGGCGGCTATCACGACTTCACCATCGGTCCGGGTGGCGTTCAGGTGTTTCCACGCCTGGTAGCCGCCGAGCATCGCAAAGCTGCCGCCGGCAAGCTGGTCACGAGCGACATCGCTGGGCTCGATAACCTTCTGGGCGGAGGCATTGCCGCCGGTTCGAGCACGCTTGTCATTGGGCCCGCCGGCACCGGGAAATCGCTCCTTATTCTACGCTACATCGCTGCGGCTGTGAGTCGCGGCGAGCGCGCTGCCCTCTTTGTCTTCGATGAGGAGCTTGGGCTGTTATTTGCCCGCGCGAAGAAAATGGGCCTCGATCTTGAGGCCATGCAGAAGGGCGGGAGCATTTGGATCGAGCAGATGGACGCCGCGGAAATGTACCCCGGCGAGTTCATCCATCGTGTGCGTGCCTGTGTCGACGGACAGGATATTCGGATCGTGGCGATCGACAGTCTCAATGGATATCAGGCCGCGATGCCGGAGGAACAGTTCCTTATCCTGCATCTGCATGAGCTGCTGCAGTATCTCAATCGCCAAGGCGTGGCGACCTTCCTCGCGGTCGCCCAGCACGGAATGATCGCCGACATGAAGCAGGCGGTCGACGTCACTTATCTAGCGGATACGGTGATACTGTTACGCTATTTCGAGGCGCTGGGCCGCGTTCGCCGTGCGGTATCGGTAATCAAGAAACGTACCGGTTCGCACGAGGACACGATTCGCGAATTTCAGATTACGAGCGCGGGCATCTGCGTGGGTCAGCCTTTGGCGGACTTTCAGGGAGTATTGCAAGGCGTACCAACGTATGTGGGGAAAGGGGGACCTTTGATGGGTCACTCGACGTGAAAGAAGCGGCGCCTGGGCATCTCGAACGGACACTGATTCTCGCTCCGCGAGGGCGGGATGCAATTATTGCCAAGGGCATATTGCGGGATGCGAAGCTGCACGCTGTCATCTGTGTTGATCTGCGCGAGCTGGTGCAGGAGATCGAGCGGGGCGCCGAATTGGCGGTGATCACCGAGGAAGCCACCCGCACTCCTGATATGAGGCAGCTCATCGACTGGTTAGGTGCTCAGCCGGCGTGGTCCGATTTTCCGTTCATTGTCCTGACTGGCCACGGGGGCGGGCTTGAGCGCAATCCGGCTGCGGCCGAGCTCATGCACACGCTTGGCAATGTCACGTTTCTGGAACGGCCGTTCCATCCAACGACGCTGGTCAGCGTTGTACAGACGGGCCTCCGTACACGGCGGCGGCAATACGAATGCCGGCGGCTGAACGAGGAGCTCGAGATCAGAGTGAACGAGCGAACGGCTGAGCTTGCCGCGGCCAATCGTCAACTGCTCGCGCAAATCGAACAGCGCCAGCGCGTTGAGAGCACCCTTAGTCAAATGCAGCGGTTGGAGGCGGTTGGCCAACTCACCTCCGGAGTGGCGCACGATTTCAATAATCTTCTCACAGTAATACTGGGGAATATCGCATTCCTGGAGAAAATGTTCGAGGCGGAAGGCCGGAACGGAAAAGTAGCGCAGCGGCTCAGCTACACGCGCACGGCGGCCGAGCGCGGCGCCAAGCTGACAGATCAACTGCTCTCGTTCTCACGGCGTCAGCGCCTGGAGCCGCAAACAATTGACCTCAACGAGGTCATGGCAGGGATGCGCGATCTCCTGCAAAGCACGATGGGAGGCAGCATCCAGATCCAGACGAAGCTACAGCGCGGATTATGGCTGGCATTGGTGGATCGAACCCAGCTCGAGCTCGCAGTCCTGAATCTTGCGATCAATGCGAGGGACGCGATGCAAGTCGGCGGTACGCTTTGCGTAGAAACGGCTAATGCGAATCTCCAGTCAGGCCTGAGTCCAGAGCAGCCGTCAGCCGGTGAGTACGTATCGATCTGCGTCGCCGACACCGGGACCGGAATGACGGACGAAGTCCGCGCCAAGGCTTTCGAGCCGTTTTTCACGACCAAAGAGGTGGGCAAAGGTTCCGGACTCGGCCTGAGCCAGGTGCTTGGCTTTGCCAAGCAGTCGGGCGGGGGCGTGCGTATCGACACGCACCCGGGAAAGGGCACGTCCGTATATCTTTACCTCCCGCGTGCCCAGGCTTTTGCTCATGAGACGGCACTCGCGCGCTCCAGCCGGACAGCCGCCGGGGCTTTTCACGGGTCGACGATTCTTCTCGTGGACGATGACAACGGCGTGCGCGAGATCACGCGCACCATGCTGCATGAACGCGGCTATCGCGTGCTCGAGGCCGGCAGCGGCGGGGCCGCGCTGGAAATTCTCGAGCGAGAGTTCGGCATCGATCTTATCATTGTCGATTTCGCGATGCCGGGGATGAATGGGGCTGAAGTTTCACGCCTGGCCAGGGGAAAGCGCCCGGATGTGCCGGTATTGTTCGTAAGCGGTTTCGCCGATCGGGCAGCAATGGCAGAGGTTCCTGACTCGCACATCCTAAGAAAGCCGTTCACGGACGGAGAGCTCGGCGAGAAGGTGCACCTTGCACTTGCGGAGAGGGCTTCTGACCGGGTGATACGTTTTAAACGACAAGGCTAAAGCGTCGCCCGAAGGCGCGGCTTTCGGCTGTGTCGGCGAGACCTGCTCGCTGCGGGGGTGGCATAGCGTTCGCAGGGGTTAAAGCTGCGTACCTGCTGATGTGAAGCTTCTCTTCCCCGGCCTCGCTTCCGATCACGCGGCGATGGCCGCCGCTGCGCTGGCTGACCGCGGACGATGCCCGCGATCTCCGACCTGCTCGCTGCCAGTGACAAATGCGCAAGCGCTAATGGCGGCGGTGGACGGAATGCGCTGCATAGCTTGCCATACTGCGCCACCAGACGCCCTGCCGAAGCGGCTCGGGAATCTCGTGAGTGCCAGCAGCGACATTACCTGCACCAACGTTTTCAACAGCGATGCTCTTCGGGCCGCGCCCCGTCCTTTTCCGACCATCTCGCACGAGAGAGGATTCGGAACAGCGCGACCAAATACCGCGTTGCTGATCTGAGTTGCTCAATGTGTCCTGCACAAGGTGTACATCGCGACTGCAGCAGAGGAAAAGGCGCACAATGAACATGCATGTCGGAGGGTGGGATTGGCAATCTTCATAGGTGCAGCGATCGGGGGCGATTGCACGCTGCTGCTTACAGGCCAGCAAGAAGTGCATCCATATACCCGACAGAACCGCACGCTGTGGGCACTTTGGCTCGTTCTCCTAATTATTGCCTTTCGCAGTACAACAGCGCTCGCGGCTGACTACAAGGCCGAATTTAAGATGTCACTCGTCGTCAACCAGGATACTTCCTGGGGCCAGGCAGCCGAGCGATTTGCCGACGCCGTACGCTATCGGACGCACGGACGCATCCAGATCAAGAACTACTTCAATGGCCAGCTTTTTGCCGGCAAGCAGACAACCGAGTTCGCCCTCTTGCAACAGGGTGTCGCCGACTTCGCCATCAATTCGACGATCAACTGGTCTCTGCAAGTGAAAGAGCTGAACCTGTTCTCCCTGCCTTTCATGTTCACGAGCTATAACGGGCTGGATGCCGTTGAAGTAGGAGATGCGGGCAAGCAAATCTTCAACGCAGTCGAGCAGAAGGGGGTCATTCCAATAGCTTGGGGAGAAAACGGATTCCGGGAACTGACGAATTCAAAGCGCTCGATCCGCGTGCCGGACGATCTCAATGGCCTGACTATACGCGTTCCTCCGCTACCCATATTCGCAGACACGTTTACGGCGCTTGGCGCGAACCCGGTGAGCATGAACTTTGATCAGGCGCTGACCGCGTTCCAACAGGGGAAGGTAGACGGCCAGGAGAATCCGATCGCGCTGATCATCCCCTATAAACTCTGGGCCGTGCACAACTACATCACGCTTTGGGACTATGCCATCGATCCGTTGATCCTCGCGGTAAGCGGTAAAACATGGGCAACGTTGAGCGTCGAAGATCGGAACATCGTGCGGCAGGTAGCAGCAGTTATGATGGAGCTGCAGAAGGACGAAGCGCGTGATGCGCCGGTGAAGCCAGCAAAGCTCGTCCAGCTGCTGCAAGATATGTACGGGATGGAGGTGGTTCGCCCGGTGGCCATTGAGCTTGATGCATTCCGGCGTCAAACCCGTTCTGTCTATGACAAGTGGGCCAATGAGATCGGAATTGATTTGGTCCGCAGCGCCGAGAGAATTGTAGCCGTCCAGAAGTAGCTGCCTTGGGGTCATGGAGACCAAGCGCTTTGGCAGTCCCCTGGTTAATGACCAACTCGAACCTGGTAGGCTGTAAAATCGGCAAATCACCCTTACAGCTGGCTCGCGGTCCGGCGATTGTAGCCGCGTCACTTAGACGAGCAATAACGGCCCCGCGCCTCGCCCGTCCGGAGCACCAGCGCATTGAGCTTGACGCTCAACCGCCACTGCCGGCGCTTGACCCGGAGCGGAATTCAACCGGTTCAAGATCTTGTACTTTGGCAATCCCCTGACTTGATGCCCGCCGATCGGTATGCTGTCGGCGTGGTCAGGAACAGCGCATGCAATCTGGTCAATTGAGACGGCGCAAGTTCATCATGCTGCTCGGCGGTGCGGCGGCAGCATTGCCGCTCGCGGTACGCGCGCAGCAGAGCGTGCCGGTGATCGGCTTTGTGAGTAACGTTCCACGCGAGAATTACGCCCGCCTCATGCCAGCATTCAGTCAAGGGCTCAGTGAAACCGGGTTTGCGGAGGACAGAATGTAGCATTCGATTATCGATGGATAGGCAGCGAGCACGATCTTCCCGCGCTTGCAGTCGAAATGGTTGCTGCAAACCCGTATGTGATTTTGGCGGTCGGCGGAACGGCTTCGGCGCTTGCGTTGAAGAAGGCAACGACAACCGTCCCGCTCGTCTTCGTAATCGGCTCGGACCCGGTGCTATTTGGTCTGGTCAACAGCCTCAATAGGCCAGGCGGCAATCTTACGGGGGTAACCAGCCTCTCTAATTTGCTGGCGGCAAAACAATTGGAGATCCTCCACGAGCTGGTGCCGAACAGCGCGCCAGTTGCCCTGCTGGTCAACCCGGATAATCCGAATGCCGAGTTCGACACCAGCGCTGTGAGTACGGCGGCGGAAACACTGGGGCACAAGTTGATTGTCTTTAGGGCAAGATCGGAAGCCGAACTCAAGCCGGCAATCGCCGGTTCAGCGGCACACAAAGCCGGCGCAATGCTCGTAGGCTCGGATTTGTTATTCCTCGGTCAGCGCATGCAAATAGTAACGCTCGCCGCACGCTATAGCCTGGCCACGATGTATGACCGGCCGGAATTTGTCTCGGTCGGCGGCCTCATGAGCTACGGAAGCAATCGCAGTGAGATCTTTCGCCAAGCCGGTGTCTACGCAGGGCGGATACTCAAGGGTGAGAGGCCCGGGGATTTGCCGGTTCAGCAGGCGACGAAGCTTGATTTTGTCATTAACCTGCAGACCGCCAAAGCGCTTGGACTGGAGCTGCCGCCGACGCTGCTCGCGCGCGCCGACGAGGTGATCGAGTGACTTCAACATGGACCTTTGCACTTTTGGCCTACTTTACGCACGTCCGAATGGGCGCGATGTCGCGATTTTCAGGCGACGCAGGCGTTACAGCCATCCGAAGCTGCATATTCTCGGCATATACATGCCCGTCCTTGGAAAATGTTTTTCGTTTTTCTTTGTTTGGTGCCGATCGGCTATGCGATTGCGCTTTGCGGCGGGTGGTTCATCAAGTGCGCCTTTTCTCACGGTGGCCGTATCGTGCCGCGCTGGCTCATGGTAGCGGCCGGCCTCCTGTTGCTAATGGCAGGGATTTCAGTCGCGGCGCTGTTCATACAAGGTGAGGTGGAGAGAATCTTGGGTCCCAGGAATCCTCAGGCAGCGTTCAATCTCGCTGTCGTATTGTTTGGATCGCTGCAGTGCTGCAGGACTCCTATTGCTATGGCGGGCCAAACCACAGCCCTCTAGCTAACCGAAGGCAGGTTCGGTCTTCCGCATGGCTGTTCTGCTGTGCGCCGGCCTCCAACAAAATATGTAGTGCAGAACAGCGATTCGAGGAAAAGGTGTCCTGCTCTAATGGCCTACGTCGGTGTTCCAAAGGTTGAGCGTATGATCCCAACTGGCAGAGAAGCCAGTGCGCCCGTCCGGCGCAAAGGCCAGCGAGCTCACGTCTCTTGAATGGCCTGTGAAGGTGCGGATCACCTTGCCGGTCGCGGCGTCGAACAGGATGATCTTCTCGCTATCGTTCGCGAGCATCGTGCGGCCGTCCGGCGAGAACGCAGCGGCACGAACTCCACGTACCGGAGGTCCCGGATCATCTTGCCGGTCGCGACGTCGCAAAGGTTGAGTAGGCCGAAAACCTGCACATCAGCCGTGACAGGCGAGTCCTACCATAAACGTACGAGAGCCCCCGGAGCTGCTTTGTTTTGGCGGGCAGGAGATCATTGGAACTGCCAGCCCTTAACATGCGTTAATCCGGTTTAGGCCCCTGCAGGGGAGGCAGCCTATGCAGCACACAACGACCGTTGCGCGGGCACAGCATCGCAGTCTGCCCGAACTCCTGAAGTTACTCGGGTGTGAAGACATCGTGGCGCCTGTGGACGAGGAAAGGTTCGGCAGGAGAGCGGGCGAGCTGATCTGCCGAAAGAAAGCAGCGACAGCAGGAAAATATCGCCTCCGGGCCTTGCAGTGCCGGGAAGCTGCGGCCACAACGCGGGACCCATATGCCGAGGATATGCTGATGGCATCGGCTCGGGAATTTATGGAAGTTGCTCGCCAGATCGAAGACGGAGAGTTTTGACAGAGAAAGCCGCCTGGTGGTGAGCCGAGCGGCTAAGTTGCCCAAGGCGGCACCTCCGGCGCTCTTAGCGAAAAGCACAGCACACTTCGATTTACCAGCAGACTGCTGCGCTGCGGGATTTCAGTGCGACCTATGTCGGCTCGGGGTCATTCACGTCGAATTGCATCGGGCGGAGCCGCCGGTCGATGTCCGCAATGCTCCGTTTGCGTCCACGCCGGCACTGCGCGGCAAACGACGCTAGGGGCCAATAGGTGCCCACAATGCTAAGACGGCCGCGCGCACTTCGAAAGTAACACCGGCACGTCCGGTCGAACCTTCCGTCCCACGCGACGCGCTCGTTCCAATCGAAAGTAAAAAAGGCGAAAACCTTTGAGAAACGTGCTACACTCGGCCTATGAAAACGTTTTCAGATAAGGTCCGCGACATCGTACGCAAGATCCCAAAGGGGAAGACCATGACGTACAAAGCTGTCGCTGCTAAAGCCGGCAATCCGAAAGCTGCACGCGCGG
>JBKPOZ010000190.1:0-5613 GCA_046733355.1 Pseudomonadota bacterium | reverse complement strand
CCGCAAGCGGCGACGGCGCACGCGAAATATTTTCTGCTGTTCGATCCGCAAACCGCCGGCGGGCTGCTTGCAGCGTTGCCGCTCGCGCAGGCGGAGGCTTGCGTATCAGCGCTCGTGGCTGCCGGCTATGCGGGCGCGAGCGCCATTGGACTGGTGCTGCCGCGCAGCCCTGCACTCGAGCCAATCACGATCGACCTGACCGAGCCACCATTGACAGTTGCCATGACTGAGCAGGCCCACCCCAGCGCGCTCCCTCTCCCCAGTGCGGAGAGGGTTGGGGTGAGGGGGTCAGTACACGAGACGATTTAACCCCTCACCCTAACCCTCTCCCTATGCGAGAGGGAACTCAGCCGCGTTCGCCGCGAGATCGTTGAAATTTACTACACCGCGGCGGTGCGGAAGCCGGCGAAGATGTCGCGTCGGTCGGGTGGAAAGAAATTGCGGTAGGTATTGCTGATTAGGCGGCTGCGTGTCGCCCAGGCGCCGCCGCGCAGCACTTTTCGGCTGCCGAACCAAGGCGCCGAATACTCGGCATACACGTCGGGTGCGAAGCCCGGATAGGGCGCAAAGACGCTCGCCGTCCATTCCCAGACATTGCCGATCATCTGCCGGCAACCCCAAACACTGTCGCCCTCGCCATGCGCGGCCACATCCACACAGCCAAGGACGGCAGCATCGAGATTGGCCTGGTGCTTGCCCGGCATCGTGCCGACCCAGGGATAAATACGTTTGCGCTCGCTCGGCCCAGTCACATCAGACGGCTCGGCCGCCGCGGCAAATTCCCATTCCGCCTCGGTCGGCAGTCGCCGGCCCGCCCACCGACACCACGCATTCGCCTCGTGCCAGTTGACATGAGTCACGGGCTGGTGCGGCGGCTGCTTTTTCCAGTGGTCGAACTGGCGCACGCTCCAATGTTTCCCCTCGCGTCTCCAATAGACCGGGTGCTCGGCCTTGACGCTCTCGCGCCAGCGCCAGCCCTCCTCGTCCCAGAACTGGTGCCGGCGGTAGCCGCCGTCTTCCACGAATGCGGCGAATTCGGCATTGGTGACGGGCGCGCGCGCCATGCGGAACGGACGAACGGTCACCGGGTGCGCCCATTTCTCGTTGTCGAACACGAAAGCGGCGTCCGGCGAGGAGCCGAGCAAGAATTCTCCGCCCGGAATTTCAACATCGTCCGGCAAGGCGCCTGAGTCGCTGTCCGAAGCCGCCTCCATCTGTGCGAATTTCGGTGCGGGGTAACCTAACGTCTGGCGGGTATAGATGAAAGCTTCGGCGTGCATATCCTCGTGCAAGGCGACGAGCTGATAGAGAAAGCTTTCCTCCTCGCTGGCGGTGTCGCCTTCAAGCCTGGCCAGCATGGCCTCGTGCACGCTGCGCATGTAATCGAGGGTGCCCTCGAGCGACGGCAACGGCAATGTCCATCGCGTGTCATGAGGAACGAGCGCCGAGTTGTAGAGCGTGTCGGCATTGGGCAGGAGCGGATGGCGCCTTTCCAGCGGGCGCAAGGCGAAATATTCGTGGAACCAGGCGAGATGCCCGATCTCCCACAACAATGGATTAACGATGTCAAGGCGCGGGCCGAACAGCTGCTCGAACTCGAGATCGACGACGAGCGACAACGTGCGCGTGCGCGCATCGCGCAGCATATCCCTGAGCGTGTTTGTCGGAACGGGAGCGGTCATCGGTACCGATGAAGATTAGCCTGATCACCCCCGCCGGCAAGGCCTCGCGCCCAGGCCGACGCGTTCTCGACAAATGCTCAGGCTACATCCTATCTTTCCGGTATGAGCGTCAAAACGCGTAAAATAGAGGTCGACGCGGAAACGGCAGACCTCCTGGAAGCACGGGCAGCGTCGCTCGGTATAAGCGTTTCCGCGCTCATTGCCGGAATGGCTGGCAACGAATCCATTTTGCCGCCTGATCTGGCGCGCATGCGTACCAGAGGAGAAGGGCCCTGGGCCCCCGAAGCTATCGAGAAAGACGCGCTGCATCTTGCCGAGTTCGAGCGGAGCCGAATGGGTGTGCCCTGGGATGAGGTTAAGGCGTGGATGCAAAGCTGGGGCAATTTGAACGAGCTGCCGCCGCCTAAGCCCCGCAAGGTATGAAGCTCACTGTCGCGCCGGCGGCGCTCGCCGATCTGGCGCGACTGCAGCAGTTCCTCAAGGACAAAGCTCCGGCTGCCGCCCATAATGCAGTCGCGGCCCTAATCACAGCGATAGAGTCGCTTGACAGATTCCCGGAGCGTGGAAGGCCCACAGGTATCGTTAACATGCGTGAATTGATCGTGCCTTTCGGCCGGTCCGCTTACGTGCTGCGATACGCCTACTCGGCGGCGGACAACGAAGTCACAGTGCTTCGAATCTGGCACGGCCGCGAAGCGCGCGACTAAGCGCCACACTGAGAATGAAGATCAGCCTGATCACCCCCGCCGGCAAGGGTTCGCGCGGCGGCAATCGCACGACCGCGGTGCGCTGGTCACGCATTGTGCGCCGCCTCGGCCATTGCGTCAGCGTGGCCACCGAATATGCCGGCGAGCCCGCCGACCTGATGATTGCGCTGCACGCCTGGCGCAGCGCGCGCTCGGTCGCGAGCTTCCATAAGCTGCGGCCGCGCAAACCAATCATCGTTGCGCTTACCGGCACCGACATTTACCGCTTCATTCACAGCCATCGCGCGAACACGCTTCGCGCGCTCGATATGGCGGACCGGCTGGTCGGCCTGCACGCGCTGGTGCCCGACGCCATCCCGGCCCGATACCGCGATAAGGTCGACATCATCTACCAGTCGGCTCAACCGCTTCACCGGGATCACACAGGCCGGAACAGCGAAGCGAGATCCGGGAGCCGCTGGTTTGAAGTTCTGGTGGTCGGTCATCTGCGCGCGGAAAAGGATCCGCTGCGCGCGGCAAAAGCAGCGCGGCTGTTGCCCGCGTCTTCGCGCGTGCGCGTCCTTCATCTCGGCCGCGCGCACGATGAGATTTGGGCGCGGCGTGCGCGTGCCGAGATGGCGCGCAACCCGCGTTATGTCTGGCGCGGCGAGCTGGCCAGCTTCCAGGTCCGGCAAAACATGGCGCGTGCCGCGCTCATGGTGCTGAGCTCGCGCATGGAGGGCGGCGCGAACGTCATTTCCGAGGCGGTGATGGCCGGCCTGCCGGTCATTGCTTCAAGGATACCCGGCTCGGTGGGCCTGCTTGGCGAAAAATATCCCGGCTATTACCGCGTCGGCGACAGCGCCGGCCTCGCGCGCCTGCTCCGCCGCGCCGAGGAGGACGCGCGCTATCTTGATGCGCTGCGCCGCCACTGCGCCGAACGCGCCACGCTTTTCCATCCCGCGCGCGAGCGCCGCTCGTGGCGCACCCTGCTCGCCTCGCTTGCGCCGCCGCCGCCGTAGCCAGGATTGAGCGTCAGCGAAATCCGGGATCTCAGCTGCCCCGGATGTCGCTGCGCTCCATCCAGGCTACGAAGTACCAACCCTCAGCACTCGCCGATGGCCCTGATCGATTCGATCAGATTGAGGCCATTTATCTTGGTAGTGCGAACGATGGATTCGCCGTTGCATCGGCCGCTGCTGGGCGCCACGTAGGTGTAGCGTACGCGGTACTCGTTCGGGCTGACCGCGATCACTTCGAGCACGGTCAGCGGGAAGATGAGTCGGCTGTAGAAATTGGTGATCGCCGTGGGAGAGAACGTGCCCGACTGTCGCTTGTCCGGCACGACGAACTTGCTTGCTTCCTCGCCGTTTCCCAAACCAAGCGCCATATAGAAGGCCTGCACCGTGGTCATCGCCGTCCCATAGGCTTTCATGGGGTCGTGCGGAATCGCGATTTCGGTTATGGCGAGGAGAAGCGGCGCATGGTGATGTCCGGTGTGCTTGCCGACGAGAGATTTGCCTTCGACGGCGACCCGCCTGCCCACGAAGCGCCGCAAGTCTCGCGACAGGAATCGACCGGCCGCCCCTGACTCGGTGGGGTAGACCTGAATCCGGTCGACGCGTTCTTCCGGCTTGAGATGCTCGTCCCCGGTGACGCAGATCGGCGCGTCCAGCTTCAATATATACGCGGGCTCCGGCACGTCTCCCTTGCGCACGTCGTCATAGTTCGGTGGGCCGGCAAAAATGCTGAACGAGAGCGCGCCTTCGAAAGAGAAGCTGCTCGTATGCTTCAAATCGATGCACGCAGCGCCCACGGACAGCGTGCCCGCAAGCATGGCGATGCAGGACAATGAGCTCAGACTGAATGCCCGCATGTGCCGCAACATTGGTCCTGAGAGTATCGCGATTTTCCAACCAATTAACTCCGAGTGTCCAGCGAAATATCGGAACTCAACCTCCGGAGCCGGTGCCCGTCCTGCTTGACTCGTCAAGGCCTCGGTTTGCATTCTTCTCTTTCCAGTTGATGGGAGGTTGAGATGCGTAAGCTGAAAGCCCCATTTGCGCGGCCACTCGCAAACCCGCGTTCCAGGTTATGGCTGCCGGCGATCGCCGCAACGACGATGGTTTTGGCGTTATCGATCAATGTCGACCGCCCGTTGCACGGATCGAGCATCGCGTCGGCGCAGGCAGCTGCTCAACAGTGCGCGGCACAGCCTTTGATCAGCACCCGCTGCCCGCAAGCGAGCTGCATCAAAGCCGGCCCCTGCTATCTAGGGGTTTTTATCAGTCCCGCGCTTGCCTGAAGTGGCGCTGCATCGGCAAACGCCGCGGCTAAACATACGGGCCCGCTATTCGCTGTAAGCTAGAGCATATTCCTGTGAGATACACGCACGAACACTGCAACAGGCGCGGGTCTGACTTCCTCTCCCCGCTGGGGAGAGGGTTGGGGTGAGGGGGTTTCTGTTGGAAATTGTCATCGACAGATCGAAACCCCTCACCCCATCCCTCTCCCTTCGGGAGAGGGAGCAGACCGCCTCGCGATTGTGACTCTATCTCACCGAAGTTCGCATTAGGTCGCCGATGCATTAAGGCAGCTAAGAAACATACTACGCCACCTGATCGCCACCCACGACCCGAGCGGCTATATATTTCCGGTGTAGTACAGGGCGAAATCAGCGGTCCAGGCACCCAAGGGTGAAAAAAGGGGGAGACGCCGTGGGTGGCTTTTTGTATGGCTTGCCGAAAAACATCAGGGAAAACGCGGCGTGAACGCATCCTCCCAATCCGAACAGAATGAAATCGCTCGTCGTGCTTCCGAAGCGGCCGAACGGGCTGCCTCAGCAGCAGAGCGTGCTTCCGCAGCCGCCGAACGTCAGGCTGCGGCTGCGGAACGAGCAAACGCGAGAGCGACGATCGCTATTATACTCGCCGTCATCTGCTCTGTGATCGTCGCTTTGGTTGCAGCACTCAAAGAATAGAAGCCTCAGCCGGCGAGGATTAGCCCCCGATCAGCGGAATAGACCCAGGCGCCAGGAGAAATCAGTCACACGAGCAAAGGAACAAAGATTCAAGGTGCAAGCGTCCGAGCGACCCGGAAACCAAGGTATCTGAGCCGGTAGTCGGGGCTGAACCAGTAGCGGCTCGCCGAGCGCAGGAAGGCAGGAGCGAGGAGAAAGGATCCGGCGCGCACGACACGGTGCGAACAGTCAGCGCCCTCGATCCAGGCCGAGCCGTCCAGCGGTG
>JBKPOZ010000189.1:0-3955 GCA_046733355.1 Pseudomonadota bacterium | reverse complement strand
GTCTCGTCGAGAACGGATTTACAGTCACCGCAGCGCACGGTAAGGCTCCCATCATTCCAAAATGGCAGAATCCGAAACCAACCGATGCTCGATGGTTGAGGCGCGTTCTGCGATCAAACAGGTATCCTGACTGCAATATCGGCATTGTATGCGGGCGGGTTCTCGCAATTGACATAGACAGCGAGGATGCCAATGAGGTCGAGCGCGTCAAGCTGCTCGCCTTTGAGCATATCGGCCCGACGCGCTTCGAGCGAATTGGCCGAGCACCCCGAACCCTGTTGCTCTACCGAGTGGTCGAAGGCGAAAACATCCCATCAGTTAGCACTGGCTGCGTTGAGGTGCTCGCCAATGGCAAGCAGTTCATTGCCTACGGCATTCACCCTGACACACAGAAATCTTACGGTTGGCGCCACAGTCACTTCAATCCGGCGACTGCGAACATCAACGAAGTTCCGACGATTACCCCGGCGGTACTCACCTCTTTTCTCGAAACGATTGCCGGCAGTTCTTTCCACCTATCAAGGTTGCCTGCGGAACAGGTGGCGGGCTCCCCTCTGAAAGAGGACCGGAACGTTCGGCAAGCTGAAACATTCAACAGCAAGTTTGAGGCCCGCATTGAACGAGATGCAACGGGCTTCGTAATAGACGGCCGCGAAGCATTTCTGGCAAAGCTCACAGCGGCAGAATACGCCAAACGCACTCACGCAGGCCCAGACGATCTCGGCCAGCGTGTCTGGGCTCGGTTTATCGCCGAAGCCGATCTGTCGCGCCCAAAGGGCAGCAATTTGAGGCGGCGATGGTCGCTGAAGGACGCCTTAACCAAAGCTCGCTGCATCTGCCGTCGCCAGCCTGACCTTAAAGCTCCACGTCGTTCGCGCGGCGGGCATCCGGCCAGCCATCTTCACGCTTTTCGGAGACCGGGATTCTGGACAGAGACGCAGCGCGAACTGCACGTTACGGAAATCGGCCGCCGGATCGCCACACCTGTCATTCTTGCTGTGGAGCGGATTATGATCGACGGGGTAGAGCTGGCGACGGGGCTCTGCACGATGTCAATCGCAGAGATCGCCAAGCGGGCGTCATGCTCGGAGAGGGCCGTTAAGATCGCTCGCGCCTCGCTGAGGAAGTCGGCGCTATGGGTCGCTGGCCCTCATGGTGTCTTTGTCCCGGTCGCGCTTAACTGCAATCAAGCAATTGAGAGCACATCGGGAAAACGAGTTGCAGGGCACATGAAGGTTCCCCCCTTGTACCATCTGTCTGTAGTCTCCTCCCGTCTTCCCATCCCTCGTGTCCTCTACCGTGCTCGCCTCAGAGCCCAGAGTTCTGAGCGTTCGAGCCGCCGCAGCTTTAAGCCACTGGATCGACGATGTGGCCGCTGGGCTAGACATTTGAGCAAACTGCCGAGACGGCGCTTGCTACGAGGGCGCAATTTGGCATTTCGGAACTATCGTCTCAGCGCGAGGTCGGCGAGATTTAAGCCGCAAATCCGTTGTGAGTCCTTCGGCTGTCGGTTCTGAATTTACGTCCGCGAAATCTTGAAGCTGAAAGACTCGAGCAAGGCCGAACTTCCGAAAGAAAGTCCCTTGACATTCTCGAGTGAATCAAGTAAACTAAATTTACGATCGAAGAGTAACCCGCAACCGCGTAGCCGGTTAGCGGGCATTGTGCGTCCGTACTGCGTCCGAAGAAACAGCTGAGACGACGGGGAATCTGGGACAGTAAGCATGGCGAAATTTCAGAAGGGACAGTCCGGCAATCCAGGAGGGCGCCCCAAAATAGTGGGCGAGGTGCAACAGCTGGCCCGGCAATACAGTGCCGAAGCCATCGAAACATTGGTGGCGATCATGCAGAACGAGAAAGCGCCACCGGCAGCCCGCGTCCATGCCGCCAACTCGATCCTGGATCGAGGGTATGGAAGGCCGCCGCAGGCAGTCATCAACGCCAATGTGACAGGCAAGCGCGCGCTCGATTACACCGATGATGAACTCACAGCCATCATCGCAGCGGGCGTCCCCGAAGAAGACCCGACGGCACATTAGAGCCTGAGACTGTCAGAGCCTGAGACTGTGACGCGCGGAGACTGTGACGCGCGGCAGAACTGCCACATGTCCCGGCAGTTGATGGGCCGGGCCGTGCACCTCTGTTCTGTCCTGATCTCAGGTCGGATGAACTCACGCCCGTGATAGGGCGGAATTTCCAGCATGTAGCGATGCTTCAGACCGCTCGCCCTTAATCAGCCGTCCGCACCCTTTGCAGCGCCGGTTACAACGGGCATCCGCGTTCTGTTTCCGACAACGGCCGTCGGTCTTGCCCTCGTTGCACACGCGCATGGGCTTGGGCTGTTCAACGTACTGGCATTCCCCGCCTGGATCGCTGTGATGGCCTCGGCCGTCCTCCTCGACCTCGCGATCTACTTTCAGCACGCTCTGTTTCATGCAATTCCGGGACTGTGGCGCTTGCATCGAATGCATCATGCCGACCTCGATATCGATGTCAGTACAGGTTTGCGCTTCCACCCGATTGAGATCTTGCTGTCGATGGTCATCAAACTTGCAGCAGTCATAGCACTCGGCGCGCCGGCGATTGCCGTGTTGATCTTTGAGGTACTGCTGAACGCTACCTCGATGTTCAACCACAGCAATGTCCGTATTCCTGAAGCATTTGACGGCATACTGCGCTGGTTCGTTGTAACGCCGGATATGCATCGCGTTCATCACTCGATTGTCGCACGCGAGACCAACAGCAATTTCGGTTTCAACCTGCCCTGGTGGGACCGACTGTTTGGAACGTACCGGGCACAACCAGCAGCCGGCCACGAAGCCATGACAATCGGCATCGAGCAGTTCCGAGACGCGCGCGAACTCAGGCTTGATCGTATGTTGCTGCAGCCCCTTCGTGGTGATGCCGGTCGCTATCCACTTGGAGAGAGGCAAGTGGAACGATGAGCATGCATGGGTTATTGCTGCGCGGTGCCCTGACGCTGGTACTCGCAGCGATAGTGCTGTTGGTGATCCTTCACCGCGAGCAGATCAATCTGGAAATGCTGGATGCATGGCTGGGTGCGCTCGGCCCTTGGGCACCGATCGGTTACGTGATGCTCTACGCCCTCGGCGCGGTCGCCTTCGCTCCGGGCGTAGCCTTTGCGCTTGCTGGACGCAGTAATCGATGTACGAGGCGCCGACGAGTTCACCGGAGCGCTCGGGCATATTGCGGCTGCGCGTAACATTCCTGTCACCGAACTCCATAGCCGATTAACCGAGCTAAGCGGATTGGAAGGATCACCGATTATTGTAGTCTGTCGCACCGATAAGCGTTCGGCAGCGGCAGCGAGTACCTTGCGCGCAGCCGGTTTCTCGCACGTCGGCGTCCTGCGCCAGGGAATGGAACGATGGAATGAGGCTGGGCTACCCGTACGCAATGAAATGCTCCACGCTGGATGGTTTATACCCCTATCGGAGGCCCTGAGGCTGAGAGGGCGCCAAAAGCGTTTTGTTGTCAGCTAAGGCATTGCTGGAGAAGTGGAGGCGTTGAACACCCCCACGATACGCCGCCTTACCCCTTCACGCCGTCACCAATTTTCGCCCATAGCTCCAGCGGGGGCGTCCGAGTTGGAGTGGCGAGGAATTGGAGGCCAGCCGGGCCAGTCCCTTGATCGCCGCGTGCAACAGCTTGGCGTCGGTCGGGAAGGTGATGTTCTTAGGCTGCACCGTGGTGTCGACAGTAAGTTAGCAGGAATCCGAGCACTACAGCCACAACTGATGCCTCAGGGCCAAAGGCGCCGCCGCTCCAAAGGGGATCAACGCCGGGAACTGGTTGGACCTGATAGAGGCTAACGCCAAAGCCGCTGCCGGAAACGTGCGCGCCGAACACATACGCTTCACTGAAATTCCAGGCGATGTGGTAGCCAATTGAGGCCCACAGCCGGCGCGTCAACACGTACAGCGCCCCCAGGGGG
>JBKPOZ010000188.1:0-7790 GCA_046733355.1 Pseudomonadota bacterium | reverse complement strand
CGCTGGCCGCGCGTGTGCGGCCATACCTCTTCGAGCGCTTGCCAGAATCCAAGCGCGCCATCAGCGACGGCGAGCTCGGGGCCAATCGAGAGCCCGCGCCGCTTCAGATCGAGGAGCAGTTCCCGCCAAGATTCCGCACTCTCGCGCACACCGTCGGTGAGGCCGACAAGCTCCTTCCTGCCCTCGGGTGTGGCTCCGATGATGATCAACAAGCATTGCGCGCTGTCTTCGAGACGGGCCTGCACATGAATGCCGTCAACCCAGAAGTAGATGTAGCGTTTGGCCGAGAGATCACGCTTGCTCCAGCGCGCGTGCTCTTCACACCAAGCCTCCTTGAGGCGCCCAATGGTCGAGGCCGAGAGCCCACCGGCGTCCCGGCCGAGCAATGCGATCAGCGCGTCCTCAAAGTCGCCGGTCGAGATACCCTTGAGGTAGAGGATCGGGATCAGCACCTCCAGGCTCTTCGACCGGCGCGCGTAGGGAGGCAGAATCGCCGACGAAAAGCGGATGCGATCGCAACCTTCGCCGCCGCGGTCACGCACGCGCGGGCAGCGCACAGCGACCGGGCCGATGCCGGTCATGATCTCACGCTCGGGCAGATGCCCGTGGCGTACCAATCGCCGGCGGCCATCATCGGTGAGCTTATCGGCATGGCAGCTGAGCAAGCTCGAAACCTCGGCCTCGATCGCCTGCGTCAGAAGCGCTCGTGCGCCGTTGCGCAAAACCTCGGTCAGCGGATCGCTAAAAGTTCCTGGCTGAGAGAGTTGGAAAACATTAGTGTCGGTCACGGCGTATCACTCCTTTGCTGGAGAAGTGGAGGCGTCGAACACCCCCACGATACGCCGCCTTACCCTTTCACGCCGTCACCAACTTTCGCCCATAGCTCGTTGGGGGCTTTTTGGTGGACTGCGGCACTAGACGGTGGGGCAGAGCTGCAGATGATGCCGCTGTCCTTCCACTTGCGCTGCCCGGCAGCTTACTCTTCTCCGAGCCGTCCGCGGCGCCCGCGCTGCCGTCCGATGAACCATCCCACCATGAACACCGCCCCCACGAAAGCGACGATCACGCCTATGCTGACGAGCAGATAGGTGAGAACGGTAGCGGCCGCCCTCGACGCTCATCGCCCGTCAGTCGGGCGGATGTCCTCGCCGGTTCGTCCAATACGGTCTTTTCATATTGGGGGGCAGTCCGGGGACTTGCCCTCGCCCCCTGGGGTTAAAGTCCCATCATGCGTGTGCGTCCCCGCCTGACTGGCTTTATCGCGCCGCCCTAGGACTGCCGTGTTGTCCCTCGAATCAACATCAATTCTATACGAGTAGCCAAAGCGCCCACTGCCCGCCAAATCGCGTTGAGCAAAATTATCGTGGCGAGGAGCACAAACGATTGTATTCGGATGCTCTCACTAGCATCGCCATAGTCGAGCACAGCAAAAATAGCGCCAAAGATGAAAAGGGTGACGATAATCCAGAATAGAGCGTAACGCCCCGACCATTCCCAATTTGAGCGCATAATGTCAGTCGTGGCGTCGTGTGATGTACGTTGAGTGTTATTCATGGTCCTATCTCCAGCCTTTGAACGCTGCCAGCGCAAGCAGCACAACATTGAATTCCGCCCGACCAGAACTAAGCGTCTTCTTCGAGCGACTCGAAGTGCGGGTGAAAGCAAAGCTGTGCAATTAGTGTCGGCACTACGGCGCTGCCGATTACCGCCGTGACAAGGACTGTGTATTGCTCCTGGTTGATGATGTGATTGGTTAAGCCGAATAGGGCTGAAATCGACCCGAAGGTGAGTCCGGTGGACATCATCAGCGTGGTGTACATGCCCTCACGTCGGTCGAACTTGAAATAGCGCGTCAGCGGCAAGATACCAACAAACTTGGTGACCATCTTCATGGCGAGGAACAGCCCAATTAGCCCAGCACCAGCGAGGAGCGCGTGCGCGTTGATGAGTGACCCGGCCTTGAGGAAATAAAACGGTGTAAGGAACGCGAAGCAGATAGCGCGCATCCTGACCTGAAGTTCCTTTTGTTTCAGAAAGAACGGAGCCAATACCATTCCGACCAAATACGCGGGCAGTACAGCCTCGCTCTTTCCTAGGTTGGCGAGGCCACCAAGAACAAACAGCACAAGAAAAATAAACTTGATTTCTGGCTCACTTGCTCTGCCCCCTATTCGGGCAAATAGCCACGGCACGATCCGAGGAAGGACGGCCATCACGACGACGGTAGCTACAGCGAACGCGACGAGATAGATGTTGTAGTTCGCAAACACGAGACCGAGCGCAAGCACCGTGCCGATGTCGTTGATGAAGCAGGCTGCCAGAATAATTTTACCCAGTTCAGTTCGGTTGTAGCCCGTTTCAACCATTACCGCGTACACAACGGCAACAGATGTCGTTGAGAGCGCGATGCCAGCTATCTGTGCCTCGGGCCACGGCCAGCCGAGCCCATATCGCGCCAGCAGCAAACAGCCGAGATACGGCGCAAAAAACCCCATCAAACCAATGGTTACGCTGGAAGCAAAGTTCCTCTTCACTACGTGCGGGTCAATGTCGGTGCCTGCAAGAAACGTGAGCACGATCGCGCCAAAGCTGGCGATGTAATCAATCCATGGTGTCAAAGGCAGGCCGACCGTGTTGCCAGCGATAGCACCCACGACGATCTCGAACAGCGCCGCTGAAATCGTGACGAATAGAGACCCCAGGGCGGCCAGCAGGGCCAAGGCCATCCACAATGCAGATTGAAACCAAACATTCTCCACGGGTGATCTCCTCTGTGGGTAGGCGCAAAAAACCCGCCTCGTGCGGCGGGTCCACTGGAGCATACCTTGCCCTACCGCCGCAGCTTGCGAACGCAGTAGGGGTCATCAGCTCTGAGGAGCGGTTTTAGGGGAACCCCATCCCCCTTTAGGCTACGTCTTAGTACAGCGAGGTGCGCCGCTATTTCAAGGCTGCCGTCGCGCCTGAAATGCCCCTCGCGCTTTCCCGCCGCGCTGCCTTCAAATCGGTGGCCGTGCATACTTGTGCAACAGATCGCTGAATGCCTCAGCGGCAAGCTCTTGAAAAGTTTTCTTCGCTTCGCGCGAGAGCAAAGTGAGGGCATGCCAAGTCTGCGCATCGAACTCAATGAGTTTACGGCGGCTTTCTGTCGGCTTTTTCGCCATTAGGCACCCCCTGTCGCAAGCAGGTGGTAATATCACCACCATGACTGGGAGATCCTATCTCATCTTCGGTGACATCGAAGGAAAACTCGACGTGCTCCGCGTCGAATGCACCAAATGCGCCCGTAAGGGCCGCTACAGCGTTCGCAGGCTCATCGAGAAATACGGACGCAAGGCAAACATGATGAAATGGAAGGAACAACTCAACGGCGTGACGCGCGTAGCATGCACGAGCGCTGCGATCTGATATGCCCGGATCTGCCGAAGGTCATGTAAACGACGGGAGGCGGACGCTAAAGCCGAGAGATCTCAGCGTAAACGTCGGATCATCTCGACAATTGCAACTATACTGGCCGCTCCAAAGAGAGCGACGAACAGGAGGTCACCTCGCTCCAGCGCAACACTACAACCCCCACCTGAGAGCAGGGAAAGCCCGACCAACTCTCGCAAGCCCGGATCGATCCGCGGCGCTTTCATTTCGGGCTTGCCGTCGCCGTCGTCCCCGAGAAGCAAAGCCTGAGCCTGCGACTATAGCCCGCATTATGGCCCCTGGCCCTCAGTTTTACTGTCATGTTCTAGGGCAGAGAGAGGGAGGGGGAAATGAACGATTGGGTGCCGGTGCTTGTCATGGCTGTCGTTGTCGTTTGCGTCACAGCGTATCTGCTGTTGGACCCGAAACTCCGAACACCGAGAAAAGGCCGCTAGGGCTGCTCACCGCAGGAACCACAAGCAACTCGACTCAGCACCGCCAGCGCAAAGACTGCAAACGACGAGAGCAACCCAAACAGCGAGAAAACCGCGAAAAGCTTTCCGAAGTGATGAAGTGCTTAAGCGGTAGCCAAAGCGATGAGTTCATGGCGAGAGCCTCATGCGAGTGACGACCCAGCGATAGTCTAACACCAATGAGCTAACCTATTCATTGCACTCCAGGACTGCTGCTCGATTATGCTCGGCCAAGAAGTCGAAGGTTTTCGCGCTGGCCAGCAGGGTTATTCCGTTCTTTTTCCGTTGAGGTCATGCGGGCGGCTTGTTGGCACAGGTGCGCAAGCCGGCGATAGTCTTCCGCTTTGCTCGTCACAACCGCCCTCCTGGTTGCGGGCGGCGAACGGAACTTCGGCGGGAGATCGTTCCTGGTTGTCCAAAAAATGCGCTCTAGACGACGGGCCGTATAAGGCCGACGCTCGTGCTTGCGGAAGCTCTCTCGGTACGCTTCCGCGGACTGCCAAGGACTTCAGAGCCCCGTTCCACTCCGAAGAACGGGGCTTTTTTTCGCATCGCGCCCTGATTGCTATGCTCGGGCTAGGCTCCAGGGCGGCCTTTGTGCGTCATAGAAGGGCCGCACTGATCTGACACGGCTTCCGATGCTCGTTATCTGGACTCTCCAAAACTCAAGCCCCGCTTCCCTTGCGGGGCTTTTCTTATGGCCATCGGTAATTCAGTGGTGACGCTGGATGAGAGGCGGGCTGCTATGCATCTACAATCGCAGGTTCGCGCTGGTGGCAGCGTGCCGCAGCGGGCAAGTACCGGCCAGCTTTCAGCGGGACCATTCCCAAAAGCCTTTCGGGGCACGCGAGCGATCGAGAGCATATGCGCGATCCAGTTCCCCGGCCGGCCCGTGATATCCGCGGCCGGTTGGGGAAATGCCGCGATCATTACGGTAATGTGCAGCACGTTCTCGCGGCTGCCTGCGAGAGTTCTTCGGTGGTGTTTTGTCCACTAGGTGATTGGCACTTCCCAGATCTGCTGCGAGTTCTTCGGAACGGACCCCACTCGGCTTTTCGAGTGCCCGTTCAGTTGACTCCGATGGACCCACTGAGGGCATCTCCACGAGCGCGCCGGGGCGACCGAGAGGGGCTCGGCCGATGGCTAGAGCCTCGTTCGCTGCAGGCTTTCGCATCGCGCGCAGATTGCTCGCAGGAGTCGAGGCCGTGTCACAAGAGGAAGTAGCGCCAGCGCACGTGGTCGCAGGGTTGTCTTTGTGGGTCTCGGAACCGACCTGAACTTTAATCCCGTCCGACTCGTTGATGTGGCCCTCCTTTACCCCATTGCTCAAGGCTGCCTCAGCCGGTTTCTCGCTTAAGACCGACGCCGAACTCGGTCCAGGTACCTGCGCGTCATCGCTCGTTTTATTTCCGCTAAGAGCAATGACGGCCGCTGCGCCGATTGCTATTCCGAACAGCACTGAGAAGAACACCATCCGTAGCTCGCGTCGTAACCGCGGCCTGGGCGACAACAACCCAAACTCGGGATGGACGTAATGGTCCGAACGCATTTCATTCCTCCAGCAACCGCGAAACCCTGCGCTCGAGATCCTATTCCTCATCCTGCCCTAATCTTAGGGAGCTCACAATCGGGAGCGAACATCCTACCAGGAGGGGTTCGACGAGCGCACTCGTTTGGAAGTGCGAACCCACGCGAAACGGAAGATGCTTCCGGCAGGGGCTCAGCTTTCAAGGGGGCGCAGCGATAGGCTAATGCGAGTTACGACGGCGTCCCAGGAGCGCTTTTCTTCTTGCGGATATTTCATGTCAAAGCAATGAATTACGCCGCGGGCACCGCCGGAAAAATTGCAGCGACTGTAAAGGATAATGCCGTCACGCTCTGACGAGACCGCGAAGAACGATCGAGCTATTCGCACGTAGTCCAACTCGGACCGCTCCATGCGGAGATGTTTTCTTAAATAAGCTCTGGGGGTCTCGCCGGCTTTGTTGGGACGAGCGTAAATGGACAAGACGGCACGTCCGTCAGCGCGCTCAAACCGCTGTCCAACACCCATTTCAGGCTCGCCAGCCGGAGTGAAGATATCCGCCGGATATTGGACTCTCGTTCCAAAGGCGGGAACTTCAAACGTGCGCCAGTCAACGAAGCTTTGTTCCCGAACCCGCGCCTCCGCGTCAGGAGCGAGGGCGACAAGTGTGATGGCAGCAGCTAGGCGAAGGTAATACTTAGTCATCGCGTTCCTCCGTCGCCCAAATGGGCATGCACTCGGCGATGCGCAAGCAGAGGAGACTTGGAGGACCAGCCGCGTACTAGCTGGTCCGACCGCTAGGTATGCGAGGGCCTCCGCAATCCGCCAGGCCGCGTTTTCTTGCCCCGGAACAACCCATGGGTACAGGAACAATGCTCGCGTTAAGATCCTAACTGGAGGATTGGCTCTTCGACGTGCAGCAAATGCTGCTCTCATGTTGACTGAGCCCGTACTGTCGAGGCTCGGTATATGTCTACGATCGCAATCGTTTTAGCCGTTCAGCTAACATGGTAGGGCTCAATGAGTGGAACTGATTAATTGGATTTGGTTTGAGGGCGCGATTGCCAGCGCGGCGACGCTCGGCATTAGCAGAAGCGTGCAACATTCAGCCTATCGAAGCTTTGTGGTTGGCGTTGCTGTGCGTCACGGAGACGTTGCTTGCTGCAATGCAATTTGGTCGCAACTGGCACAAATGCGAAGTCGCGGAATGTCTGCTCGATGTCCGCTATTAAGGGGTAAAGCGGACCTGTTATGCTCAACGTGAGTTCTTCGGGATTTGACGCACTGCCGTCATGGGCGGCCCAAGATTTCCGCAGCGCTCGCCGGTTGAACGCCCCTGGCTGGGAGGAGTTAGGGCAACTGCCATTCCCCTTTCTGGAGGGCACGCCCCTCCGAGGACGAACCTATGCGGGTAGCCTGGAAGGTATTGTTGCCCTTCAGGCCGGTATACTGCCCGGTCCCCCCGGTCCATTGGTAAGTGCCCTGGAAGCCCGTCGCAGGGTCTATGGTCCCTTGCCAAACGAGAAACGCTTTGTCGTTGGTCTTGTCGGTTACAACACAATAGCCGTGGGCGTCGCCCTTCCCCTGGATGAGGTCGCTCACCCCAAAGCAGACATTCGACGCTTCATGGAGGAACCCCTTCCCCGCGTCATTGAAGATCGTCCCTTTATACACATCGTGCGTGAAGACATGGCCGTCTTCCACCTCATGGACCGTGGAGGATAACGTCCAGCCGTACACCGCGGAGTAGGTCCCCTGCTTCTCCAGCTGGGCCGCCGCGGGCGCCCCAAGCAGCAGCACGAGTCCCCCCGTGGCCAGCATCCCCCCTGTGCTTTTGGTCCTCATGGTTCGTCCTCCTGCCTACTCAGCAGAGCCACAGACGCCTCGATTGATGCCAGCATTTGGGCATGCAGCTCGGTGCTCTTTGCCACCAGGTCAGCCCAGGTCAGGACCATGTGCCGGTGCGTTTCCAAATGAGCCACGATATCGATGAGAGGCTTTCGGGCCATTACGTCCTCACGGATAACAAAGCCTATTCACGCCGCCAGCTCTTTGCAAACGCCGCCATCGCGGCCTCGCGCGTTGCAGCATAGCCGTGGGTTGTCGATCGATCCTCGTGCTGCTCGAATGCCAAAGTCCACATCCAGGGGCTTCCTACGGGCGCGGCGTTGGCCTTGAAGATGCGGCCTACTACTTCGCCGTCGGCCAGCACGTCGAAATCGTCGTCATTCCACTCACCGGAGGGCCGGGAGGTTGACGCCCGTTTGAAGATTAGTTGGATCATGCTTTCTTTGGACGGGTACTCTTCGACCATAGGCCCCGCGAATGGATAGACATCACATCGTGCGACGAACAAATAAGGCTGTAGCGTCAGTGTGCTATTG
>JBKPOZ010000187.1:0-10516 GCA_046733355.1 Pseudomonadota bacterium | reverse complement strand
CTATTGGGCTCGATGGGCTTCGGCCACGAGCCGGTTGAGCGCGTCTTTGCCGTGCTTCTCCCAGCTCTCGCATAGCTCGGCGAGGAAGCTCCGACAGCTTGTGCCGTTAAGCCCCTAGGGCGGACGCGGGGGTTACCCGACTGCCCCTCGCCATCGCTCAGTCCGCCAGCAATCTTACCGGTGACTTGTTTCCCGCGTGCGCTCGCGCCGATCGCGTCCCATACAGCAAGCGACGCGGGCGGAGGCGGGCAGTCGGTTCGTCCGAAATCGACGTGAACCTAGTACCGCCTGCCAGCGACGAACGGGCAAGCACAACTCCTTCGGCGTTTCCACGTTTTGCGCGGTGGCCCTGCCAACGCGAGGGGCATCTCATGACTTCACTCGCCATTCTCAGTTTCGTGGCGGGCGCAGTGCTCGGCCTGTGGTCTCGGGTCTCTGTCCTTGCTTTGGCGACCTCGTTGGCACTGATCGTTGTAATTGGGGCGGGGGCTGCTACCGAAGTAAATCCATGGTGGGTCGGACTTGAGGCACTGGTTGTTTGGGTGTGTCTTCAGCTGGGCTACATCCCAGGAGTTATCATCGCCACCTATGCTGCCGCCCGCAAATCCCGAGACCGGCGACAGATCGGACATGACGCAATCGGTGATTTCTGGCCCCCATAGGCGCTGCTCGAATCCTGACCTCGTCAGGACCCGGCGCAGGAGCACCGGGGGACGACTTTATGCGCCTCGGTCTCGTTGACTACCCGGACGCGAACGGCGCGGCGACCAGCAGTTCCAATTCGTACCTCGGCACGAGCTCTCGATATTGGAGTGGAACCCCTGTTGGTCGGCCGGTCGAGGCAATCAGTTCAAAGGTCCTTAGAATTGGAGTGGAAATGGAACTGCCTCGGGCACATCCAGGCGACGTGAACCGGACTATTAATAATCGCATGAAACTGCCTAGAACGCGTCGCGAGTTCTTCAACCGCCCTCTGTCTCGTCACCATTCCTTCCCGGGCGTCCCGGCTCAGACCACAGCTGCGTGCTGCGGGCGAGCGACAACCAGCGTTGCTCGATAGCGAGGAAATCTGCCCTTTCAAACGGACTGCTGGCGGCGTCGGCCATGCGTCGCGCCTCTTGGGCGCGGCGATAGCACTCGAGAATTTCTTTGGGCTTTTTGGGCACGAACGATCTCCTTCCCCCTTTGGTCGGGCCTGGAAGGTATCGCGTTCATGCAAGAGGGCAGCCCTTCCCATTCCTTCTCCACGAAAAGGTAGAGCTTGCCTTCCTCGGTTCGCACCTCGGCGATGTCGAGGTGTTCACCCCGGAACTCGGCGAGGAAGCCATCATACGTTCGCGTGATACGGGCGCAGGCGGCGTGATAGGCATCCACCACGACGCGCATGTCTTCCGGATCGAGTCGCGCCGATAGGGCAGTCGACCCCACCAGATCGCAGATCATCACGGTGAGGTGACGGCGCTCGGCCGCGCGCAACACCGGCTCCGTGACTGTTTAAGTCGGTGCAGCAGCGACCCCATCAAGCTCCGAGATCGCGCGCATAATCTTGCGGCGATGCCCCAGCAAAACGCCGAGGTCCTTGAGATCTTGCTCTGTCAGATCGCGAATAACCGAGAGGTCAATCGCGTTGTCGGCGAACCTTTGGGCGTACTCACTCAGGCCGATCAGCGATAGCCACTCGGCAATGCCTTTCATGGCACTTCCCGTCGACCTGCGCGCCGCTGCTGCGCGCGCGCCGCAAGAGCCACGCCGCCGCTGCACCGCCGAGCAGACGTGATGAACTCCCGCCGCCTCAGATCGGGCATGAACTCCCTGCCTCCGGCCAACGTCCGAGCGCTTATCGGGACTAGGCACAGAAAGGTCACAAGAGAAAACAATCTGTCGCCCGCACACAATTTTTCCGTCACAAGAGAAAACAATCTGTCGCCCGCACACAATTTTTCCTTGACGATGACTCGCCTCTTAGTTCGCAACTCCATGCCGCCGCGTGCTTGTGGGGCTCTCGCGCGATGCGCCGGCCGCGCGTGCTGGCCTCTGTTGCCACTCAACATGCGAGTGGGGGGACGTCCAGCCACGCCATCCCTCGCGCGATGTACGTGCACCTGTATCGCCTGCTCGATGTTTAAGTTGAAGATGCGCGGTTCAGCGGGGAGGTGTCTACCTGGAGCGTAGTTCGGCTGAGCTTGCACGCGTGGCGGCCGCCGACTGCATCATCGCACGCGCAGGTCCGTGCTGGATCGTCAATCTCGCGAGAAAAAGTACCGGCTGGCGGTGCTTCCGGCCAGAGGGTGTGCAATCCCGATGGCGTGGGATGAGACGGCACGGATTGCGGCTCGGCGCCTCGCGGCTTGGCCGCTCGCTGGTGTCGGAGATCGGCAGCTTCTTCTCAGCGGCCTGAGGCCGTTGCACTCTAGCTGGGTTGTCTTTTTTGTATGATGCCTTCCTAGACTCCTTTCCCGACAGTTTCTCCGGCGGGGTTATCGGGGTCGCGTCTGGCAAGTCGTCGGCAAAATGAGTCGCCTGCGACTCGCATGTTTTTTTGGACTGGAAATCAAATCTTTGGACCAATAATAATGGCTCTGCATCAAGAGCGGGGTTGACGCCCTCGCCAACCTGCCTTCCCGGGCAAGGTGGTTCCCGCAAGGGGATGCGGCTATTCGGCAACGAAGCGGGTCGCGCGATCGTCAGCCCTCCCCGGTCAAACCGACGGAGGGTCTTTTTATGTCGAAGAAAAGGGAAACTACGGTTGTCCCAGGTGGCGGACCCGAGTTTACGTCCGCCGGCGTTCCATGGAGCGAGGTGCCAGAGTTCGCACTCGCTGACGTGGCCTGGATTGACGGTCGGCACGGATCGGCACAACCGTCATTGCCGTCTGTAGATGCCGTGCCTGTGCCCGACATTCTGTGCGGGCTCCCATATCCCCATGAGACTCGCCCCCGTGGATCGAAAGCGATGCTGGGTGCTGCGGGCGCGCGGGCGCGCGGGCGCGCCTGCGGAACCTGCGTCCTGCCGCTTGGCTTATTGGTCCTTACAGTGGCAGCAAGTGGGCCAAGTGGCCGCGTGGGGACGTAGGCTGGCTGCCGGCCGACATTGAATTGCCCGCGACCCTGCAGGTAGCGGGCGGCGCGCAATGACATGGCACTGGAAATACCGAGCCAAGCGACCCCTCGAGACTGACCCTTAGGAGCGGCCTTATCAGATCTCCACATCGCATCTGTGCAGGAGGATCCGGCGCTCACCCCAAGGAGCCGGAGCAGGACGGCGACCCGATCACGCCCGGACATGCCCGCGTAGATCGGCAGCTGATCGCGGAACGGACCTCGTAAGACGCGCACCTGATCACCTGGACGTATCTTCGGCGGCAGCTCGATCGCTGGCAGAAGGACTTCGACCCGGCGGCCGCGGCACACGCCCAGCTCGCGTAACCAGGGGCAGATCGCTGAAGGCGCAGACAACGCAGCGCCAACGCTGTGCGATTGGGTTGCAGGCGGCAAGCGGTCCAGTCAGCGCCCGTACTTCCCGGAGCCAGGGGCGAATTCCGGCGGACGAAAATAGCGTTCCCGGGGTCTCGCGGATGATGCGAATGACCGTGCCATCGCCGAGAGTCGGACCGCGCAAGGCTGCCGCCACATCCGCGAGGAAGGCGGAACGGTATTAGGAGCGAGCGGCGCAGCGGCGCGCAGAATCTGTTCGAGTTAACGTCGGTTAAATGGAGGGGCTTGTCCATGGACGGCGACCATTAAATGGTTAGCCGTCTACTTCTCGTCGCTATGCCAGACGAAAAGCGCCCTCGTGGGTAGCGCCCACGGCGGCGTTATTACGTCGAGGGCGGAGTGGGCGCAAGATATGTGATGTGAATTCAGCTGAAGCCCTTGCTGTATCGAAATTGCGGATTCCAGCGGGGCTTAAAGGTCCAGTTTACATTGAGACACACATTCGAATATTCCACGTGCATGATTGCTCGTCGGTTCTCTAACTGCCTGCCTCGCCGAGCTGGCGATACACGCTGACGGCTTCCTGGTGCAGGATCTGCGCCTTCTTCGGATCGCCGGTGAACAGCCGGGCGGACGCGAGCGCGCTGAGGCAGCGAGCCAAGGTTTTGGTCGCCCCACTGGGACGCACAAGGGCATGGGCCCTGCCCAACAGGCGCTCCCCTTCATCGGTGTCGTCCGGCGACAGCCGGGCGGTCCCGGCCCGCAACACGGACCTTCCCTCGTGAAAGCCGTCACCGAGTTTGCGATACAGCGCCGCAGCCTGCATGGCCTCTTCGTAATCGATGGGGTCCTCGAGTTCTCGGACCTCGCCGGCCTGCCAAGACAGAAGCCGAGCGGTCACTGCTGCGGGCGTCTTCTTGCTGACCTTGCCGAGTGCTTGATCAACCCAACGTCGATGTTCCAGCATCAGGCCGAGTTCGCTCCAGACAACGTGGCTCTGACCCACCAGGTCCAGCGCCATTGCGATGTCCCCGTTCGGTCCGAAAGCCCAATCTAAAGCGCCACGCAAATTGTCTACGTCGGCTGCATAGGACGCCATCCACTTCTGCGTAGGAGTGATCTCCCACTCGGCTGTCGCCTGTGCGAGCCGAGCGGCAAAGTGCTGAGCGTGTCGACGACGCGTAGCCGCGGCATCCGAGAGCTTCTCGGAAGCGTAATATCGTGTGGATTCGAGCAGGCGGTAGCGCACCTCGTCGCCAGTGGAGTCAGTGTGCACCAATGACTTTTCCACCAACGACAACAATAGATCGCCAACTTGCTGCTGCGGAATTCCGCGACCCGCAACAACCGCTGTGATCGACGCCAGGGTGGTGCTGCCCGAAAAGACCGACAGCCGTGCCAGCAACAGTTTCTCTGCCGCGCTCAAGAGGCCGTAGCTCCAGTCGATCAAGGCATGCAGCGTCTGATGCCGTGGCAGGGCTGTGCGGCTGCCACCGGTCAGGAGCCGGAAGCGCTCATCGAGTCCGCAACCCAGCTGCTCAACCGACAATACCTTGAGCCGCGGCACCGCCAGCTCGATCGCTAACGGAATTCCATCGAGCCGCTGGCAGATGGATCCAACCGTGGCGGCATTGGCATCGGTAAGATCAAAGCCATGTCCAAGGGCCTTGCCGCGCTCTTCGAATAGCCGCACGGACGCATATTCGCGTGCGCTAGCTGCGGTCAACGCAGCACTCGCCAGCGGCGTGGGCAAAGAGGGCACGCGAATGACTGTTTCGCCTGCGATAGCTAGGCGCTCTCGACTCGAGGCCAGGATCGAGAAGTGTGGGCAACCTTTGATCAGCGCCTCCGCAACCCGCGCCGCCTCGGCAATGATGTGCTCACAATTATCGATGATTAGTAACAGCTGCTTGCCCTTGAGTGCCGCAACCAGTGCGTCGGTCGCTGCGGCTGGAGCGGTCAGAGTAACGCCCAGCACCTCGCCGATGATGGACGTGACCAGCTGCGCATCATTGAGGGGGGCGAGCTCCGCGAGCCACACGCCATCGGGATAGCGATCCAATAGGCTACGGCCTGCCTCGATTGCAAGCCGTGTCTTACCGACACCGCCCGCGCCGGTCAGCGTCACCAGGCGATGACGAGTGAGACGGTCCTTGACCTCGGCAATCTCGGCTTCGCGGCCAATCAAGGGGGTCAGCTGTTGCGGCAGATTATTGCTGCCCGCTAGGATAAGCGCAGCCTCCGCTTGGCTGGGCGGGGCTGGTGCAGGGGTCTTGGCCGGTGCCCCGGTCAGATACTCCACCGACGCGACGAACCGATAACCTCGTCCAGGAATAGTCACGAGGTAGCGTTCGTCGCCACCGGCCTTGGCCAGCACCTTGCGCAATGCCGAAACGTGGACCTGGATATTGTTCTCTTCAACTACAAGTCCGGGCCAGATCTCGGCCATCAGCTCATCTTTGGTCATCAATTGGCCGTGGCGGCTGACGAGCAACAATAGGATGTCAAAAGCGCGCTGGCCAAGGGTCACAGGAACGCCATGCGCCTGCAGCTCGCGCTGATCGACCAACAGACGGAATGGCCCAAAAGTGAACGCCCCGTTCATCAGCGCTGTCCGGACTGCTGTGGTGCGGCCCTCGGTTCGACAAATTGCAACATGAGTCGATTGCGGCCATCTCGACGTTCATAATGCAAGAACTTCGCAAAGCTGCGCATCAAATGGATGCCAACATTGCCAACGTCGGCATCTGCAAGCGAGGTCGCCAGCGCAGGGGGCGGAACTTGGGTAGGATCGAATGGGCGGCCGGTATCCTCGATGCGGGCGAGCACCGTTCCGCCATTCCCTTCCAGCTCGACCGCAATCTCCATGTGATCATCGCGGGCGGTACCGTACATGATGGCGTTGGCTACCGCCTCTTCAAGACAAAGTTGAATGTTGAAGGACAGGTTCGGAGATGTATTCTCGCGCGTCCAGGCTTCGATCCATGCTGTCAGCTTGTCCAACTCGGCCAAATCGTTGCGTAGCACCAGGCGTTTTTTGTCCACGCTAGCCATACGGTCAGGCTCTCAGCGCATCGGCAGCAGCCGTGTCGGTTTCGAAGATTGGGATCAAGGCATCTGTTCCGGCGGTGTTCAGGACCTTGAGGACGTTCTTCTCGGGGCAAACGATGACCAGCTTGCCGCCGCTACCGTGGACAGTCTTGGCCCCAACTAGAAGCAGGCGGATGCCGTAAGAGGACAAGAAGCTCACGGCCGAAAGGTCGACGATTATCTTTCGATGCTGACTGCCGATCTCGTTGAACGGGAGCTCGGCCGCGACAGCGCTGGTGGTGTCGAAGCGACCACGAAGAACAAGCTTTGTAATGTCCCCTGCCATGTGCTCAACGATCATGTCCATGCGATCACCGCTCCGCCGAGGAACGGGCGCTTCTTGCCATGGTCATAGCTCTGTTCCTTTCCTGTTGGAATGCAGAAGCCTTGGAATTCAGAAGGTTTCAGAACGATTCATGCTCGTTCCAAAGAGACCGAGCCTGTGCCGCCCCATGCTATTATCACTTGCAATCGCCCGGACGAAACGGTGAGCGAACAACGACGACAACCGCTACACGTTGACGCCTATCTCGCGCCCGAAGGCTACACTGCACGCACGATAGCGAAGAAGCCATTGCACGCCTGGAGCCAACCCCCTTCGATGTCGTCCTGCTTTGATGTCATGATGCCAAAGGTCGATGGCTATCAGGTGCTCACCTGGATCAAAGACCAAGCCCGGCTACGCGATCTTCCCGTGATCATGATCTCCGCGCTCAACGAGACGAGCAGCGTGGTCCGTTGCTATTGAGCTCGGTGCTGTCGATTATCGGCTCAAGCCATTCAATCCCGTAATGTTGAAAGCCCGCCTCGGCGCCACGCTCGAGAAGAAGCGGTTGCGGGATGAGGATGGCCATGGTGCCGCATGCGTTTCCGACACCATGTAAAGAATTCGCGGTCGACTTATGGGCCAGCATGGAGCCGACGCGCGAGGTGGGCGGCGATCTCTACGATTTCTTCCGGACTGAGGACGGCAGGCTGTGCTTCCTGGTGGGCGACGTCTCGAACAAGGGAATGCCCGCGGCGCTATTCATGGCACGCGCCAAGAGCCTGATCCGCGTCGCCGCCCATCTCATGCGCTCACCCGACGGCGCCTCCGCGAGCCCAGCGGACATCGTCACTCGTGTCAAACCGCGAGCCCTGCCAGGACAACAGCGACATGATGTTCGTGAGGCTGTTTTTCGTGATGTTCACCCCAGAAAGCGGCGAGGTTAAGTTTTGCGATGAGGGTCAAATTGCCCTCTACCGGCTAAAGAATGGCAGAGCTGGTGGAGGGCGCTATGGGCATCATTTTAGGCGTCCGTCCCAACGCGGTTTACATGCCGGGCAGCTTTCGTTGTCACCCGGGGAATTTACGTCTTCACCGACGGCGTCACTGAAGCAAACATTACCGCCGAAGAGATGTTCGGGGAGGTGAGATTGGAAGATGTCCGGCGGGCTCGTCGTGCCGAGATCGTTACATCGGTCGCTGCGGCGGTCCGAGGCTTTGTGGGCGCCGCACTTCTCTTCGACGACATTTACCAGCTGGCAGTCCGTCGGCTTGAGCCGGCCGCCTAACGCCTTGGCTCACCTTGAGGATTTTTCAGGGTGGTCTGGGGTGCCCCGTGCCAAAATCGTGCCTAAGTGAGAGCCCTGCGAGCTGGAATAACTAAGAATGAGCACATTCCAGGCGCGTGGACCTGCGGATGAACATCTTGCCCGCGGCGAATATCGGCGCCGGTCGGTTTGGCTCAAAGGGAGAATGAATGCGACGCCGGGAATTCATTTTTGCCCTCGGCGGGGCGACGGTCGGGTGGCCGCTCGCGGTGAGAGCGCAGCAGAAGATGCTGCGCGTGGGATTCGTCGGCATGCAGCCCCGCGAATTCCCCGTTTATGCCGCTTTCCTCAAGCGGATGGCTGAACTGGATTACCACGAAGGCCGAAAC
Source organism: Pseudomonadota bacterium (assembly GCA_046733355.1). Lineage (GTDB taxonomy): Bacteria > Pseudomonadota > Alphaproteobacteria > Rhizobiales > Xanthobacteraceae > VAZQ01. The sequence continues at coordinate 2,070 of JBKPOZ010000187.1, read as the reverse complement.
TTCACGTTCGATTATGTACAAGCGGGCAATGTGGGGGACTACGAAACGCGCTATCACGAGCTGGCGGCGCGCAAGATCGACGTTTTCCTGGCAGTCGGAAACGAGCCAGCGCTACGTGCCGCGCTTTCGGCCGCGGATGGTCGGCCGATAGCCTTTCTGGCCATCGATTTTGATCCTGTGGCCAAGGGATATGTGACCAATCTCGCACGTCCCGGTGGCAATGTGACCGGCATTTTCGTGGGCCAGCTCGAGCTCGCGGCCAAACGGGTCGAGATTGCTCGCGAGGTGTTCCCGAGGGCAACCGTTATCGGGATCGCATTTGATGCGGTCTCGCGCGAGCAACGGGATGCGTCTGCCGACGCAGCCCGCAAGCTGGGCCTGGAGCCACGTATAATCGAGGTGAAAGGCCAGGACGGGTACGGTCGCGCATTTGGTGCAATGGAGAACGCCCGCGGCGAGCCAATCGTTCTGCCGGCAGGGCCGATGTTCTTACGTGACCGTGACGCGATCGCGGAACTGTTGCTCGCACGCCGTATTCCAGCTGTCGCCGCGTTCCGCGAGAACACGGAAGCCGGGGCACTGATGAGTTACGGCTTCGATCTCGCCAGTTTATTCCAGGACATTGCGGTCTATGTCCACCAGATTGCGCGCGGCGCCAAGCCATCCGAAATGCCTATTCAACAATCTCAGCGCTTTCACATGGCGGTGAATCTGAAGACGGCGGCATCGCTTGGAATCTCTTTGCCGGATGCGTTCATCGCCCGCGCCAATGAAGTGCGCGAATGAGGCGGCGGCAGTTCATTGCTGTTCTCGGAGGCGCGGTGGCCGCGCCTTCGCTTCTATGGCCGCGCGCAGCGCGCACGCAGCAGCCCAAGACACTGCGCGTCGGCTACTCCGGCATTCTGCCGCGAGATGCACCGCATTATGCGGCTTTCGAGAAGCGCATGACCGAGCTCGGTTACCAGCAAGGCCGAAATTTCATATTCGAGTACGTCCAGGCGCCGAGCATTGATGCATACGCACTAATCTACCGCGAGCTGGCCGCAAAGGCCGACATTTTGCTTGCCGCCGGCAACGAGCCGGCGCTGCGGGCCGCTCGGTCGGCTGCAGATGCCAAGCCGGTTGTCTTTATCGCTATCGACTTCGATCCGGTCGAAAAGGGCTATGTGGAGAGCCTGTCCCATCCCAGTAGCAATCTGACCGGCATTTTCGTGAGCCAACTGGAGCTGGCGAGAAAACGTGTAGAGTTTTTGCGCGAGGCCTTGCCGAAGGCTCGTCGCGTTGGTCTTCTTTGGGATGCCGCATCGCGCGAGCAGGCCGTGGCGGCTGCAGGGGTGGCAGTAAAGTTGGGATTCGAGCCGCGCTTGTTGGAATTAGTCGGGCAGCCGCCAAACTATGGGGCCGCGTTGGCGCCGATGGATGGATCACCGGCTGAGCCGATTATGATCCCTGCAAGTCCACTCGCCCTGCGCGACCGCGCCATCATCGCGCACTTGCTGCTGGAGCGCCGCACTCCATCTATCTGTGCCTTTCGCGAGGTGATGGAGACGGGCGCACTCATAAGCTACGGGGTCAACCTCGTCGACGTGTTTCGCGACGTCGCGGGTTTTGTAGACCAAGTTGCCCGAGGCAGCAAAGCAGGTGACCTTCCAATGAGAGCGCCGTCGCATTTTCACTTGGCGTTCAATCTCAGGACCGCAAAGGCACTCGACCTCGAAATCTCGCCGATGCTGCTTGCACGGGCTGACGAGGTGATCGAATAGGGATAGATAGCAGGGGAGGCAGAAGACAAGGACCGCTCCTGTGCTCGGATCAGGATTATCGATTTGCTAAAGCAGTTGCGCGCCTCAACTCGACCCGGGGCCAGCGGGGCTGATGCGCCGCAGCAAGCTTCGGCCGAAGCCCCCGTCCCAAGAACGCGGCGTCGGCTGTTCGCCAAGTATGTCGCGCTATTTGTCGCGGTGGTCTGCGTCGCCCTTGTGTCCAACGGCATTTTCGACGTCCTGTTCTATTATCGGGAGCACAAGGCGTCCTTGATCCGCATTCAGCGCGAGCAGGCGGAAGCTGCCG
>JBKPOZ010000186.1:0-30892 GCA_046733355.1 Pseudomonadota bacterium | reverse complement strand
GCCAATGCGCCCGGCCGCCTCGTTGAGCTCCTTGACCATGGTATTGGTCCACTCCGCCTCGCTCACCGCCTTGCCGGCAATTGAGTTGGCCTGGCTGACCTGGCGGTCGATCTCGCTCACGGACGCCGCAAGCTCATCGCGGCGATGTCGCGCACGTTCGCAGAGGCATCCGCGGAGGCGGTCGCGGCCCCGGAGGTACGCAGCGAGGCGTCATCGGCAGCCCCGCCGAGACGTCGCGAGGCGGCAAGCATCTGATCGGATATGCGCCCGAGCTCGGAAAGCGTTCTTTCCAGCTCGCCGCCGAACCGGCTGATCTCGAGCGCTACCGCCTCCTGCCGCCGGGCCCGCGCTTGCGCTTCCTCGCTCACGGTTCGGCTGAGGTCCTCATTCTTGTGCATGGTCTGTTGGAAGAACGCGATGGAGCGCGCGAGCGCCCCCACCTCATCGCCCCGCTCGGTGTAAGGAATTTTGCCTTCGGTCTTCCCCGCCGCGACGGTTTCCGTGAGGCGCGTGATGCGGGCAAGCGGCCGCGCGATCTTGCGGCCGATGATCACCGCGCCGAGGATCGCGAGCAGCACCGCCATGGCACCTGTGAGCGCGACAAGCCACGCCGTGTGCGTCATGCCGGCATCTATGTCCGCGTAGATGCGCCGCGAACGCTCGGCATAGAGCTCGCCCAGCCTGGTAAGGTCGACGTTGAGCGCCTTGCGCACGGTGCGATTGGCATCGTTGTCGCCCCATTCGCGGCCGGCCTCGGGACCGATCTCGACGCCGCGGCGCACGAGCTCGCGCCGGAATTCGCGGAATTGCGCAACCCGCTTGGCGAATGCATCGAACAGCGCGGCATCTTCGGAGCGGACGCTGTGCCGCCACTCGTCCATCACCTGGCCGATCTCGTCGTTGAAGACGAGGAGCCCGTCTCCGTAAACCTTGGCGGTGGCGATGTCGTGGGACATGTAGATGCCGCGCGATTCCATCACGACCGCACTAGATCAGCGCGTTCACGCGCTCGACGTTGAGCGCGCCGGCAAAAGCAGATCCGAATTCGCCGGTCGGTGTCGCGTGCCGCCGCGCGTTGGAAACGGAGATTGCCGCCAGCGTGAGCGTCACGGCCGCGAGCAGCGCAAAGATCAGATCGAGCTTGGTTGCGATCGAAAAGCTCGGCAGCCGCACCCGGTTTCTCCGTCAATTGGGGTTAAGGCAGCGAGAGTGCGGATAAAATGTTAACGTCTCGTTTGCGTTACCGAACCATTGTCGAGGCGCCGGCATGAAGCTGCGGGTCGCGGTGCAGATGGACCCGATCGAGCGGATCAATATCCGCGGCGATTCCACCTTCGCGCTCCTCCTGGAAGCGCAAAGCCGCGGCCATGCGCTCGTCTATTACACGCCGGACCAGCTGGCGTTGCGCGGGGACGACGTTTTCGCCGCCGTTCGGGCACTAACGGTTCGCGACCGGGAAGGGAATCATTTCACGCTCGGTGAGCCCGAGCGCGCGCGCCTTGCCGGGTTCGACGTGGTGCTGCTGCGCCAGGATCCGCCTTTCGATCTTGCCTACATCACCACCACGCATCTCCTTGAGCGCATTCACCCGCGCACGCTTGTGGTCAATCATCCCGCCGCGGTGCGCAACGCGCCCGAGAAGATGTTCGTGATGGAATTCCCCGATTTCATGCCGCCGACACTGATCACGCGCGACCTCGCCGAGATCAAGGCTTTCCGCGCGGAGCACGGCGACATCGTGATGAAGCCGCTCTATGGCAAAGGCGGCGAGGCCGTGTTCCGCGTGGCCCCCGAGGACCTCAATTTCGGCTCGCTTTACGATCTCTTTGCGGTGACGTTCCGCGAGCAATGGGTAGTGCAGAAATTCCTGCCTGCGGTGCGCGCCGGCGACAAACGCATTCTGCTCGTTGAGGGCGAGTTCGCCGGCGCAGTGAACCGGGTGCCGGCGGCTGACGATCTGCGTTCCAACATGGTGCGCGGCGGCACGCCCACCGAGACCGAGCTCACCCCGCGCGAGCGCGAAATCTGCAATCGGCTCGGCCCGGCCCTGCGCGAGCGCGACCTTCTCTTCGTCGGCATCGACGTGATCGACGGCTATCTCACTGAGATCAATGTCACCTCGCCCACCGGCATACGATCGGTGAAGAATTTCGGCGGCCCCGATGTGGCCGCCATGATCTGGGACCGCATCGAGGTGCGCCGGCAAGGTTGAGCAATGGTGTCAGGCGCGGGGCAATTCCCCCAACCGTCCACAGGCGGTTTGGCGCCGAATCGCGAATATAGGTATTCACGCGTGACGTTCGTCTCGAGCTCGTTGATTGCCCGGAGTTCAGCGACGATATATCCCTTGCTGCCCGAGAAATCCGATGTCGATGATATCGATGCCCCACACGCGCCGGGGACCCTTTGAGTTGAGTCCTTTCGATTTCACTCTGCTCCGCAACAAAGTACTCAACATCATCAAGGCGAAGTCCTTCACCTCGGGGGACTTTCTCTTGGCCTCCGGCCGGCGCAGCGACTACTACCTCGATATGAAGCCGACCATGTTCGATCCTGAAGGGATCGACGGGCTCGCGCAAATGGTCCTGCATCGGCTCGCGACCCTCGACATCGACTATGTGGGCGGCATGGCGTTGGGTGCCGTTCCGCTGGTCTGCGCGGTGTCAATGCGCAGCAACACTGCTCACAAGCCGCTCCCCGGATTTTTTGTCAGAAAGGTCGTCAAAGATCACGGGACCATGAAGCTCGTTGAGGGCTTTGCGAGCGCCGATGCGCTCAAGGGAAAACGCGTCGCCATCCTCGATGATGTGACAACCACCGGTGGTTCAGCGATGGGCGCCGTTGAAGCGGCAACGGATGCGGGCGCCACCGTCGTGCTGGTTCTTTCAATCGTCGATCGTGAAGAAGGAGCGGTGGAGTTCTATCGGCAGCAGGGCATCCCGTTTGAATGGTTTTTCCAGGCACGCGAGTTCAAGCCTGCCCATTAGGCAGACGCGTTTTCTGCGGTCCTAGGGGACCTCTCCCCGCGCGGTCTGAACCGCGGAAGTCCATCCTTTGTTCCTGAAATGTTCTTGAGCCCTTGCAGCCTTTGCGCTAGTGTTGAGCCTCAGCAGGGGCAGCGCCATGGTGCAGCGGGTCACGACGGTTGCGTTCGAGGGCATCGAGGCTCGCGCGGTTGATGTTCAGGTGCAGGTGGCGCCTGGGCTTCCCGCCTTTATCGTCGTTGGGCTTCCGGACAAATCGGTCACCGAGGCGCGCCAGCGGGTGCGCTCGGCCCTGATCGCTTCGGGGCTCGCGCTCCCGGCGCGGCGCATCACCGTCAACCTCGCGCCCGCCGACCTCCCCAAGGAAGGCAGCCATTACGATCTGCCCATCGCGCTCGGGCTTATGGCGGCGATGGGCGCCATCCCGGCCGACGCCCTGTCCGGTTTCACAGTCCTGGGCGAGCTCGCGCTCGACGGCTCGATCGCGCCGGTCGCGGGCGTGCTGCCTGCAGCTATCGGCGCCAATGCGCGGCGCGAAGGCTTGATCTGTCCAGCGACGTGCGGCCCGGAAGCCGCCTGGGCGAGCCCGGAAATGGAGATCATTGCCGCGTCCTCGCTCATTCAGCTGGCCAATCATTTCCGTGGCACACAGGTCCTGGCGCGCCCGCAACCGAAAATGCGGGAGATCGAGGACACATCGCTCGATCTTGCAGAGATCAAGGGGCAGGAGAGCGCCAAGCGCGCGCTCGAAGTCGCGGCAGCCGGCGGGCACAATCTGCTTATGAGCGGCCCGCCCGGCGCCGGCAAGTCCATGCTGGCGGCGCGGCTGCCGAGCATTCTGCCGCCGCTCTCGCCCGCCGAATTGCTCGAAGTCTCCATGATCGCTTCGGTGGCCGGCGAGATCGAAGGCGGCGCTCTGACCAACCGGCGGCCGTTCCGCGCGCCGCATCATTCTGCCAGCATGGCCGCTCTGGTCGGCGGAGGGCTGCGCGCGCGGCCGGGCGAGGTCTCGCTCGCTCACCACGGCGTCCTCTTTCTCGACGAGTTTCCCGAATTCCAGCCCCAGGCGCTCGATTCATTGCGCCAGCCGCTCGAAACCGGCGACGTTTCGATTGCGCGCGCGAACCACCGCGTCACCTATCCGGCGCGGTTCATGCTCGTTGCGGCGATGAACCCGTGCCGTTGCGGGCGCGCCAACGAGCCGGGCTACGCGTGCAAGCGCGCGCCCAACGCGCGCTGCACGGCCGACTATCAGATGCGCCTTTCGGGACCGCTGCTCGACCGCATCGATCTGCACATCGAAGTGCCCGCGGTGACCGCGGCCGACCTCATCCTGCCGCCGCCCGCGGAAGGAAGCCGCGAGATCGCGCAGCGCGTGGCGCGCGCCCAGCAAATCCAGAGCGAGCGCTACGCCGGCCTGGGACATGCAGAGATGCGCACCAATGGCTGCGTGCAAGGCTCCGTGCTCGAGGAGGTGGCGCGGCCGGATGCCGGCGGCCTGACGCTGTTGCGCGACGCGAGCGAGGCCATGCGGCTATCGGCGCGCGGCTATCATCGGGTGCTGCGCGTCGCGCGCACGCTTGCCGATCTCGACGGCAGCGATGTGGTGGGCCGCATCCACGTTGCCGAGGCGCTGTCGTATCGGGCGCTCGCCGAGGAAGTACGGCGTGCGGCGTGAGGTGCGCGCCAGAACGGCAACACCCAAACTAAATTCACCAGCAGCAGGGCGATACGTTGTTAACGTTAACGCTTCCGTAATTCCTGCCTGACTAATCCCTAGAGGCAATTCGTTTCTGCCTCGGAGCGCGCGCCCATGGAGCGCTTTACCAAGATCATCATTCTCCTGATGATCGCCGCAGTTCCGGCAGCATCACCCCGGGATTTCGCAAGCTCTCCCGGTCTTTGCTTCACCGCCGGCTCGACCACGTTCCAGCTTTCGCCCGCAGCCAGGGCGCCCGATTACCGCGTCAAATTCGCTGCTTCGCAAGCGCGAGCCGATCTGCGCGTTCAGATCGTCGACCGCATCGAAAGCGCCGATTTTGCCATCGTCGATGATTTTGCCCCGACTCCGGGCACCCCTTGCGTTTCCGCGGGCCGGCTCCGAACGGTGCGTATTGTGGACGGGAGTGCCGCTGCCGATGCCATCCTGGACCTCACCCATGAAGAGGCCGACCACAAGCTGTTCGTGCACTCCGCACGGTTCGGCCAGCGGGATGCCGCCGCGCTGTTTGCGGCAGTGCTGCATTACCAGGCTGCTCCGCCCGCAAGCGCCAGCGACTGAGCCCGGCGCCCGATCCCCGCCGAATTAGGGTTGTATCAACCCTGCCGGCCGCAATGCCGCCTCCTCTCCCATTCTGACAATTCAATGCAAAGAGTTCCGGCGCATGTTCGCCTGCAGGAAACGTCAACGCGCAGCAAAGCCGGCTTGACGACCGGCGCGGATGGGGTGTCAACGCATGCGAGCATGGCTCACCGGGCCTGCACGGCTGCGCAATGGGCAGCGCTGGCTCTCCACCTTGCTGCGCCTGACCGCGCTTCTTTCCATGACGTTTGCCACGTCATTCGGCTTCCTTGCGGCGATCACCAGCCCGGGCGCGCACTACGATCCGTACGCGTTTGCGGTCGGCACATCCGCGCTGTTCGGGGCCGCCTGCGGCGCGCTCGGGCTTCGTCATCTCGTAGCTCAATGACACGCGCTGGGAGCTGCGCGCGTTGCGCACACAGCTGCAGGCCGAGCAGGCCCTGCGGGAAGAGCGCGAGCGGAACCGCGCAGCCTGAGTGCGGGAGGTTTAGATGGAATCGTCATGCCCGCGCTTGTCGCGGGCATCCACGTCTTTAATCCGAGTCCAATCAGAGACGTGGATGGCCGGGACAAGCCCGGCCATGACGCAGGAATCGAGACTCATACTCCTCTAAAGTTTGCGCAGAGCCACCTCTTCGACCGCGTGACTCTCCGCCTTGGTGAGAATGAGGTCGGCGCGCTGCCGCGTGGGCAGAATGTTTTCGTGCAGGTTGAGGAGATTGATGCGCCGCCAGATCGACGTCGCCGTTTCCACCGCAGCTTCATCCGACAAGGTTGCATAGCGGTGAAAGAAGGATCTCGGATCGCGGAAGGCGGTTTCGCGCAACGTGAGGAAGCGATCGACATACCAGTTCAGCAGCACGTCCTCGTCGGCATCGAGATAGATCGAGAAATCGAAAAAGTCCGAGACATACGGGATCGCCTTGCCCCCTTTGGGTGGATGTCCGGCCTGCAGCACGTTGAGGCCTTCGACGATGAGAATGTCGGGACGGTCGATCTCGATCCACTGATTGGGAAGCACGTCGTAAATGAGATGGGAGTAAACCGGTGCGCGGGTGGGCCGCCGACCCGCTTTCACATCGGAGAGGAAGCGCAGCAGCGCGGGCAAGTCGTAGCTTTCGGGAAATCCTTTTCTTTCCATCAACTCTTCGCGGGCGAGAATGGAGTTCGGGTAGAGAAAGCCGTCGGTGGTGATGAGATCGACCTTGGGCACATGCGGCCACCGCGCGAGCAGCGCCTGCAGCACACGCGCCGTGGTGGACTTGCCGACCGCAACCGAGCCCGCCACGCCGATGATGTAGGGCATCTTGCTGTCTTCGGTGCCGAGAAAAAACTGTTGCGCCCAAAACAAGCGCTGTGTGGCATTGACATACATCGAGAGGAGGCGGGACATCGGCAGATAGATCTCCTCGACCTCGGTGATGTCGAGGCGATCGTGCAGTGAGCGCACCCGCGTCACTTCCTCGGGCGTGAGCGTCATCGGCGTGTCCTCGCGCCGCTCGGCCCATTCCTTGCGCGAGAAGATGCGATAGGGCGAAAGCTCGCTTTCGGTGCGTTGGTCCATCGCCTCTTCACCTTCCCGCGCGGGAGGATTTTTCCGCGAGGCCCGATTGCATGCTGCGCGCTTTGAGCGCGCTCTCCACTTCAGCAAGCGAGATGCCGCGCGCCTTGAGCACGACCAGGAGATGGTAGAGGAGATCGGCGGCCTCGCCGATGACGCGCTCGCGGCTCTCCCCCACGGCAGCCATTATGGTTTCAATGCTCTCCTCGCCGAGCTTCTTGGCGCAATGCGCCACTCCGCGATCGAGCAGTTGGCGCGTATAGGAGGCATCCGCGCTCGCCCGCGCACGTTCTTCGATGCGCCTCTCAAGCTCATGCAAGGAGAATTCGGACATGGTTTCCACGCGCGCTGCCATTGGTGCTTATCATCTCCTCTGAGTGACCGGGAGAGGCCGCAAGCCCGCTCATGCATCAAGGCGCACCGGCACGCCGGCGCGTGCCATGTAGGATTTCGCCTCGGCGACGGAATGCTGCCCGAAGTGAAACATCGAGGCGGCAAGCACCGCGCTCGCATGCCCGTCGCGAACCGCCTCGACGAGATGCGCAAGCGTGCCGGCGCCGCCCGAGGCAATGACCGGGACGCGCACCGCATCGGCAATCGCGCGGGTAAGCGCAATGTCGAAACCCTCTCCGGTGCCGTCCCGGTCCATGGATGTGAGCAGGATCTCGCCGGCGCCGAGGCCCACCACCTCGCGCGCATAATCGATCGCGTCGAGGCCCGTGGGATTGCGCCCGCCATGGGTGAAGATTTCCCATCGCTCCGGCTCGCCGGGCGCGGATACCCGCTTGGCATCGATCGCCACCACAATGCACTGGTCGCCGAATTTTCGCGCCGCCTCGTGCACGAAGGATCGGCGCGCGACCGCAGCGGTATTGATGGAGACCTTGTCGGCGCCGGAAGCGAGCAGGCTGCGGATATCCGCAATGGTGCGCACCCCGCCGCCGACGGTGAGCGGCATGAAGCAGGCCTCGGCGGTGCGGCGTACCACGTCGAGAATGATCTCGCGGTTCTCGTGGCTGGCGGTGATGTCCAGAAACGCGAGCTCATCGGCGCCCGCGGCGTCGTACGCAATGGCTGCAGCCACGGGATCGCCGGCGTCGCGCAGATTGACGAATTTCATGCCCTTCACCACGCGGCCGTCCTTCACGTCAAGGCAGGGAATGAGACGGACCTTGATCATGTGTCGCGGCACGGCGCGGAGCGAATGAGCCGCAGCGCCTGCGCGGCATCAAGCCGGCCGTCATAGAACGCGCGGCCGGCGATGGCGCCGATGAGTTTTTGCGCGCGCGGCTCAATGAGCGCCCGCACGTCGGCGAGCGAAGCCAGGCCGCCTGAGGCAATCACCCCGACGCTCACCGCCTCAGCGAGCGCGATCGTGGCGTCGAGATTGAGCCCGCGCAGCAAGCCGTCCCGCGCGATATCGGTATAGATGATCGCGGCAACCCCGACATCTTCGAAACGCCGCGCGATATCGAGCGCCGTGAGCTCGGTACTCGTGGACCAGCCTTCCACCGCAACTTGTCCGTCGCGCGCATCAAGCGCAACCGCGATACGCCCCGGAAACGTTCGCGCGGCGTAGCGGACGAGCTCGGGATCGCGCACAGCCGCGGTGCCGATAATCACGCGCTCTATTCCCTTGCCGAGCCAGGTTTCGATGGTCGCCCTGTCGCGAATGCCGCCGCCGAGCTGGACAGGAATGCGCACGGCTTCTCTGATGCGCGTCACGGCTTCGATATTGACCGGAGCGCCCTGCGTGGCGCCGTCGAGGTCCACAACGTGCAGCCAGGTGAAACCCTGCGCCGCGAACGAGCGCGCCTGCGCGGCGGGATCGACATGAAAAACGGTCGCGCGCGTCATGTCGCCCTGCTCGAGGCGCACGCACTGGCCGGCCTTCAGATCGATGGCAGGGAACAGGATCACGGAAAACGGGGCCGAAGCTTACGGCCTCCAGTTCAGGAAATTGGCAATCAGCCGCAAGCCGAGTTTTTGGCTCTTCTCGGGATGAAACTGGGTGCCCGCGACGTTGTCGCGCGCCACCATGGCGGTAACCGGGCCACCGTACTCGGCTTCCGCGATCAGATCCGAAGGGTCCGTTGGCACGAGCTGATACGAGTGCACGAAATAGGCGTGCAGCCCCTGTGCACCGAGTGGAATGCTCTCGAGCAGCGGATGCCGCTTTCGCTCGTTGAGCGTATTCCAGCCCATGTGCGGGATTTTCAAACCCGAATCGGATGGCGCAAGGCGATCGACTTCTCCGCCGATCCAGCCGAGTCCCTGGGTGACGCGATATTCGCGGCCGCGCTCGGCCAGTAGTTGCATGCCAACGCATATGCCGAGAAACGGGCGTCCGCGCGAGCGCACCGCCTCATCGAGCGCGTCGACCATGCCGTCGAGGCTGTCGAGACCGCGCCGGCAATCCGCAAATGCGCCCACGCCCGGGAGCACAATGCGTTCCGCGCGCGCAACCTCGTCGGGATCGCTCGTCACCGTGATGCGCACGGGCGCCCCCGTCTCGCGTGCCGCACGCTCGAACGCTTTGGCCGCGGAGTGCAGGTTGCCCGACCCGTAGTCCACAATGGCGACGCTCACGGCACGCCCCCGGCATTGGGAAACAGCCCGATGATCTCGGAAGCAGGCGCAGGACGCGTGCGCGGCAGATCCTGCGCGGCAGGCGCAATCACCCGCGGCTCCCCTTTCACCCAGGCGTCAAAGAAACGTCGTTCGGCGGTCTCGAGATCGTCGCCGACCACAATGCCGACTTCGTTCCAGCGGCGGCGGGCAAGCCCGAACCGACGCAGCGTTGCGGCCTCGAACCCGACCAGGAACGAAAGCAGCAGTCCGGCTGCAAGGCGCGCGCTCGTCGACGCGCCGAGGAGATGCAGCGCAGCGGCAAGCGCCATTGCCACGGCCAGATAGAGCAGCAGCACCAGCCAGAGCCGGTGGCGAAGCATCCAGATCGGAGGGAGCAGAAAGGCCCAGAACGAGAATCCGTCCCGGACGAAAACGAACTGGTCAGGGTCGGGCCGCTCCGGCGCCGGCCGGACATGCACGGAATAGATGGACATCGCTTTCTCTTTTTCCTTCGCGTCTCCCTGTTCGATGCGGCGTGCGCTCAGTTGCGGAGCGAACCTTTCGTCGAGGGGATTTCGTCGGGCGCCCGCGCATCGACCGTCGTTGCCGCGCGCAGCGCCCGCGCCAGCCCCTTGAAGCACGATTCGGCGATATGGTGATCGTTGCTCCCGTACAGGGTGGTGACGTGCAGCGTTACGCCGCTGTTCACCGCAAACGCGCGAAACCATTCCTCGACCAGCTCGGTGTCGAAGCTGCCGACCTTGTCGCGGCTGAACTCCGCCTTGAAGACCAGCAGCGGACGGCCGGAAACATCGAGGGCGACGCGCGTGAGCGTCTCGTCCATGGGCATGTGCACATCAGCAAAGCGGGTGATGCCGCGCATGTCGCCCAGCGCCTGACGCAGCGCCTGGCCGATGGCAATGCCCGCGTCCTCGGTGGTGTGATGATGATCGACATGCAGGTCGCCCTTGGCCCGCACTGTGAGATCCATGCGCGAATGGCGCGCCAACAGCTCAAGCATGTGATCGAGGAAACCGATGCCGGTCGATATGCTGGCGGTGCCGCAACCGTCAAGATCGAGCTCGACTTCGATCGCAGTCTCCTTGGTCGCTCGCTTGATTGAGGCCTTGCGCATGCGCGCCGCTTTTATCAGGCGATTACTGCATTCGCTACTGGAGCATGATCGGGGCCAAATGCTCAAATTGCACGGGACTTGCGCAGTGATTAAATCAGCCCGCACGGACAATTCAGCATGCAGTCTGCTCCCTCCGATCTCTGGCACGGCACTACGATCCTGACAGTGCGCAAGCATGGCAGCGTCGTTATCGGCGGAGATGGCCAGGTTTCTATCGGCCAGACCATCGTCAAGGCCAATGCCAGAAAGGTGCGTCGGCTCGGCAAGGGGGACGTGATCGGCGGTTTTGCCGGTGCCACGGCCGATGCCTTCACGCTATTCGAGCGGCTCGAGGCAAAGCTCGACCAGTATCCCGGCCAGCTCACGCGCGCGGCCGTCGAGCTGGCGAAGGATTGGCGCACCGATCGCTATCTGCGCCGGCTCGAGGCGATGATGATCGTCGCCGATGCGCAGGTCTCGCTGGTGCTGACCGGCACCGGCGACGTGCTTGAGCCGGAAGCGGGATTGATGGGTATCGGATCCGGCGGCAATTATGCGCTCGCTGCAGCACGCGCGCTGATGGATGGCCCCCTCGACGCCGAAGGCGTCGTGCGCAAGGCCATGGATATTGCGGCTGACATTTGCGTCTACACCAATCGCAATCTCACGATCGAGAAGCTCTGATCTCGCCATTGCACCCGTCGCCGATCGGGGCCACATGAGTCGCCTCGAGTGGGATGACTTCTTCGAATCACCATCCCGCTCTACGTATTTGGTGGAGCATGATCATTTCCGAAAACCGGCTCCCACTTTTCGGGATCATGCTCTAGTGGATCGTCCATGACGCATTTTTCCCCGCGCGAAATCGTCTCGGAGCTTGATCGCTATATCATCGGCCAAACGGACGCGAAGCGCGCGGTGGCGGTGGCGCTGCGCAACCGATGGCGGCGCCTGCAGCTCGATGAGAAGCTGCGCGAGGAGGTGCTGCCGAAGAACATCCTGATGATCGGCCCGACCGGCGTCGGCAAGACCGAGATCTCCCGCCGGCTTGCGCGGCTTGCGGGCGCGCCCTTCCTCAAGGTCGAGGCGACGAAGTTCACCGAGGTCGGCTATGTCGGGCGCGACGTGGAGCAGATCGTGCGCGATCTCGTCGAGGCGGCGATCGTGCAGACGCGCGAGAGAAAGCGCAAGGACGTGCAGGCACGCGCGCAGCTTGGCGCGGAGGAGCGCGTCATCAATGCGCTCGTTGGCGAGAATGCAAGCGCGAGCACCAAGGAGGTGTTTCGCAAAAGACTGCGCGCCGGCGAGCTCAACGACAAGGAGATCGAGATCGAGGTGCAGGCGGGCGGCGCAAACCTTCCGCTGTTCGAGATCCCCGGAATGCCGGGCGCGCAGATGGGCGCCATCTCGATCGGTGATATTTTCGGCAAGCTCGGGGGCAACCGCACCAAGAAGCGCCGCGTCACCGTGGCGGAATCGTACGATCTCCTGATCAACGAGGAATCTGACAAGCTGCTCGACAACGAGCAGGTCGTGCACGAGGCGATAACCGCGGTCGAGCAGAACGGCATCGTGTTTCTCGACGAGATCGACAAGATCGCGGGGCGCGAGGGGCGCCTGGGAGCCGACGTCTCACGCGAGGGCGTGCAGCGCGATCTCCTCCCCCTGATCGAGGGCACCACGGTCTCGACCAAGCACGGCGCCGTGAAAACCGACCATATTCTTTTTATCGCCTCTGGCGCGTTTCATCTCTCCAAACCTTCCGATCTGCTGCCTGAGCTGCAGGGCCGGCTGCCGATCCGCGTCGAGCTGCGCCCGCTCACGCGCGACGATTTCCGGCGGATTCTCACCGAGACCGAGGCATCGCTGATCAAGCAATATGTCGCGCTTCTCGCGACCGAGGGCGTGAACCTCGAATATACGCCCGATGCGGTCGACGCCATCGCAGACGTGGCAGTGGCGGTCAATGCCAGCGTGGAGAATATCGGCGCGCGCCGTCTGCAGACGGTGATGGAACGCGTGCTCGACGAGATTTCCTTCAGCGCGCCCGATCGCTCCGGAGAGACCGTGCAGATCGACGCCACCTACGTGCACAAGCACGTCGGCGATCTGGCGAAAAACGCCGACCTCAGCCGCTTCATCCTGTAGGGTGGGCAAAGGCGCGCACGGAGCCAACTCTCCGGAAGCTCGGTCGCGCCGTGCCCACGCGTGGGCACGTCGCCGGCGCAAGCGCCGGCTCCTTTGCCCACCCTACGATTTTCACGTGGTCCCCAATCGGCGTAGCCGCACATAGAGCGCGCCCGCACCGCCATGGCGCGCATCTGCTTCTGCGAAGCCGACGACAACGCTGCTGAACTCGGGCCGCTCCAGCCAGAGCGGCACCTGCCGCCGCAACGTGTCGCGTGCGCTCTCCTCGCCCGCAAGGCGCTCTCCTTTACCGGTAATGACAAGGATGAATCTCGCGCCGTCCGCCTGGGCGCGCCGCAGAAAACGCAACAGCGCGCCGTGTGCCTCGGTCAGTGTTTTGCCGTGCAGGTCGATGCGGTTGTCGATCGTCTGCCGACCCCGCGCGAGGCGCTGTCTCTCGTTACGCATCAGCGAAGCGAGCGGCGGCGCTTCCTTCACGCGCACGGACGCTGCGCGGGGATTCTCACCTGTGCGGGCAATTTGCGGCTTCGGTACTGACTCAATTTCCGGCTGCTTGGCTGCACCCGGCAGTCGCGCGACGGAGCGCGTGAACCCGGCCCAGACCCGGTGGTCCTCTTCGCTCAGCCCGCGACGAGATCTGCGGCCGGAGCTCACCAGGAGGACCAATACCGCGGCGGGCCCGCTTGCCAGCGCCACACCCTGCGCTGCCGCGCGTTCTCATGCTGCTTTGCGGTTGCCGGCTTTGCGGACTTCTCGGCTTCGTGCTCCTCGAATTTGGGCTTTGGCAGGGGGAGAGGGACCGCGGTTTCGAGCTTTGCCGTCGTGACCGTAGCGGGCGTTGCCGTCGCCACTGCAGCGGGTGAGTGCGGCTTCGGCAGCGGCAGCGGCATCGTCCGGCCGGCCGCGATGATGTCGAGCTCGCGGGGCAGCAGCATCACGAAGCGTCCGGAATGGCGGATGCGGCCGGCGAGACGGCCGGCATCGTCGCCCGCGCCCCAATAGAGATCGGCACGCGCCGGGCCCAGTATGGCCGAGCCCGTGTCCTGCGCGATCATCAGGCGGCGAAAAGGGGAAGCGGGCTTGCCGCCTTCGATCGGCAAGCTCGCTTCAATGAAAAACGGTGTGCCGTAAGCATGCATCCTGTCGACCGCGATCGAGCGCCCGGGTGTGAGCCGCACGCCCTGCCCTCCGACCGGCTCACCGTCGTGCGAGAGGCCGGTGATACGGAAGAACACGTAAGCGCGGTTTGTCGCGCGAACTTTCGGCGCCTCTTCCAGATTGGCGGCCATCCAGTCGCGGATGCGCTGCATCGACATCTGCTCGCGCGCAACGAGGTGACGCTCGATCAGCACGCGGCCGATGGAGCTGTACGGATAGCCGTTATGCGCATCGTAGTTGATGCGAAGCGGCGTGCCGTCTTCCAGAATCACACGCGCGGAACCCTGGATCTGGATGTTCACAAGATCGAATGCGTCCTTGAGCCAGCAGATCTCGAGCCTCTGGCCATCGAGCGCTCCGGCCTCGATGGCTGCCCGATCGTGGTACGGAACGATCTCGCCCTTGTCGTTGCGCCTGCCGACGAGCGCGCCCCGATTGGGAAACGGCCCCCGCTCATGTCCCACCGCGACTAGATCGCGCGGGCGGCGGTATACGGGGACGTGAAATTCGGGGCTGGGGAAGCGCGAGCCCTGCACGATGGGCTCGTAATAGCCGGTGAGCAAGCCCTCGGCCTCGCCGAGCCGCGAGACGCGCACGGGCTGGAAATTCTCCTCGAAGAATGCCTTGGCGGCCTCGGCGGTTTGCGGGCGCAGCATGCCGGCGCGCAGGCAAGCCTCGCGCAAGCCTGCTTCGAGGCTGCTTTCCTCGCGCGCGTGCGCGCGCTTGTGCATCGCCTTGCAGCTCGCTTGCCACGCCGCCAAAGCGGCGAGGTGGTCGTCCGCAGCCCAGCCGGCGAGATCGCTCCAGTGCAGCGGCTCGAGCTGGCTCTCCGAAAGCTTGAGCGGCTCGCCGACTTGCGCGCTCACAGCGGCGGTCCCGAGAAGCTGCGCGATCAGGCCGAGCGCCGCAGCGATGTTGCGCTTATTGTCCGGCTTCGGTCGCAACGAGCTTCCAGTTCGGATCCCGCGAGCTGACATCGCGCGCAAACGTCCACACGTCGGTGACGTCGCTGACCTTGTCGGGATTGCCCTCGATGACCGTACCGGATCGATCGCGGGTCACCGAAATCAGCTGCGAGAGGAAACGCAGCGTAATATGCGCCATGCGGCCGCGCATCTCGGCGGCGGTGATCTCCGATTTGTCGATGGAGACGAAGCGCGTCTCGATCGTCTCGCCTTTCGTCTCTCGCTCGCGTATGGCGCCATCGAACCCATCGAACACTTCGCGCGAGAGCAGGTTCTTCAGCTGGCGCCGGTCGCCTTCCGCAAAGGCAAGCACAATCATCTCATAGGCCGCGCGCGAGCCGGTAATGAAATGCTTGGCATCGAAGGTCTTGTCCTCGCGCGCAATGGCATCAAGCCCCGCGGCAATCGCGGAGCCGGGCTCGGCGATGCCCTTCCACCGCTCGGCGGGCTCAGACGCCTCCGCCGGCTTTGGCGTAGCCTCGGCGGCGGCCCGGCCGGGAAGGGTCACCACGTTGTCGTTTGTCGCGCCGCGGACATCGCGGGCCGAGTAGGGGTCATAGGGCGGCCGCTCTCTGCCCGTGCGCTGGCCGAGCACGCTGCGCAGGCGCAGAAAGATGAATACCGCCAGCGCCAGAAAAATGATGGTGTAGATGTCGAACACGTCTTGCACGCTCTCGGCAGCCGTCGCGCCGCGGGATCAGCGGCAAGTCTGCAGATTGGAAAATCTGCGCGGGCAGAGATCGGTTCCCGGCTCTATGTATGCACCTATGCGCAGCGTTCCAGAGGCTTGGCCAATCACGGGCGCCCGCGGCGGACCATAAACGATCCGAACCATGGCGCCAACAAGGCTGCCGATGCAGGAACCTGAGCAATGAACGTGCTTAAATGGCTGTTGGTCGGCTTGCTTGCGCTTCCCGCGCTCGAGCTTCTTGGCTTTTTGCTGATCGCGACGTTTATCGGGTGGCTCTGGGCGGGACTGCTGCTCATCGCGGGTTCCTTGGTCGGCATCCGCCTGCTGCGCAAATTTGGCGGCCAGGATCTCGCCCGCATGCGCGCGGGGCTCGCTGATGAAGGCTTGCGGGCAATCCGGCTGCACGATCCGGCCGTCGCGCGCATGGCCGGCGCGTTGCTGCTTGCGGTGCCGGGCTTCATCACCGACGCGATCGGGGCGGCCTTGTTCGTGCCCGCGCTGCGCAAGCGCATGGCCGCAGCGCTCCTCGCAGGCGTGCGCAAGCGTTCAGTGCGGACGCGGGACAAAACCCTGGATCTGGCGCCCTCGGAATGGCGGGAAGAAACGAGCGAACAAGATGAGCAAAGCTCGAGGTGATTGATCGATGCAGGGTCGCCGCTTGTTCCTGCGCATGCCGTATGTTAGCCAGCGCACAGTGCGGTGCCGTGCGGTGGCCGCAGCCACCAAGAGGTAGAGCTCGATGGCGACCACAGGTAACGGCGGTCCGGCGCAGGGCGCAGCCGGCCAGCAGCAGATGCAGCCGCACCTCAACGTTCTCGGCCAATACATCAAGGATTTCTCGTTCGAGAATCCAAACGCCCCGCGCTCTCTCACGCCGACCCAGACGCAGCCTGCGATAAACATTCAGATCAATGTGGGCGTGCAGCAGCTCGCGGCGACGGATTATGAGGTGACGCTTACGCTTGAAGGCAAGGCGGAGAGCAAGGAGCTGGCACCTGCCTCACCTGCCTCGCCGCAAATTTCGACAGCGGGCAACCCGCCGGAGCCCCCCCGGCAAGGTGTCCTGTTTTCGTTTGAATTGATCTTCGCGGGGGTGTTTCGCGTTCAGAACGTACCGCAGGAGTCCCTGCACCCGCTCATCATGATCGAATGCCCGCGCCTGTTGTTTCCGTTTGCGCGGGAAATCATCGCCACCGCGGTGCGCAATGGAGGATTCCCGCCGCTGCTGCTCGATCCGGTGGATTTTGTCGCGCTCTATCAGCAGCGCGCGGCGCAAATGCAACCAGGGACAGCAACGCCCCCGCCGCAGCCGAGCTGACCCGCGGACATAGTGAGCGGGAATCGTAGCCCGCATGAGCGTCAGCGACATGCGGGAGAGCAGACCGGATATCGCTTCGCTCCATCCGGGCTACCGCTTAAGCAAATTCGAGCGGAATAAGCCTAGGTCCCCGCCGTCGGGAGCGGGGCGGCGGCGCTCAGATAGTCGCGCCAGATCGCCTGCTCGCCCAGGGTTGCGACGAAGCCCAGATGCGCCTCGCGCTCGCTTTCCGTCAACAATGGCGGCAAGGCGTGCGTCCGCAGGCGGATGGGCGGGGCCTTCGTGTACGGCATACCGAGTCCCATACGCGGGCTGTGCAGCACAAGCTGTGCCTGCCGTGCGTCGATGAGCTCGAGATATACCTCTGCCAGGAGCTCGGCGTCGAGCAGCGCGCCATGCTTGGTGCGGCGGGAAAGATCGATCGCGTAACGCGCGCACAGATCATCGAGACGGTTGGGCATCGCCGGATGCTTGCGGCGCGCCAGCAATAACGTGTCGATGAGGCGCGTATACGACAGCGCCTGCCTCCCGCTGCGCTCGAGCTCGGCATTGAGAAACGAAAGATCGAACATCGCGTTATGCGCGACGAGCGGCGCCTCGCCAAGAAACGCAAGCAACTCGTCGACAATCTCGGCGAAACGCGGCTTGTCGGCCAGAACCTCGGCCGAGAGCCCGTGGATTTCCACGGCCTCCAGCGGCACGTCGCGCTCCGGGTTGAGATAGCAATGGAAGAATTTGCCCGTCGGCATGCGGTTGACGAGCTCGACGCATCCGACCTCGATGAGACGATGTCCCTGCTGGGGTTCGAGGCCCGTTGTCTCGGTGTCGATTACGATCTCTCGCATGTCGGCCTTACTGTTGGAGCATGATCTTTTCCGAAAACCGTGACCCGCCCCGGGTCAAGCCCGAGGGCATGCTTTTCGGGATCATGCTCTGGCTCGCGAATCAGCGCCGTGGCGGCATTTTAGCGACGCTCTCCAGGATGGCACGCACCTGCTCGCGCGCCGCCTCAAATCCTTTGGATGTGTCCACCACAAAATCGGCGCGCCGGCGTTTCTCCGCGTCCGGCATCTGCCTCGCCAGAATGGTTTCGAGCTTCTCCAGGGTCATCCCGGGGCGGGCAAGCACCCGCGCGCGCTGCATCTCGGCAGGCGCGGTCACCACCACCGCGGCATCTACGCGTTTGTCTCCACCCGTTTCGAACAAGAGCGGAATATCGAGAACGACGATCTCCTCACCGCGCGCCTTCGCCTCGCCGATGAGCCGATCTTCGGCCGCCCGCACCAACGGATGCACAATACCCTCAAGGCGCGCCAGGGCGGCAGGATTATTAAGAACGCGGGAAGCAAGCTCTGCGCGGTCGACCTTGCCGTCCGACGTGGCGCCGGGGAATGCCTCTTCAATCGCGGCGACGGCTTCTCCCTCGTACAACCGATGCACCACGGCATCGGCGTCGTGCACCGGCACGCCGTGCTCGGAAAACAATCGCGCGGTTGCCGATTTCCCCATTCCGACCGAGCCGGTGAGGCCGAGAATGAACATGGCGGGCTGATAGCGCGGCGGATATTCAGGGAGCCAGCAGTTTTTGTTGCCGCAGTCCCTGCAGCAAGGGAAGGAGAGGCAGCCCCAGAATGGCGTAGTAATCGCCTTCGATTTTGTCGAACAGATGCACGCCGGCTTTTTCGATCTGGTATGCCCCGACACTCCGGGTCACGGCGCTTCCCGCGACATCGAGATATGTTTCCAGAAACTCGTCGCTGAATGCGCGCATGCTCAGGCGTGCAGTTTCCCGATACTCGAAAACCACGTCCCCGCCATGCGCGAGCGCGATCGCGCAATGCAGCTCATGGGCTTGCCCGCGCAACATTCTGAGCTGCTCGCGCGCGTCGTCGCGACTGCGCGGTTTCGTGAACCGGCGATTGCCGAGCGCAAGGGTCTGATCGGCACCGACGACAAAGGTGCCGTTCACCGACAACGCCTTTGCCCGCGCCAGGAGCTGCGCGGCATCCGCGGGCCCCTGCAGCCCGGCCTTCTGTTCGACCGCACGCTCATCGATGTCGGGAGGACGCACCTCGTGCGGTATTCCTGCGGCCTGCAGGATGCGATGCCTCACCTCGCTGCTTGAGGCGAGTACCAGCGGCTCCGCGGCGCGCCAGAGATGGCTCATTCAAGCGGCTGGCGGCGCCGCTCGGCGAGCAGGCTCAGCACCGCTGCCGCAGTTTCCTCAATCGAGCGGCGCGTCACGTCGATGCTCGGCCAGTTGTGTCGGGCGTAAAGCTTTCGCGAGAACGCCACTTCCTCTGCTACGGCCTTCCGATCGATGTACTGGTCATCGTCCTGATGCACGTTCAGCCCAAGCAGGCGGTTTTGTCTGATCTGGACGATGCGCTCCGGACTTGCGTAAAGACCCACGATCATCGGTTGCGACAGCTCTTCCACGTGCCGCGACAGGGGAATGCCGGGTATGAGCGGCACGTTGCCGGTCTTCACCCCGCGGTTCGCCAGATAGATCGAGGTGGGCGTCTTGGAGGTGCGCGATACGCCCACGAGCACGACCTCCGCGTCGCGCAGGCCTTCCACATGCTGCCCATCGTCGTGCAGCATGGTAAAATTCAACGCATCGATGCGCTTGAAATACTCCGCATTGAGCACGTGCTGTGCGCCGATCCGGTGCGATGTCTCGGTGCCGAGATACGATTGCAGCAGCTGCAGCACAGGTCCGAGAATCGACAGACACGGCAGGCCCAGCTCGCGGCAGTGACTTTCGAGACGCTGCATGAGGTCCTCCTCGAGCAGCGTGTAAAGGACGATTCCCGGGGATTCCTCGATTTCGGCAAGCACCCGGTCGAGCTGTTTCTGCGTCCGCACCAGCGGATAGACGTGCTCCACCGGGAAAATCTTGGTGTATTGCGCCGTCGCCGCCCGCGCCACTGTCGTCAATGTCTCGCCGGTGGCATCGGAAACAAGATGCAGATGAAAATAGCTGTTGCTGCGCTGGGGCATTACGCGGGGATCGTACTGTGAATCACCGGGGAATGGACGCGCAGTTTTCTAGGCGCTTGCCGGCGCATGATCCAGAGGGCGAAAACCATCCACAACGCTCTCTTCGGGAGAGCACTTTCCTGCAGCGCGGCCTGGCCGGGAACATGTGGATCGAAGGGGGATACTGCAGGCAAGCATGCCCCGGACACACGTTCAAACCATCACCGCAAGCCAGCGCGTGCAATCGATTGAGTCATCCACAGCGAGCCGAGACCTGGTTAGCGTCTGGATAATGCGTGCACGCAATTGTATGAGTCCAATCAACGCTGAAAAAACAACAACAGAAAGCTTTCAAGATTCTACTTGTAAGAATCACCGGATTAAGAGCAAGTGAGTGTCAGGCCTGTTCTTGAAGTTCTCGCGGGCAAGCGTCGCCATCCTCCACCGGTCTGGCTCATGCGCCAGGCAGGTCGGTACTTGCCCGAGTACCGGCGCATCCGTGAGCAGGCCGGCGATTTTCTGAAACTCTGTCTCACCCCCGAGCTCGCGGCGGAGATAACCCTGCAGCCGGTGCGGCGGTTTGGCTTTGATGCGGTCATCCTGTTCTCGGATATCCTGCTCGTGCCGCTTGCGCTCGGTGTGCGGGTATCCTTCGTCGATGGTGAAGGTCCGCGGCTTGTCCCTGTGCCGGATCGGGCAGCCCTGCGCATGCTGCGGTCCGGGCTTGATCAGAATGTGCTCGGCCCGGTCTATGAAACCATAGAGGCTGTGCGCGCACAGCTGAGCCCGGGCACGACTCTGCTGGGCTTTTGCGGGGCGCCGTGGACGGTGGCGACCTATATGGTCGCTGGCCGCGGGAGCACTGGGCAAGAGCCCGCGCGTTTATTCGCTTATGGGGATAGGGAGGGATTCAGCAGATTGATAGACCTGTTGGTGGATGCCTCGGCGTCTCATCTGATCGGGCAATTGCAGGCCGGCGCCGATGCGGTGCAGATATTCGACAGCTGGGCCGGTGTATTGACGCCGAGCGAGTTCAGGTCCTGGTGCACGGAGCCCACGCGGCGCCTCGTCAACAAGGTACGCGAGTCGGTGCCACATGCGCGCATCATCGGTTTTCCGCGCGGGGCGGGGAGCAACCTTCCGGATTACGCGGAGAATGTTGCGGTCGATGCGATCGGTCTCGACTGGACGATGAACATGCAGTTTGTGCGCGAAAAAATCCCGGCGAGCTTGCCGCTGCAAGGCAAGCTCGATCCGCTGGTCTTGCTTGCAGGCGGCAACGCGCTCGACCGCGCCGTCGATGCAAATCTTG
Organism: Pseudomonadota bacterium; assembly: GCA_046733355.1. Classification (GTDB taxonomy): domain Bacteria; phylum Pseudomonadota; class Alphaproteobacteria; order Rhizobiales; family Xanthobacteraceae; genus VAZQ01. The sequence continues at coordinate 9,786 of JBKPOZ010000186.1, read as the reverse complement.
CGGATTTCGCCGGGCGCCCCTGCATCTTTAATCTGGGGCACGGCATTCTTCCCGAAACACCCATCGCGCATGTCGAGCAGATGCTCTCGCGCATACGCGCAAGCGAGCCTCTGGCCGAGCCCGATGTATAACTGGCTCAAAGCCTTCCACGTGATCGCCGTCATCGCCTGGATGGCCGGAATGTTTTATCTGCCCCGCCTGTTTGTCTACCATTGCGCTGCTCCTGCCAGATCGAAACTTTCCGAGACGTTCAAGGTCATGGAGCGCCGCCTCCTGAAAATCATCATCAATCCGGCCATGCTCGCGAGCTGGATTCTGGGGCTGTGGCTCGCGTTTTCAGCCGGCTGGTTCTCTTCGGGTTGGCTGTGGGCCAAGCTCCTACTGGTGCTTGCGCTCTCGGGCTTGCACGGTTTCTACGCGCGATGGGTACGCGATTTCGCCCGCGACCAGAATCAGTACACGGGTAAATTCTACAGGATTGTCAACGAGGTACCGACCGTACTCTTGATCGGCATCGTAATCCTTGCGGTGGTCAAGCCGTTTTGAGCGGAACGGATACGCACAGGGACATGTGCCTCGGGTGACCTGGCACTTGCGCCCGGAACCTTCTTTTCATATCTTCCGTTTATCTCCCCCAAAGCAGGCAGATGCAGCCAGTACCGGCCCGGATGGGACTGGTCGTTGCATCGGGCCCCAAAGCCCCCGACCTGCGATTCCCCTTCCCTCTCGATCGGCCAATTTTTCATCCCGATCTCCTCCACAGGACTACCCGCATGCGGGAAATGAAACTCCAGGATCTCAAGGTCAAGACGCCGGCCGAGCTGGTCTCGCTCGCCGAACAGCTCGAGGTCGAGAACGCCAGCACCATGCGCAAGCAGGAGCTGATGTTCGGCATCCTCAAGCAGCTCTCCATGCGCGAGACCGATATCGTCGGCGAAGGCGTGGTCGAAGTGCTCTCCGACGGTTTCGGCTTCCTGCGCTCGCCGGAAGCCAACTACCTGCCCGGCCCTGACGACATCTATGTTTCGCCCTCGCAGATCCGCCGTTTCGGTCTGCGCACCGGCGATACCATCGACGGCCACATCCGCTCCCCCAAGGAGGGCGAGCGTTATTTCGCGCTGCTCAAGGTCAACACCATCAATTTCGAAGACCCGGAGAAGGCGCGCCACAAAGTCAATTTCGACAACCTCACGCCGCTCTATCCGGAAGAGCGGCTGCGCATGGAGCATGACGACGCGACCAAGAAGGACCTCTCGGCGCGGGTCATCGACATCGTGGCCCCGATCGGCAAGGGCCAGCGCGCGCTGATCGTCTCTCCGCCGCGCACCGGCAAGACCGTGCTCTTGCAGAACATCGCGCACTCGATCACGGCCAACCATCCGGAGTGCTATCTGATCGTGCTGCTCATCGACGAGCGCCCCGAAGAGGTCACCGACATGCAGCGCTCGGTCAAAGGCGAGGTCATCTCCTCGACCTTCGATGAGCCCGCCTCGCGCCACGTGCAGGTTGCCGAGATGGTGATCGAGAAGGCCAAGCGGCTCGTCGAGCACAGCCGCGACGTTGTCATTCTGCTCGACTCGATCACGCGACTGGGGCGTGCCTACAACACGGTGGTGCCGTCCTCCGGCAAAGTGCTCACCGGCGGCGTCGATGCCAACGCGCTGCAGCGGCCGAAACGCTTCTTCGGCGCCGCGCGCAACATCGAGGAGGGCGGCTCGCTCACCATCATTGCCACCGCGCTGATCGACACCGGCAGCCGCATGGACGAGGTGATCTTCGAGGAGTTCAAGGGCACCGGCAATTCCGAAATCATTCTCGACCGCAAGGTGGCGGACAAGCGCACCTTCCCGTCCATGGACATCACGCGCTCAGGTACCCGCAAGGAGGAGTTGCTGGTGCCGCCCGATCAGCTCAAGAAGATGTACATCCTGCGCCGCATCCTCAATCCCATGGGCACCATGGACGCCATCGACTTTCTCCTCGACAAGCTGCGCAACACGAAGAGCAACGGCGACTTCTTCGAGTCGATGAACGCGTAATTCCCGGCAGTTGTCTTCTTCGTTGTACCGGCACACCTGCTTTGCCCGTCTCGCCGACACTGCTCGCCCGCGCTGATCCTGTGATGTTGGCTGCGCCGCATTGGTGCGGGTGAAAGCAACCCAACCCTCGACGGTCACCCCCGTGATAACCGAACGGCATCGTCTTGAGCTCGGTCACCGTCGCTCATCTTGAGCCGACGCCCTTCTGGTCGGCGCTGTTCACCGACCGGCGGATCGCGCCCGCGCTGGGCCTGGGCTTCACCTCCGGCATCCCGTTCCTTCTCGTCTACTCCACGCAATCCGCCTGGCTCTCCGACGTCGGGATCTCGCTCGCGACGATCGGGCTCCTGAGCGAGCTCACTCTCGCCTACAAGTTCAAGTTCGTGTGGGCGCCTTTCCTCGATCGATATGATCCGCCGCTGTTCGGACGCGCCTTGGGCCGGCGACGGGGCTGGATCATCATTGCGCAGCTCGGCGTTATGGCGACGCTTGCCGGCATTGCCTTCGGCGACCCGGCGCATCGGCTCGCCTGGACGATCGTGCTGTCGTTCGCGCTTGGATTCGCCGGCGCCACGCTCGATCTCGTCATTGACGGCTGGCGCATCACCAGCGTGCGGCCTCCCGAGAAGCAGGCCGTGCTGTCGTCGTGGACCGAGATCGGCTGGCGCATCGGCAATCTCGCCGCCGGCGCCGGCGCCTTGTTTCTCGCTGATCGGGTTGGCTGGCGTGCGGCGTATCTGTGCATGGGCGCGCTGATGCTGCCCGGCATGGTCGCGGCCGTCCTTGCGCCCGAGCCGGCATCGGACAAGGGTCCGCACCTGGCGCGGGAAGGTTTTTTCGAGACGATATGGTCTCCAATCCGGGAGCTTCTGCTCCGGCTCGGTCCAGCCGCGGCCGTGATCCTCCTGCTCGTCGCCGGCTTCCGAATGCCGGGCTACATTGCAAGCGCGATGGCGGTGCCCCTGTTCAAGCATCAGGGTTTCTCCAATACCGACATCGCAACCGTGACCAAGCTCTTCGGCTTCTGGATAGCGCTCGGCGGCACTTTCGCGGCGGGCGCTCTCATCCCGCGCATCGGCATGCTGCCGAGCCTCCTGATCGGCACGGTGGCGGGCTCGACCTCGCACCTGAGCCTCGCCTACCTCGCCGCGCACGGCGGCGACGGCGGCACCGCATTCTGGACATTCGCCGTCACCGTCAGCATCGACGGCTTCGCCTACGCTTTCGCGTCAGTCGTGCTCATAACTTACATGTCGACGCTCGCCTCGACCGATCACGCGGCGAGCCAGTTCGGCCTCCTGACCTCGCTTTGCGCATTTCCCGGCAGCGTGCTCGCAGGCTTTTCGGGCTTCGCAATCGAGCGGACCGGCTTCACCTGGTTTTTCGTCGGAACATCCTTGATCGGTCTGCCGGTCGCCCTGCTTGCGGTCTACGTCTGGGCCAAGGTCGGGCTTCCCGACGAGACCGAGCCGGGAACGATCGTGGCGCATTGACGGTCCCCGTGTCATGCGCGGACTTCTTCCACGCATCCGCGTCTTGCGTGCAAAAAGACGTGGATAGCCGGGACAAGCCCGGCCATGACAACGAAGCAGATATGCGTTGTGACGCAGTAAATTAGCTCGCGCAGCGCGTTCACCACCAGCGCTGTGGCCGCTGATAATAATAGTTCCGGTTGTTCTGCCGCGGATCGTAGTACTGACCGCCGCCCCAGCCACCCCAGCCGAAACCGATGCGCATATCGGGCGAGCGCGCGCGGTTCATCATGCCGCCCTGCGGCTGGTTGTTCAGTGCAATGACGAACTCCGTGCGATAGTTGGTCTCGCGGTGCGGAGGCTCGTCGGAAATGATGAGTGAGGACCGCGGCAATGCCGTCGGCGCGATGCGATCGAGCACATCCTGCGGGACGGTGATGCGGTCGAGCGCCGCCCTGGCGACGTCCCCGCTGTCGATGGTGACGGCGGTCCAGCGCAGGCCGCGGTCGGTGCGCGCCATGGCCGTGAACACATGCGTGCCGATCGGCTTGTCGGGATCGCGAATGGTGACCGGCACCTCAATCGTCGCATCGAACAGCTCGCCCTGATCCAGCCGCTTATGCGTGTTCCGCCGCACGTAAAGCTTCTGCGTCGCGCGGCTGATGAAGACCGAGACCGGTTCGAGGGCGAGCTTTGCCTCGCTTGCCGCCTTTTCGGCGTCGGCCTTCCTGGTCTCGGCCGCTTTGGCCGCATCCTGGGGCGCCTTGGCAGCGTCAAGCCTGGACTTCGCAGTGGCCCTGGCGGCATCGAGCTGCGTCTGCAGTTCGTCTACTTTCGCAGCGGCCTTCTGCTTCTGGTCCTCGGCGCGTGCCCTCGCCTGGTCGGTCCTCGCGGCAGCCAGCGCCTTTTCTGCGCCCGCAAGCGCCGCATCGGCGCGAGTCTTGGCCAGTTCAAGCTTGCGCAGCGCCGCCGCGAGCGGGGCCGCCTGCTTCACCGCGAGTGCGGCAGCGTTCTTCGTCTGTTGCGCCAGCCTGGCCGCCTCATCCGCCTCCCGGGCGAGCGTTTCGGCACGACCCGGCGCGGCCGCAATGGCCTCGGATTTCGGCACGAACAGCGCCGGATGGGAAATCTCGACCGGCTCCGCGTCATTCGGCGAGATGATCACGCGCATGCCGATGCGGACTTTGTCGAACAGCTTCTCTGCAAAGCCGAAGGGCATTCGCACGCAGCCGTGCGAGGCCGCGTATCCGGGCAAGGGCCCGCCGTGCAAGGCGACGCCATTCCAGGTGATGCGCAGCATGTGCGGCATCCACGCATCGTCATAGAGGCTCGAGCGATGGTCCTTGTCCTTCTCTAACACGCTGAACACGCCGGCTGACGTCTCGCGTCCCTTGGTTCCGCTCGACACCGGCGCGCGCAGGATCCAGCCATCGGCGTCGTAGATCGTCACGTTCTGGCTCTTGATCGAGACGATCGCCATGATCGGCTCGCCCGCGTTGCGCGGGGCCGCCGCCTCGGTGGTGCGCTCGGGGGGGAGGCCTGGCGGGGCGCGGCGTGAGTGGGCGCAGGCGCACTCAGCGCCGTCACGGCGGCCAAGGCGCTCACGCCCGCGAGCGCTACAATCGCCTCAGCTGCCCATCGCCGGACTACCTCGCGGGCCTGGGCCGTCGTGCATCGATTTGTCATGGTGTCCCGGTTCTCAGGAGGAATCGCTTCGAAGAAATGGTGAGAACGGTGGATGCCCTGTTTTATGGCCTCTGGTCAATCAACACTTCGATGTGATCGGCTTGCTTCCTGCTGACTATTGTTGTGGCGCATGATCTCTGGTTTGGCGTTTCGCGGTCATCAGTCCATGTGAATAATGTCTGCAATCGCCAGAAGCAGACATAAGCGCTGCTGAAGCGGATTCGGGTTTTCACCCGAAGCAGAGTGGTAGCCCACCTCCCCAACGTCTGAGTTGATCGAGCGCGCCGGCATCGGCCTTCGCGAGGTAAGCTCGGGCGTCGAGCGCCCACTAAATAGACAGGCCGCGCCGATACAGCGCGGCCTCACGTCAATGCCCCGAAGTTTCTAAATCCCGTTCGGCGTACAGGCCATCAGCAATTTAGCCGAGCTAAGAAGATCTGCTCCGGCGGGATCTACGCGGCCTTGGTTTGGGAGCACAAAGACCAGATCGTTCTCATTTTCCATCGTGTATCCCTCATCGTGCTCTTTTTCCGAGATTATTACACACCGCAAAAAATTGTAATGCGGTGCCGCCTTATTGATTGCGTCGGTAGCTTGTTGGCGGGCTCTTGCTGTGGCCATCCCTCTTGTGGGGGACCCGGGGGTGGTATCACGCTCAAGGATATTTGCGAGGCTTGCGTCTCCTGTCCAACTATTGACGATCACTTGCGCAATGCCGGGAACAGCATCTGGGTCCAATTGAAAGTCCGGGATCGTAATATCTCCGCTAGCCCTTCTCCTCTTGATACCAGCTGGTCCTGCCACTGACCCTTCCCTGATGAAAGCTGCCACGACACCTGACCGTGTGCCGGGTGCCTTAGTATCATTTCACACCTGCGCCCGCGAAAACGCAAGGTCCCAACTAGGCGCGCGCCCCAAATCGCCAATTCGCTTTCGGGCAAAGCCTAGGTTCGCCATTATGCAGGTTTTCAGCCGCCGGTTGCGAGGATCTAACCACGCGCTGATACGACCGACGGCTGAAAAGCGCGAAGGCACGAAATCGCGGCGGGAGGTAGTGCGACGGCAGAGCCGCGGGGTGTGGGTATTCAATCGCGGGGCGAGAGTGATGACTTTCGGACGTTATGGCGCTGACTGCAGCGGACTAACCCCTAGACCCGGCATTCACCGGAGCGTTCTTTGGTCCGGTGGACGCAAGCGCCGCTGCGCCTTTGGGCAGCCGTTGCTGATCGGCGGTTGCCGTTTTATCTTGCGGGCATGAAATTCAGCATCGGCTATTTTGCCAAACCCCGCTTCCCGGGAATTATGCCGGCCTTGCTTGCTACCTATACGGGCGACTTTGATACGGTGGACGATGCCAGAAAGGTCGCGATCGCCGATGCCGATGACCCTAGAATTGGCGCTGTCGATTCTATCACCATCGAACCCGTAGGCGAGCACTGGGTAGAAGGTGAGAGCCTGGTAAGAACGGGCAGCGGATGGGAACGCAGGCGCGAACCCGATGAATGACTGTATCTCGTTTCATTTTCAGCGCCGGCCGGCAGTCGACATTTGACGCTATCGTTTGCGGGTCTGCTACGTCGCCAAAGCGGGGATTGCCGGCCATTCCCAAGTGCGAATTGAGACTTGCCGTTGATCCAAAATGGATTCGGACCATCAACTGACGTGCGACGCAATCGACCATGACCCTGCAGAAGGTCATGGGCTAGAGAGGAGCAAACAAATGGCAGAGTCTAAAAGTGCCAGCACCGAGGCCATCACCGCACTTATCGCGGCCTTGCTCGCGCTGGCTAATGGGCTCGACAAGAAGGGTTCGCTTTCATACGAAGAATTTCGCGATGCGCTTTTGAGCATGTATAAGGAAATGCCGCACGAGGATGCCGAGGGGGATGCGGGTCACATATTCGATGGCATGCTGGCTCAGCTCACGCGCGCGATAAAGAATCGTCCTAAACAAACGTAAACACGGCGAGCAAAGGTGTTGTCATATGACCTGGAAAATCAAAATTAAGGGGGATAACTACATCGCCGAATCAATTTCAGACAATCTCAACCACGCCATTTCCAAAGTAGAAAAATGGCGAGGCCAGGGGGCGGAGGTTTGGATCGAGGACGCAAACGGCAACAAGGTCGACGAAGCTACCCTGAGCAAGGCGACTGACGAAATCCAGTGATCTGATTACGGCTGCGCAAAGACAACAATCTCCATGAATCCGCCGCGCAGCTCTCAGTGATATGCGGTTGAGCGGGGCACCCCCATAAGCCGCTAATGTAAATGTAATGACCCCTCGTTGAGCCGATAGCAGACGTAGGCAGCGTTAGTCGCAGTTTGGACCCGAAGCCCTCATAACCCAAATCGAGATCGCGCAACCCAGGAGGCACTCGATTTGAGCTGGGATAACGCGCTCGCTCGCACATTGTCCCGGGAGAGCCACACGATTTTGCGTACCCTAGAGCGTCTCTGACGCAGTAAGCCTAAAGCCGGGATGAGATTAGCTGATGGAAAGACCTGGTGTTACTTTGGCGAAGGACACGCCAACGCGGTAGGCGAAAGGCTTGCGGAAGCATTAGCACTCGTTCCATCAGTATAATAAGTCGTGGCCCACGCATCACGACCCCGAATTTGGAAAATGACAGTGAAAAGCTCGGAATTATTACGTGGAGGGTTGGAAGGAAAAATCTGCCACGATGCGCCCACCGGCGGCAAACCAGTTTGCATTGTGTAGACTTGCACCTGAGAGTAGACCCCGGGCGGAAGCACATCTAATCGAGAAGTAGCACCCATACCCGGTCTTAGCTGAAGACTAATTCGGTTTCCCGTCGGAAGATACGAATACTCGACGCAAGCCTGATCGGGCCCATCATTATAAAACTGCGCAATAATATCCGCTGCAGAAAGCGATCGTGGTTGCATATCCAACGCCAGTACCAGCGCAATCGATAACGCATGCTTGTTCATCCGTGACCCCCTTGTTCCGGTATCTGCGAGAACACCGACAATATTTCAGGCTGACAGCGGCTCACCTCGAGCTTGAGCCGGGTGCCGTTCATCACCCGAAGCGCCTGAGGGGTGAAGAAACGGCAGGGCGTCCCCGAGCGCCTGCTCAAGCTCCTCGATCACCTCCGCCTCCGACTTGAGGAGCTCGTGATTGTATCCGTCCGCCAGGAGCAATGTCGATTCATAGACCTCCTGCACGACCGCGATGCGGTCATTTGCAGGCAGAGAGGCGACGAAATCTATCGTTTCCTCGACATGCGAGACTTCGCTTCCAAGTGAGCTGTGACTCCTCAGGAAACGGGTCGCATCGCCGCCGGGGCAGAGCGCCTGTATTTTTTCGATGTCGCTCTTGGTCTTGAGCGCGGCGATGCGCTCCAGGCAATATGAATAACCGATGGAGCCGATTGGATAGTCCTGCGCACAGAGCTCGTCGAAGCGCTTGCAGAGCGGCTTGATGCCTTCCGGGATGTAGTTGGCGACGAGGCGTTCGCCAGCTACGCCAAGTGCCCGCAGATCCTTCAGGGCGAGGCGATCGTGGCCGGTCTCCTCGCGGGCGCGCTGCTCAAGATAAGCGGCGACCTCGGGCCTCCCCGTTTGCGCAAACCGCGCGGCAGCGCGCCGGAGATTTCGCGGCGTGTCGACGGAGGTGTGATAGGCGCCCACCAAGGCAGCGATATAGGCCGGAATGGTCGGCTCCGGCGTGGCAGCCGGCTTTTCGATTCCGCCAAAGCCGAGATTTATCGCGCCGTCGAGCAGGCCGATCGTGCTGGCCGGTGTGCCCGGGCCGGTCATCGGCGTTGCAAATGGGTCTGCGGTGTCTTGCGCACCGGTCGCGTGCTTGTGAAACCAGACTTCCCGCGTCTCGCGCGCGATGATGGAAATGCCGCCGCTCACCGTGACCCACTCTGTTACTGACCCTGCCATTGGAAATCTCCACCGTGCTCGCGCGCGATTACTTTGTACGCACATACGATCTGATATGCGGAGCTCGCTCGAACCGAGACACACCCAGCCTGGTCTCAAACAGATCGAAGGCTTTCTGCGCTGCTCAACACATTAATAATGGGATTGTGCGGTGGCAAGCTAATTCACGTGCCGAAGATCAGAAATGCCGACGGCCATCCCGACGTTGCGGGCGCGCTTGAGATCCTGCGTGTCAGCCCCTTCTGTGAACCAGGCACAAATCGGCGCGATGAGATCGCGCGCGTCGTCCGGCCGTCCTTGCGATTGCCAAAGCGTTGCCAGACTGGTGGCCGCGCGCAGTTCGAGCGATCTCGCGCTCTGGCGGCGCGCTGTTTCAACTGCGCTTTTGAAACAGAATTCCGCTTCGCCGAATCTGGCCGGCCCGTGTGACAGAACGATTTCCCCTTTTTGACGCCACAGCTCGGATTCCCACGCCCGGCCTGTCACATCCCCGATTTCACTCAATGTTTCCTCAACCATCGACAGCGCTGTTTCATTTTCGCCCGACCGGGCGCAGACCTCGGCCAGCCAGCCTCGCATCATCGGAAGCATGAAGCCGACCCCGCAAGCACGCGCTTGCTCGAGGCCCTGCTCTATTTCGCTGCGTGCCTCTTCAACCCGGCCAAGCTCG